>JABFSU010000121.1 GCA_013140455.1 Nitrospira sp. | reverse complement strand
CGTTGACCAGTTCAACCAGTGGTTCATGCGCTTCGCACCCGAGGCGTTTCGCTCGACACGCGTGCAGACTACCGGACATGTCAAAGCGGCATTGCTCGCCACCAGAGACCTGCGCAGCATCGACATCACCACTCTCAAAAACAATCCGAGTGCGCTGTCAACGCTCCGCATGTGTACGGCTCCGCCGTTGGCCGTGGAGCGCTTGGTCGGCTTGGCGGCCGCGAGTAAGAACCTCGTCGGTCGGATGGAAGATGGCAAGCTCCCGACCAAGATGAATGCCGTCGAGTTGAATGTGGAGTTGACCAAACTCTGTCGCATCATCTCAAGGCTCCTGGACCGTGATATCTTCCCGTGGCTGGGCGCCGAGAAAGACCCGACCGATCACGAACGCGACCGAGCATCAACGATCGTCGCTGACCGCTTATGCAGCGCCGTGGCAAACCCCATCGTCCGTAATGCTCAGGAACAACGGCAACTCAAACTCGTGGGCGATTGGCTCGACGCCCGAGGCTACCGAAAGCAAAACCATCCCAGCGGGCAGCCATTGACCGAAATGAAAACTGCGACATATGCATTCCGCATGAACCTCGCGGTTGGCAAGGCGCTCAAAGTCAATATTCCGGTTGACGTAGTGATTCAGCCTAAGAAGCGGCGCAAGGATCGGCTGCCGATCCTGATCGAAGCCAAGTCGGCTGGTGACTTCACCAACACCAACAAGCGGCGAAAAGAAGAAGCCACCAAGATCCACCAACTTCAAGACGCCTATGGCGAAACCGTGCCGTTCGTGTTGTTTCTCTGTGGCTACTTTGGTAGTGACTACTTGGGATACGAAGCCGCCGAGGGTATCGACTGGGTCTGGGAGCATCGCATTGACGACCTTGTAAAACTGGGACTGTAAATCGCGTGATCGCTTACGAGGACAGCTTGATTGAATCGCGGCGACAAGCCATTCAGGCAGAAATCGATACACGCAAGTCGGCTGCGGAGCGGAATCGCCTTGGCCAGTTCGCAACACCCAATGCACTTGCCGTCGAGATCGCTCGCTACGTCAAGTCGGTCCTCGGTCGGACCAAAGGCAGCATTCGCTTTGCCGACCCTTCCATCGGCTCAGGCAGTTTCTTTTCGGCGGCGCTCGAAGTTTTCGGTTCCAAGCGAATCAGCAGCGCCGTCGGAATCGAGCTCGATCCCGCATTTGCCGACGCCGCCCGAGATCTGTGGGCCAACGCCGGGCTTGAGATTGTACGCGGCGATTTCACCCGAGTCGTGGCTAACGGCTCATGCCCACCTGCGCCCAACATTATCCTGGCGAACCCACCCTATGTCCGACACCATCACCTGAGCCGAGAAGACAAGGAGCGCCTCCGGCGCCTTGCGCTCAAGATGACCGGGGTTGAAGTCAATGGCCTTGCGGGTCTATACGTCTACTTTCTTTTGCTCGCCACGGCCTGGATGGAAGACGGTGGGATCGCCGCGTGGCTCATCCCCTCGGAGTTCATGGACGTCAACTACGGCGCGGCCCTCAAGAGCTTCCTCGCGGATCGCGTCACCCTGATCCGTGCTCACCGCTTCGATCCCGATGATGTTCAGTTCGGTGATGCCCTTGTGTCGTCGGTCGTGCTGGTGTTCCGCAAGACGCCGCCCGCCGCCGCTCATGCCATCGAATTCACCTATGGCGGCACACTGGCAGAGCCACATGCCCGCGACCTCATCTCACGTGAACAATTATGCCAATCTCGCAAGTGGACCGTATACCCGAGTCACGCGAAGAACGATCGACGCACGCTTAGCGATGGTACAGGCCCGACGCTTGGCGACCTCTTCCGGGTCCAACGAGGCATCGCCACCGGCTGCAACAAGTTTTTTGTGCTCGACCGCGCCGACGCGAAAAGCCTCGGGCTTCCGGGCAAATACCTCCGCCCGATCCTTCCCAGCCCACGGCATCTGAAATCCACGAGCATCGACGCTGACAGCGATGGCTACCCCCTCCTCGACCGCCAGCTCTGTGTCATCGATTGCAATCTACCCGAGACGATGGTCGAGGCCAAGCACCCGGAACTTTGGAAATACTTGAGGTCCGCTCAGTCGCTTGGCATCATGGATGGCTATCTGATCGGTAAACGCAGTCCATGGTACAAGCAAGAACAACGAGAGCCCTCCCCGTTCCTCTGCACATACATGGGCCGTGGCTCTGCCGACAAGCAGCCGTTCCGCTTCATCTGGAACCGCTCAAAAGCAATTGGGACCAATCTTTACCTGATGCTTTACCCGCAGCATAACCTTGCGGCGATGCTTCGCCGACATCCCAACCGTGCCGAAGCCGTCCACGCATTGCTCGGTCAAGTCACTGGCCACGAACTGCGGGGCGAAGGCCGGGTATACGGTGGCGGTTTGAACAAGATTGAACCAAGCGAGCTCGCTCGCGTTTCCGCAGCATCGTTTCTCAAGCTTTGGCCGGAGATCAGGCCCGAGGTGCACCCGCAGGGAAAACTCTTTGGCTAAGCCGTTGAGTCAGTCTGAAACCGAACTCGCCTATCGAGCACTCGTCCCTCGCTCCTCCACCAATCCTTCCCAAGACATGAATAGACAGTACCCAAGCTGTCGTTAACAGCACCCTCAAGAGGAGTTCTTACTTTTCTTTTTTCCATGAGGACAGCGCGGCTTGATCCTTACGTGCGCGCAGTGTTCTCACCCTCCCGACCCTGGACGCGTTCAAACGCGTCCTAGCCCGAGCGAGCGCCGCCTGATCTGATAAAAATTCGATGGGGGTCTTACGTGCGTGGTGGGCGAGCACAGAGAATTAGCTCTTCTTCTGCCCGATCTTGCTCTCGGTCCCGTTCCAGAGGCGTTCAACGTTGCCTTTGTGCTTCAGCACAATCAGCCCACTGACGATCACGGAGAAGAGCACGAATTCAACGGTCGGACGAGCCAACGCGGCAATCAGTGGAAAGAGCCCGAATGCGGTCAGTGCCCCGCCCGAGGAATAGCGCCACATGGCGACGGCGCCGAGCCAGGCCATGAGCAAAACAAATCCGATCGCGGGCTCCACGCCCAGGACAGAGCCCAGCGCTGTCGCCACACCCTTGCCCCCTTTGAATCCAAGAAACGGCGAGAAGAGGTGACCCAGGAACGGCGCCAGAGCAACCAGCAGAATCATCCACTCCTGCTGAAACAGCTGTGTGGCGGCAAAACCCATCACCCAACCTTTACCCATGTCGCCGATCAACGTCAGGATGCCGGCTTTCTTGCCGGAGACCCGCAGCACGTTGGTGAAGCCGACGTTCTTGCTGCCGACCGTGCGCGGATCGGGCAATCCCATCGCTTTGGACACGACAATGCCGAATGGAATAGCCCCCAGCAGGTAGCCGGCCATTGCCATGAGAACCCAGAGCAACTCGTTTTCCATGTGAGTGAGAGAACTAGGAACTGCGCGCGTAGGGTATACGCTGGATCGAGGTTAGAGTCCTTTTTCCACGACCTGCTTCCAAAAACTCCACACATACTGCCCGCCGGAGACATATCCAAGCAGCAACGACAGATAGAGCGTCACCGTCCCGGCAAGATGAAGATTCCCCAGGGCACCGAGCCAGGTTCCTTCAAGAATGAGCATGACGATGGCCACAACCTGCAAGGCCATCTTGTACTTCCCCGTCGTCTCCGCGGCGATGATGAACCCTTCACTGGCGGCAATCGCACGAATACCCGTCACGCCCAATTCCCGAGCAATGATCAAAATGGCCACCAGGGCGCTGACCCGGTCCACGTTCACGAGCAGAATCAGTGCGGACAACACCAACAGTTTGTCGGCGATGGGATCGAGCAACTTTCCGAGCTTGGTCACCTGACCCGACCGTCTCGCCAGATAGCCATCAAGCATATCCGTCACGGCCGCCACGACAAACACGATGGCCGCCATGAGCGAGCGATCCTGATCCGGCGTGACAAACAACACGACGAACACCGGAATCAAGAGAATGCGGGTAAGCGTGAGCAGGTTGGGCAGATTCAGCGAGTCCTGTCCGATTTCCCGCCACGCTGCTAAGACGCGATTCATAGCTGTTTGCGATCCTCTTGGAAACTACTGAAAACCAACTAGATCCACTCGAACTTGATACCACTACTCGCTTGGAACAACAAGATATTAACCAGCCGGATGCTCAAAAAGCTCGCCCAGCAAGGCCGCAGCCGATGAATGCACCGGAGGCGTAGCCTCTGGGCTACGTTGAGGATGCATTCAAGGTGAGAACGCCGCTGGGAGACTTTTTCAGCATCCGGCTGCTATACGATGCCGCTCTTCAAGAGATCATGCAAATGAATCACCCCGCGGATGTTCCGATCGCCTTCGGTCACCACGAGTGTCGTGATGGAAAACCGTTCCATCATTTCGACCGCTTTCGCCGCCAGATCATCGGGTCCGATGGTCCGTGGCTGTCTCGACGCGAGTGCGCTCGCGGTCGCCTTGGTGAAATCGCCGCCGCCCTGGATGAACCGCCGCAAGTCTCCATCGGTGATGATTCCGGCCAGCTTCCCTGCTTGATCGACCACCGTCGTCATTCCAAGCTTCTTCGCGGTCATTTCCAACATCGCCGTGGTACCGGGCACCGACTCATCAACCTTGGGCAAATCGGCCCCCGCATGCATGAGGTCTTTTACTCTGACCAGCAATCGTCGCCCGAGCGTGCCGCCCGGATGGAATTGTGCAAAGTCTTCTTCTTTGAATCCGCGCTTCTGCAACAATGCCACGGCCAGCGCATCGCCCAGCGCCAACGTCGCCGTCGTACTGGCCGTCGGCGCGAGCCCCATGGGACAGGCCTCCTCCGACACCGAGACGTCCAGCGCCACATCACTCTGCTTAGCCAGAGTCGATGTCATCCGACCCGTGAGACCAATCACCGGAATCCCCATGCGCTCGACATAGGGCAGAATCTGCAACAGCTCAGCCGTCTCGCCGCTATTGGAAATAGCGATCAACGCATCGCGACGAGCCAGCATGCCCAAGTCGCCGTGCACGCCTTCTGCCGGATGGAGAAAAAATGAGGACGTGCCGGTGCTGGCCAACGTCGCGGCAATCTTCTGGCCGATCAACCCGGACTTACCCATCCCGGAGACTACGACCTTGCCCTTACACTGAGCCAGCAAGTCCACAGCCTTTTCAAACTTGCTGTCCATCCGATCGACGAGTGCCTGGACGGCACGCGCTTCGATCTCCAACACACGCTTCCCGTCGCCCAGACTTCCCAGGCTCTTCACACCTTTGGGCGCGGGGGAACGCTTCGATTTCGGCTTTAGCTGCGTGGTTTTGCCGCGTCGCATATCCGCATCACCCGTTCGAGCAAAGATTTTAGTTGATGCAGCGGCACCATGTTCGGACCGTCCGACAACGCCTCATCCGGATTGGGGTGCACTTCCATGAAAAATCCGTCCACCCCGGCGCCGGCTGCCGCGCAGGCCAACGGCTCGACGAACTCCCGCTGGCCGCTGGACTTCGTGCCCCCGCCGCCGGGTAATTGCACGCTATGCGTGGCGTCGAAGACGACCGGGTAACCGAAGCTCCGCATGATGGGGAAAGAGCGCATATCGACGACGAGGTTGTTGTAGCCGAAGGACGACCCACGCTCCGTGAGCACAATGCGTTGGCTCCCGCACTCTTCCACCTTCTTCACGGCGTTGGCCATTTCAGGCGGCGAGAGGAATTGCCCCTTCTTCACGTTGACCACTTTGCCGGTTTTCGCCGCGGCGATGAGCAGATCGGTCTGACGGCAGAGGAAGGCGGGAATCTGTAGGACATCAACCACTTTCCCCGCTTCCGTCGCCTGCTCGTCCGTATGGACATCGGTCAGAACTGGAAGCCCCAGCTGCTCCTTCACCTTCTTCAAGACCGCCAAACCATTCTCGATACCGGGGCCCCGGTACGACTTGATGGAAGTCCGGTTGGCCTTGTCGAACGACGACTTGAAGACATAGGGGATGCCGAGCGACTTGGTGATCTCCGCAATTTTCCCGGCCGTATCCAACACCAGTTGTTCACTCTCGATGACGCAAGGGCCGGCAATCAGGAACGGGCGGTTTCCCGCTCCCACTTTGAACGAACCGATTTGGACTTCGTGCGCCATAGTTCTAATTTCTTCCAATTTTCCTTGAGATGCTCAAACGGGCTATCCAACAAGGCCGCAGGCGAGACAAAACCGCAGGCGTACCCTCAGGGGTACGTTGAGGATTTTGTCGAGCCGAGAACGACGTTGGGAGCCCGTTTCAGCATCTCAGCTAGTGCCCCAGCTTTTTTCGCAATGCCGCGCCGACAAATCCGCTGAATAGAGGATGCGGATGATGCGGACGCGAACGATATTCCGGATGGAACTGCGTCGCGAGAAACCAGGGATGCTTCTTGAGTTCCACGATCTCAACTAGCCGCCCGTCCGGCGATAGGCCGCTCAGCACCAATCCCTTGGCCGTGAGTTGCTCGCGATAGGCATTGTTGAATTCATACCGATGCCGGTGCCGTTCGCCGACCTCGTTGACGCCGTACATCTTCTGCGCCAGTGTCCCCTCCCCGAGTTTGCACAGGTAGGAGCCCAGCCGCATGGTCCCGCCCTTGTCGCTCACGGACTGCTGATCGGACATCAGATGAATGACGGGGTGCGGGGATTGCTCATCGAACTCCGAACTATTGGCTCCCGCCAGACCCGCCACGTTCCGCGCAAACTCGATGGTGGCGCATTGCATCCCCAGGCAGAGCCCGAGGAACGGCACTTCGCGCTCTCTCGCATACTTGATGGTGAGAATTTTTCCTTCGACCCCGCGCGTCCCGAACCCGCCGGGAATCAGAATCCCGTCAGCCTCGCGCAAGATCCGCTCGGTCCCCTGGCGCTCGACGTCCTCGGACTCGATCCAGGTGATGTTGACCTTCGTCTCATGATCGATCCCGCCATGCACCAGCGCCTCGGCCAGACTCTTGTAACATTCCTTCAGCCCCGCATATTTCCCGACCAGCGCGACGGAGATTTCGTGTTTCGGATGCTTGATCTTCTGCACCATCGCATCCCATTCGCGCAGATTCGGAGGGCCGGTCTCGATATGCAACTGCCGGACGATCAGTTCATCCAGGCCTTCCTTCCGGAAGACGATCGGCACTTCATAGATCGTCTCGACGTCTTTGGCCGTGATAACGGCATCCTTTTCGACGTTGCAGAACATCGCGATCTTGGCCTTCATCTCCGGCGGAATGTAGCGATCGGTGCGGCAGAGCAAAATATGCGGCTGAATACCGATCTCGCGCAGCTTGTTCACGGAATGCTGCGTGGGCTTGGTCTTCAATTCACCGGCCGCGCCGATGTAGGGCACCAGCGTCAGGTGGACATACAACACGTTGTCGCGGCCTACGTCGTAGGGCATCTGGCGGATGGCTTCGAGAAACGGCAGACTTTCGATGTCGCCGACGGTCCCGCCGATCTCGACGATCGTGACATCGATCCCCTGCGAGATCCGCATGATGCATTGCTTGATCTCGTCGGTGATATGCGGCACAACCTGGACGGTGCCGCCGAGATAATCGCCGCGGCGCTCTTTCGTGATGACGGAATTATAGATCCGTCCCGTGGTGTAATTGCTTTCCTTCGTCAGCGACAGCGAGGTGAACCGCTCGTAGTGCCCCAGGTCGAGATCCGTTTCGGCGCCGTCCTCGGTGACGAAGACTTCGCCATGCTGATAGGGATTCATCGTGCCCGGATCGACATTGATGTAGGGGTCGAGCTTCAAGAAGGTGATCTTGAGCCCGCGGCTCTCCAGGAGATTTCCGATCGACGCCGAAGCCAGGCCCTTCCCCAGCGACGACACCACTCCACCAGTAACAAAAATGAACTTGCTCATGGTCGCCCCCATGCCTTGCCGATCGACGCCGAAGCCAAGTCTTTCTCCTGCAACGACACCACTCCACCTATAACAAAAATAAACTTGCTCATGGCTGCCCCCATCATCGGCTCGGTGCGGTCCGTTTGAGGTTGAGTTCCTGTTTCAGGGATTCATACTGCCGCAATTTCTCTTCGGCCTCCGGGACGTCCTCCGGCGTATCGATGCGCAGCGAAGCATAGGGCGTCTCCCAGACACGCACGCGGACTCCGTTTTCAAGCGCGCGCAACTGCTCCAGCTTTTCCGCATCCTCCAACACGCCCGTTTTCATCGCGGCAAAGCGCAGCAGGGTTTCCTTGGTATAGATATAGACCCCGAGATGAATGTAATGCAGCCCGCTTACCACACGCCGGCTCGGATCGTCACGGACCAGTGGAATCGGCGCGCGCGAGAAATACAGCGCATAGCCCTTGGTATCCGTCGCTACCTTGACGATCGCCGGATTCTGCAGATCGTCGGTCGCATCCATCTTGCGCTTCAACGTGCCCATTTCGGCGCCGCTCTGGAGAAACGGGTCGATGAGATCCGACAGCAACTCGGGGTTCAGCGGAATTTCGTCGCCCTGCAAATCCAGGAAACAGTCCCCCGCAAACATCCGCGCCACCGCCGCCACACGATCGGTCCCTGTCCGGTACTCGCCGCCCATCATGATGGCCCGGCCGCCGAATTGTTCGACGGCCTGCTTGATGCGCTCATCATCCGTCGCCACCAGGACTTCGTTCACGGAGCGACAGGCCACCGCGCGTTCATAGACATGCTGGATCATCGGTTTGCCGGCCAACTTCACCAGCGGTTTCCCGGGAAACCGCGACGAGCCGTAGCGTGCCGGAATCACCACGATGACCGACGACAATGATTTAGCCATTGCCGACCGTCTCCAGGAGCTGCTTGGGCGAGACCGTCGCCGTGCCGACCATACCCACAACGATACCGGCCGCATGATTGGCCAGCGTTGCGGCTTCCCTCATATTTGCACCGGTTGCCAATGCCAGCGCCAAGGTGCCGATGACCGTATCTCCGGCGCCCGTCACATCGTAGACTTGCCGGGCCTGCGTCGGAAGATGCCAGGACATCCCCTCACCCTCATACAAGCTCATCCCTTTTTCACCGCGCGTGATGAGCACGGACTGACACCCCAGCCGTTGTCTGATCATGGTGCCGGCCTGGTTGATGGTCTGATCATCATCGCCATGCAATCCGGCGGCCTGCGTGGCCTCCAGATGGTTCGGCGTGATCACCGTCACACCCTTGTAATAGCTGAAATGCTCCACCTTCGGATCGACGATGATCGGGATCTTGCGCAAGGCCGCCATCCGCGTCAATTCGGTCATGAGCGCCGCCGACACGACGCCCTTGGCGTAATCCGACACGACAATGCAGGATAACTCACGAATCCGCGATTCGACATAGCGCAGCAGACGCTTTTGAAGCGTCCCCTTCAGCTCCTGACGGCCTTCCATGTCGTAGCGCACAATCTGCTGATTGTGGGCGATGACCCGGCTCTTCCTGGTGGTCGGACGATCATGGTCGATAATCACGCCGCCCCGGCCTGACCGCGACTTCCCCAGTTCCTTCAGCAACAACCGTCCGCTCTCGTCGGCGCCAATCACGCCGCACAAGTCCACTTTCCCGCCGAGCGCGAGAATATTGTTGAAAACGTTGGCCGCGCCGCCCAATCGCAGCGTTTCCGACTCGACATGCACGACCGGCACCGGAGCCTCCGGAGAAATCCGGCTCACCCGCCCCATCACATAGTGATCAAGAATCAAATCCCCGATGACCAGCAGACTGGCCTGAGGAAACCGCTGGAGATACTGGCGAAGCGCCTTCTGTGACACGGATTGCTGCTGCGTGGTCTGCGGAGCCATGACGTGCGCGTCCTTCTTCTATTGAATAGCCTTACCGAATCGATCCCAGCGGACCCACTCGGTCCACTGGCCGTGGCCGCTCCAGGACCAGTAGATTCTGAACGCCTTCCCACGGATCTTTTCCTCCCGCACATAGCCCCAAAACCGGCTGTCGAGGCTCTGATCGCGATTGTCGCCCATGACAAAATAGGATCCTTCCGGCACCGTCACCGGACCGAAGTTGTCGCGGGGATTGATGGTGCTATCGATAATGCCCGGGTCGATCCGTTGTGTGAAGGCCCGATCGTCGAGCAGCTCGCCGTTGACGAGCACCTGCTTATTGCGGATCTGCACCGTATCGCCGGGGGTGCCGACAATGCGCTTGATGAAATCTTTCTCTTCATCTTCCGGAAAGCGAAAGACGATGACATCGCCCCGCTGCGGCTTGCCGAACGGCATCACATTGGAGGACGTGTAGCAATTGACTGGCGGAAAGTTCCATTGCAACTTGCAATCGGTCGGCCATTGCAACCCATAAGACAACTTACTGACGAGGATATGATCGCCGATCAACAGCGTGGGGATCATCGATCCGGACGGAATTTTAAACGCTTGCACAACGAACACTCGAATGGCGAAGGCCAGCAACATCGCGACGATGATGGCTTCGGCATACTCACGGACAATGGATTTCCCGCTCTGACGGGTCGCCTCAGACCCCGCGGTTGGTGCCGTGACCGGGGCGACTCCGGACACGTCCTCAAGATTGGGCGGAGTCGGTTCGATACTCATTCATCCCCCACTTTCAACAGCGCCAGGAAGGCCTCTTGCGGCACTTCCACGCTCCCCACCGACTTCATCCGCTTCTTGCCCTCTTTCTGCTTTTCCAGCAGTTTCCGTTTGCGCGAGATGTCGCCGCCATAGCACTTTGCGATAACGTTCTTCTTCATGGCGCCGATCGACTCGCGGGCAATGATCTTCGTCCCGATCGCCGCCTGAATGGCAATTTCAAACATCTGGCGGGGGATCAGCTCTTTCATCTTCTCCGCCATCTGCCGCCCGCGATGGACCGATCGCTCTTTATGGGTAATGAACGACAACGCATCCACCGCCTCGCCGTTGAGCAGAATATCGAGCTTCACGAGATCGGATTCGCGATAGCCGAGCAACTCATAGTCCAGCGACGCGTACCCTTGCGTGCGCGACTTGAGCTTGTCGTAGAAATCCAGAATCACTTCGTTGAGCGGCATCTCATAGCTGATGACCACACGCGTCGGATCCAGAAAATGAATATCCCGCTGAATGCCACGGCGTTCCTGACAGAGCTTGAGGATCGCGCCCATATAGCGCTCTGGCGTAATAACGGTCGTCAGGATAAAGGGCTCCTCAAACGATTCGATACTGCTGGGCTCCGGCAGCTCGGCGGGATTATCGATCTCCAGCACCTCACCTTTGGTCGTCATCACACGATAGACGACGGTGGGCGCAGTCGTAATCAACGTCAGGCCATATTCCCGCTCCAGGCGCTCCTGGATGATTTCCATGTGCAATAAACCCAGGAAGCCGCAGCGAAAGCCAAAGCCCAAGGCCAAAGAACTCTCCGGCTCATAGACGAACGAGGAATCGTTCAATCGCAACTTGACGAGTGCATCCCGCAGATCTTCATACTTCGCCGTGTCGGTCGAATAGAGCCCGCAGAACACCAGCGGCTTCACTTCCTTATACCCGGGGAACGGCGTGGCCGTCGGCAGCACGGCATCGGTCAGCGTATCACCGATCTTCACGTCCGCCACTTCACGCATGTTCGCACAGAGATAGCCGACCTCACCGGTCAGCAGCTGAGTCGTCTTCGAACGCTTGGGAACAAACTTCCCGACTTCCATCACTTCAAATGTCCGGTCATTGGACATCACTTTAATCTTCATCCCCGGTCTAACTTTGCCATCCACAATGCGGATAAGAACGATCACCCCCTGGTAATTGTCGAACCAGGAATCGAAGATGAGCGCTTTCAGCGGAGCGGCAGGATCTCCAGATGGCGGCGGAATCCGCTCAATGATCGCCTCGAGCACCTCCGGCACCCCCTTGCCCTCTTTCGCGCTGATCGGCATCGCATCACTGGCATCCAGCTGCAACACTTCTGAAATGGAATTCTTGGTCCCCTCGACGTCCGCGCTGGCCAAATCGATCTTATTGATGACGGGGATAATGGTCAGATTGTTCGCCATGGCCAAATTCACATTGGCAATAGTCTGCGCCTGCACCCCCTGCGTGGCATCCACAAGCAAGAGCGCACCCTCGCACGCCGCGAGACTCCGCGAGACTTCATAGGTGAAATCGACATGCCCCGGCGTATCGATCAAGTGTAAATCGTAGGTCTTCCCGTCCTTGGCCTTGTACCGGATGGCGACCGCATGGGCCTTGATCGTAATGCCGCGTTCCCGCTCAAGATCCATGGCATCAAGAATCTGCTCCTTGGCCTCTCGGGCGGTCACCGCACCGGTCGCATCCAGAAGCCGGTCAGCGAGGGTAGATTTGCCGTGATCGATATGGGCGATAATCGAGAAGTTTCGTATAAGGCTTTGCAAATCCAGCTCTTTTCAGAAAAAATCGGTTCATTATAGTAACTGCCTCCCGGGTTGTCAAAGCGAAGACCCGCCCGTATAATCCGCCCCGCATCCACATATTTCGACGTATTCGGTCATCGGCCTCCTGATTGCTTCAGTCTCTGGCTCACGCAGCATGAACAAGAAAATCTCTCCGGTGAAATCCCTCGCGCGCTGGGATCGGCAATATCTCTGGCACCCCTTTACTCAGATGCAGGAATGGGAACAGGAAATCCCGCTGATTATCGAATGTGGGAAGGGGGCCTACTTGATCGATACGCAGGGAAAAAAATACCTCGACGGGACCTCGTCTATCTGGGTGAATCTCCATGGACATCGGCATCCGACGCTCGACCGCGCCATCAAAAGGCAACTCGACAAGATTGCCCACTCGACGTTTCTGGGCCTCTCAAATCCACCGGCCATTCGGCTGGCGCGCGAGTTGATCCGCATCGCACCCAAAGGCCTCACACGAGTGTTTTATTCCGACAACGGGTCAACGGCAGTGGAAGTCGCCCTGAAGATGGCCGTGCAATATTGGCAACAACACCGTCCCGAGGCCGGCCCCAAACATACCTTTCTGCATCTCAAGCTGGCCTATCACGGCGACACGATCGGGGCCATCAGCGTCGGGAATATCGAGCTGTTTCACGGCCGATTCAAACCACTTCTATTTCCAACCCTCGACGCCGAGCCCCCCTACTGTTACCGCTGTCCGCTCGCCCTCACCTATCCCTCCTGCCAAATGGCCTGCCTCGATCCGATCGAACAGCTGCTCAAAACCCGGCATCGCGAGATCGCCGGATTTGTCATCGAACCGTTGGTGCAGGCCGCGGCCGGCATGATCATGTCCCCGCCCGGTTACTTGAAGCGCATCCGTGAACTCTGCACCCAATATGATGTGCTGCTCATCGCCGATGAAGTGGCGACAGGATTTGGCCGCACGGGAAAGATGTTTGCCTGTCAGCATGAAGGCGTCACCCCGGATCTGATGGCCATCAGCAAGGGCCTGACCGGCGGATATATGCCCTTGGCAGCCACGCTGACGACTGAAGCCATCTACAGCGCATTTCTGGGGAAGTACGAAGAGTTCAAGACATTCTTCCACGGACACAGCTATACCGGCAATCCATTAGGATGCGCGGTGGCACTGGCAAATCTTGAGATCTTCCGCAAAGAAAAAACCCTTGCAGGACTTCGCCCGAAGATCGCACTCTTGAAACGCCTGCTCAAGCCCCTTGCCGGCCTGCCGCTCGTAGGAGATATCCGCCAGCGCGGCCTGATGGTCAGCATCGAACTCGTTCGGAACAAGGCCACCCGCGAAGCCATCCCTCTACAGGCCAGAATCGGCCACCGGGTCGCCATGGAGGCACGCCGTCGAGGGCTCTTGCTCCGCCCGATCGGCAATGTGATCGTCCTGATGCCGCCGCTGTCCGTGACTCCACGGGAACTCCAGCACATGACCGATATTCTCCGACAGACCATCACGAGGGTTCATGCGAACCTGTGATTTTCTCGTGATCGGCGGTGGTGTCATTGGGTTGAGTATCGCCAGAGAACTCAAGACCCGCCATGCCGATGCCCGCATCATGTTGATCGAGAAAGAGTCCGCGTGCGGCGCCCACGCCAGCGGCCGCAACAGCGGCGTCCTCCATGCAGGATTCTACTATTCCCCCGACAGCCTGAAGGCGAAATTCACCAAGCTCGGGAACGAGCGAATGACCGCCTATTGCGAGCAGAAAGGCATTCCTCTCAATCGCTGCGGCAAGCTCGTCGTGGCTAAAGACGCCGGCGATCTTCCCTCCCTCGACGAGCTGGTGAAGCGCGGCCGGGCGAATGCGATTGAGATTCAGGAGCTGACCGAAGCAGAAGCCAAACGGATCGAGCCTCGCGTCAAAACCTACCAGCGCGCCCTGTTCTCACCCCGCACCTCGACCATGAACCCCTTGCATGTGGTCGACGCCATGCAACGCGATGCCATCCAGGAGGGCATCGAGATACGATTCGACACCGCCTACATCAGCCGAACCGATCAGGGAGTCCGAACCAACTCAGATACGATTGCCGCCGGATATGTCGTCAACGCCGCGGGATTGTACGCGGACAAAATCGCGCTGGATTATGGCTTCTCGGAAAAGTATCGGATCCTGCCTTTCAAGGGGCTCTATCTCTATTCAAACGAGCCGCCGGGCGCAATCCGCACCAATATCTACCCGGTTCCCGATCTGAGAAATCCTTTTCTCGGTGTTCACTTCACCATCACCGCCGACGGAAAGGCGAAAATCGGCCCCACGGCCATTCCGGCCTTCTGGCGTGAGAATTACGAGGGCCTCAGTAATTTCAAACTGGGTGAGATGATGGAGGTGGCGGGCCGCGGACTCGGGCTGCTGACCAATGCCCAATTCGACTACCGGCGTCTCGCGATGGAAGAGATCGCCAAATACTCCCGCAGCAAGATGGTCGAACTAGCCTCAGTGCTCGCCGAAGGCGTGCAGGAATCGAACTATCAGAAGTGGGGACGGCCCGGCATTCGGGCTCAACTACTCGACATCACCAAAAAGAAACTCGAAATGGACTTCGTCCTGGAAGGGGACCGCCGCTCCATGCACGTCCTCAATGCGGTCTCACCGGCCTTCACCTGTTCACTGCCTTTCGCCGCTCATGTGTGCGATCAGATCGACCAACGTCTAGGATAACCTCCATCACCCATGCATCTCGACGACGGTTCCGACGCCAATCTTCAAGCACTCGCTGGCCGGCCTTTCCTTGAGAAATAACTCCAGCATCCCATTGCTATTGATCAAGGCATGCAGAACATCGGCCTGCCCCTCGCTATAGTTCGCTACCATGTTTCCAATGAGATGCTCCCCGCCCCGAATCTCCGGCCTGCCGATCTTGCCTGCCTCAATCTGCGCAAAGGAAATGTTCGAGATCAGATTCCCGAAACGGTCGATGTAGACAATCTCTCCGATAATCGTTCGCGCGGTCATCCTGGGCTCGGGCCAGTTCATTCTGACCGGATCAGAAACCAGCCGACCGAACGACGGCAGCGCCGCGCCTTTGGCCAGCCAGGCTGCCGCCGGAGCAAACACATCCCGCCCGTGGAAGGTCGCTCCAGGCGACGGCAATCGATACTGCGGATTTTCTATTTCACGGATCTCGACATCCTCTTCCACATTCAAAATCGGCGTCAGCACACCGTTATCCGGCGCCACGAAGTAATAGCGACCCGTTTTGACCAGAATCGGCCGTCGGTGGCTGCCGACACCGGGATCGACAACAACGACATGCACCGTGCCTTCGGGAAACGTCCGGTAGCAGGCCTGGAGACAGTAGGCGGCTTCGTCGATTCGATGCGGAGTGATGTGATGGGACACATCTTCAATGCGGGCAGCGGGGTAGATCGTCAGGATCACCCCTTTCATGCTGGCGACGAAATAATCTTTAGCGCCGAAATCCGTCAGGAGGGTGATGAGCGGGAGAGCCGGGGGCACGTCACAGTTCCTCGAACTTAATCTCCACGACTTCGTATTCCATGACCTTCGTGGGCGTCGTTACCTCGACGAAATCTCCGACCCGCTTGCCGATGAGCGCGCGGCCGACCGGCGACTGCACGGAAATTCTGTTGACCTTCATATCAGCTTCGTCCTGGCCGACCAGCGTATACGTTTTCTTCGACTGCGATTCCTGCTCGATCACCAGCACCGTCGCGCCGAAGACCGCGGTTTCCGTCGTACGGCCGGTCGTGTCCACCACCCGGGCCTCGGCAATTTTCGTTTCGAGCTCAGCCATACGCGCCGCGATGAACCCCTGCCGCTCCTTGGCCGCGTCATATTCGGCATTCTCGCTCAAATCGCCATGCGCACGGGCTTCGGCAATCGCTTCGATATTCTTCGGTCGTTCGACCTTGCGTAAGCGATCGAGTTCGGCCTTGAGCGCGTCATAACCTTTTTGAGTAATGGGTGTCGGCATACCGCAGAACTCCTCTTACACCTGAGTCCGATGATACTCTTGCAGCGATCGAATCGACAATTCTTTCTTCGCCAGGGCTTCAATGCCCATCACAGCCGCCAGCGCTCCCCGCATCGTCGTATAGTAAGGCACTCCCCGCTGCAGGGCCTCCCGGCGAATAGACAGGGAATCCGTATGGGCGGAGGCCGTCCGCACGGTATTCACGACTAAGGCAACGGCCCCGTTTTTAATGTGATCCACGATATGAGGACGTCCCTCTTTTACTTTATTGACGGTCTCCACCTCAACCCCTTTATCCTTTAAGAAACTGGCCGTGCCGCTGGTCGCTTGAATCTTGAACCCCAGACTGCGCAACCGTTTTGCCACACCCCACGCTGCCGACTGATCGGATTCTTTCACGCTGATAAAAGCGGTACCCGATTGCGGCAGGGTGGCCCCAGCTCCGGCCTGGGATTTGGCAAACGCCCAGCCGAAATCGCCGTCGATGCCCATGACTTCTCCCGTCGATTTCATTTCCGGCCCCAACAGCACATCGACTCCCGGAAACTTATTGAACGGGAACACCGCCTCCTTCACCGACAAGTGCGCGGGCTGCGGCGCCTCGGTAAACCCAAGATCCTGTAGCGACTTCCCCAGCATCACTTTCATCGCCAGCTTGGCCAGCGGAACACCGATGGCTTTGCTGACGAACGGCACGGTGCGCGAGCCCCGCGGATTCACCTCAAGCACATACACCGTCTGGTCCTTCACGGCGAACTGCGCATTCATCAGACCCACGACACCTAACTCCAACGCCAAGGCCTTCATCTGGCGCTCAATTTCATGAACGAGGGCCTTATCCAAGGTGTACGGCGGAAGCGAACAGGCCGAATCGCCCGAATGCACCCCGGCTTCTTCAATATGCTCCATAATGCCGGCCACCACCACCGTCTTCCCGTCTGAAATGGCATCGGCATCGATCTCGATCGCGTCCGAGAGATACTTGTCGATCAACACCGGATGTTTGGGTGAGGCCTTCACCGCCGAACGCATGTACTCCAGCAAATCCGTTTCATCATACACAATCTGCATCGACCGCCCACCCAACACATAGGAGGGGCGCACCATCACGGGATAGGTGATCTTCCCGGCAATCCGCACCGCTTCATCGACGGAGCGAGCCATGCCGCTTTCGGCCTGACGCAATCCAAGCTTGTCCAGCAAGTCGCGGAACCGTTCCCGATCCTCCGCCCGATCGATCGCCTCCGGGCTGGTCCCGAGAATTTTCACCCCGGCTTTCGAGAGCGGCAACGCCAGTTTCAACGGGGTCTGCCCGCCGAATTGAAGCACCACCCCGAGCGGCTGCTCGCGATGGATGATGTTCAAGACATCCTCCTCGGTGAGCGGCTCAAAGTAGAGACGGTCCGACGTGTCATAGTCGGTGCTCACCGTCTCGGGATTGCAGTTCACCATGATCGTTTCGACACCCTCTTCACGCAACGCCATCGCCGCATGCACACAGCAGTAGTCGAATTCGATCCCCTGCCCGATCCGGTTGGGGCCGCCGCCGAGAATCACGACCTTCGTGCGATCGGAGGGACGCGATTCGCACTCGCTGCCGTAGGTCGAATAGAGATAGGGGGTATTCGCTTCAAATTCCGCGGCACAGGTATCCACCCGCTTATAGGTGACGGCCCTGGCCGGCTTGGCGGACTTGCCGGTTCCCATGCGCGCCTTCCGAACGAGGGCGCCCTCGACGCCGAGCAGTTGACCAATCCGGTCATCGGAAAACCCTAACTCCTTCGCCTCCCACAACAGTTCGCCGGCGAGAACCGCAGAGGCTTTGTCGGCCTTGCTTATCAATAACTGTTCAAACCGGATCAGCTCACGAACCTGCTCCAAGAACCAGGGATCGATTTTGGTAATGCCGAACAACTCGTCATTCGTAAAGCCGAGTCGGATCCCGTCGGCCAGATACCAGAGCCGCTCAGGCAAGGGCGTTTTCAGGGTACGCCGGATCTTCTCGACTGCCTCGGCGCGATTGAACTCGGCGGAAATGCCCCGATCGATCCCGACCCGCGAGGCCAGTCCGTTCAAGTCCAGCTCCAACGAACGGATCGCTTTCTGCAACGACTCCTTGAATGTCCTGCCGATCGCCATCACTTCGCCCACGGATTTCATCTGCGTGGTGAGCGTCGGATCGGCTCCTTTGAATTTCTGAAAGGCAAAGCGAGGAATCTTGACCACGACGTAATCGATGGTGGGTTCGAAAGACGCTTTGGTCACACCCGTAATATCGTTGGTGATCTCATCCAGCGTATAGCCGATCGCCAGCTTGGCCGCGATCTTCGCAATCGGGAAGCCGGTGGCCTTCGAAGCCAAGGCCGAGCTGCGCGATACCCGCGGGTTCATCTCGATGATGATCATTTCCCCGTTGTCGGGATTCAGACCGAATTGAATGTTCGAGCCGCCGGTATCGACGCCGATCTCGCGGATGATCCGCAAAGCCGCATCGCGCATCCGCTGATATTCCTTGTCGGTCAGGGTCATGGCCGGCGCCACGGTGATGCTGTCTCCGGTATGCACGCCCATCGGATCCAGATTCTCGATCGGACAGACGATGACGACGTTGTCCTTGAGATCCCGCATGACCTCCAGCTCGTATTCTTTCCAGCCGATCAACGAGCGCTCGATCAAGACCTGGCTGGTCGGGCTCATGGCCAGCGCCCAGTCGATGAGCTTTTCGAACTCCTCGCGGTTGTAGGCAATATTGCCGCCGGTCCCGCCCATCGTAAACGAGGGGCGGATGATGGCGGGAAATCCCACTTTCTCCAGAATCCTGGCCGCCTCATCGCGATTGTGCGCCGTGCCGCTCTCCGGCACGCTCAAACCGATCCGCTGCATCGCCTGTTTGAAGGCCTCGCGATCCTCGGCCTTGTGAATGGCTTCTGCCGAGGCTCCGATCAGCTTGACGCCGTACTTCTCCAACACGCCACGCTTCACCAACCCCATCGTCGCATTCAACGCCGTTTGTCCGCCCATCGTCGGTAACAGCGCATCGGGGCGCTCGCGCTCAATGACTTTCTCCACGACTTCCAGCGTGATCGGCTCGACGTACGTGCGGTCGGCCAGCTCGGGATCCGTCATAATCGTCGCAGGGTTGCTATTGATGAGAATGACCTTGAAGCCCTCTTCCCGCAGCGCTTTGCAGGCTTGCGTACCGGAGTAGTCAAACTCGCAGGCCTGGCCGATCACAATCGGACCGGACCCAATTAACAGAATAGACTTGATATCAGTGCGTTTCGGCATGCGTCCTCGATAGTTGGAGACTAGCTTATTTGCGGCATCGGTCCAATCAGCGGCCGATAGGGTACCGGAGGCGGGGCCGTCGGGGCATTGGGCCCATGATAATGCTGCATCGCGTCCGGCAACCAGGCCTCGATTTGATTGATACGCGTAAGATCCGACGGATGCGTCGAGAGAAATTCAGGAACCGCCTGCTGTGACCGGAAGCACACCTTCCCGATCATCTGCCTGGGACAGCCGCTCATGCGCTCCCAGAACGGCACCGCTTCACGCGGGTCGAATCCCGCCTCCGCCATCAGGCGCAGGCCGATATAGTCCGCTTCCGACTCCTGCTTGCGATTGAAGGGCAGCGAGACGTTCACGCCATAGGCGCCGAGCAGCCCCTGCATCGCCCCGCCTCCGGCATGCCCGGCCGCTGCAGCCCCGATCGCACCCAATTGGGCAATTTGATCGATGATGCTGCGGCTCATCCGCTCGACTCCATGCCGCTGGAGCGCATGAGCCACCTCATGCCCCATCACCGTCGCCAATCCTGCTTCACTCTTCGTCACCTTGAGAATACCGGTAAAGACCGCCACCTTGCCGCCAGGCAGACAAAAGGCGTTCACCATCTTGTCTTCTTCGATGACCGCAAACTCCCACTGATACTCAGGCTTATTGGCCGCCTTGGCAATCCGCTGCCCTACCCGCTGAACCAGTTCATTGATTTCGACATTGTCGCTGAGCGTGGCCTGCCGCAAGACTTCCCGATAGGCGCCAAGGCCGAATTCCATTTCCTTTTCTTCCGAAAAGAAAATAAGCTGATCGCGGGCCGTGCCCGGAGCGCGGTAACAGCCGGGCAACGACGACAACAACCCTATCGCCGTGCAAGCCCCAAGCGCCGCATAAATCCCGGCCACTCCTCGCACCCCAAGCGCCAATACGGCACGACGCCCCACCGGGGTCGCGAGAAATTGGTCCATGTTTTGATCCGCCTGTTGTGCCATCACGTCACTCAATCACACCGGCCCGAACGATTCCAGACTGAACTATGGCATCCACAAATACATGAACTGCGGCGTGCCGCCTCTCACAAACGACATCACGTCGAGATTGCCCAGCGCCGCCAGCGGGCCGGGCGCCATGAGCTTGGTGTATACGTTATTCGAATAATCGCCCGGGCGGTGATAGGTCACCACCTTCGCCTCGGTCAGTCCCGCTTTCTTCTTGGCCGCTTCAATGGCTTCTTCCAGGTAGCCGATCTCATCGACCAGTCCCGCTGCTTTCGCTTGATCGCCGGTATAGATCCGGCCGTCGGCCAGCTTCTTGATCTGCTCCATCTGGAGATTCGGCCTGCCCTCCTGCACAACGGTCAAGAACCGCTGATAGAACGAATCGATCAACCCTTGAAAAATACCCCGCTCTTCCGGAGTCATGGCGCGAAACGGCGATCCCATATCCTTCCGGGGGCCGGAGGTGATCGCGGTGGCCTCGACCCCCACTTTCTCCAACAGCCCGTGAGTATTCACCGTGAGCATGATGACGCCGATACTCCCCGTCACAGTCGAAGGATGGGCCATGATCCGATCCGCGGCTGAGGCAATATAATAGCCGCCCGAAGCCCCCACATCCATGATCGAGGCAATGACCGGAATCTTGCGTGACGCTTTAAAGAGTTTCAGCTCATGATGAATGATATCCGATGCCGTGACCGTGCCGCCAGGCGTATTGATCCGCAACACCAGCGCCTTGACCGACTCATCGCGTGAGGCCCGCGTCAGCTCTTCCTTGATCGTCGCGATCATGCTGGGAAGGGTATAGAAACTCGACTTCTCTTCCGAACTGATCATCCCGGACACATCCACGAGCAGAATCTTATCCTTGCCTGTTCCACTCACCTGCCGTTCCTCCAGCTGAGCGGGCGGCGGCGGGATCTGAATATTGACGCAGCCTGAGTGCAACACACTCAAGACCACGACGAACACACCGGCGACGGATTGGCTGAATCTATCCATGATGTTTCTCCATAAGCTGCACAAACTCCTCAAACAGGTACGCCGAGTCATGCGGACCGGGTGAGGCCTCCGGATGATACTGCACAGAAAAGACCGGCTGGTCCAGACAGACCATCCCTTCAATCGACTGATCGTTCAGGCTCAGATGCGTAATTGACACCTTGCCGAGCTTCGTCTCGATGGTCACCGGCCGCTCCGGCACGCCACTGATCGGAGTCGGACTCTGCACGGCAAAATTGTGATTCTGCGAGGTGATCTCGACCTTGCGCGTCCGGATATCGATGACCGGATGGTTCGATCCATGATGCCCGAATTTCAGTTTGTAGGTCTTGAGGCCCAAGGCCAATCCGATGATTTGATGACCAAGGCAAATCCCAAAAATAGGATAGCGGCCGATCAAGGCTCGCACCGCTTCCATCGCATAGGGCACGCCCTCCGGATCGCCCGGACCGTTCGAGAGAAACACCCCGTCCGGCTTCAACGCCTGCACCTCGGCAGCCGACGTCGACGCCGGCACCACCGTCACGTGGCACCCTACATCGACCAGCCGTCGCAGAATATTTTCTTTCACGCCGAAATCGTAGGCCACCACCCGCCAGGGCTTTCGTCGCTCGGATCGCGCGCGTACCGGCAGCATATCCGGCATCCATTCCCCTGAACCGGCTTCCCATTCATAGGCACGCTTCGAGGTCACCTCGGCCACAAGATCGCGTCCGAGAATACTCGGCGCCTGCTTGGCCTTCTTGACGGCAGACTCTCGATCGGCATCCACATGCGTAATCACCGCCTGCTGCGAGCCCTTCTCCCTGAGATGACGAGTCAACGCGCGCGTATCCAATCCCTCGATCGCGACGATCTTGGCCTTAGCCAGATAATCCTGAATGCACTCCTTGCTCCGCCAATTGCTCGCCAACCGGCTGGCCTCCATCACCACAAATCCTTCGGCCCAGACTTTCCGCGACTCGATATCCTCTGGCGTCACCCCATAGTTTCCGATATGCGGACAGGTCATCGTGATGATCTGTCCTTTATAGGAAGGATCGGTCAGCACCTCTTGGTACCCGGTCATGGCCGTATTGAATACCACTTCACCGATGGCTTCGCCTGCATACCCGAGAGCGCGCCCCTCGAAAACCGTCCCATCGGCCAGTGCCAACAACGCTTTCTTCATGTCTGCCCCTTACTCACTCGCAATGTGTGCAACGTATGATTGACCCGTACACCCATCAATACGATGCCCAAACTGAGATTCACCATATAGAGCGCGCGCACGGGCATATGGAGCTTGAAGAAGGCTTCAAACGCCGCCTTTCTTGCCGCGTCATCTTTGATCGCAAAGGCCTCAGCTTGCAGCGTGGCGGCTTGGGGATGCAAGACTCCGATGATGATCCCGGCGATCAGCACCATCACGCCGAGCAACACCATTTCAAGCGCTGTGGGAGCCATCACAGGATGCTGAACCCACCGACGCCAGACCATTCCAGCTATCAGCACCACCATCACCACCATCACCGCCCGATTGAATCCTTCAAATGCTCTCGTCAGAAAAAATCCCCCTGAATCCTGCCCGCCGAACGTGTTAAACACCGCCGGAATCACGGCGGCCACCAGAATCACTAACCCGCCCACCCAGACTCCCAAGGCCACCCATTCGAGCGTCAGACCGATGCGAGAGACCCACAAGCACGCCCGGGACTCCATCATAG
>JABFSU010000057.1 GCA_013140455.1 Nitrospira sp. | reverse complement strand
CCAGCCGCTGGTCCATCTCGATGACGTCGCGCTCGCGGACGTTCAGCCGGTCGGCCAGCAGTTTCGTGTCCGGGGCGAAGCCCTCGCGGGCGAGCTTGGCCTTCTCCTTCTTGAGATTGTAGAAAAGCTTCCGCTGGTCCTGGGTCGTGCCGATCTTAACCAGCCGGAAGTTGTTCAAGAGGTAGCGGAGAATGTAGGCGCGCGACCACCAGGCGGCATAGGCGTAGAAGCGCACGTTCTTCGTCGGGTCGAATTTCTTGATCGCCTGCATCAGGCCGACATTGCCTTCCTGAATCAGGTCCATATGATCGGCGCCGGTGTGGAGATACTCAGCGGCGATGGCGACGGAGACGCGCAGGTTGGCCATGATGAGTTTCACGGCGGCCTCGCGGCTGCCTTGCGCGTGGTATTCGTGGAAGAGGAGCAGTTCTTCTTCTTTGGAGAGATAGGGGTACCGGCGGATTTCCGCCAGATATTGCTGAAGGCCGGTAACGGGAGCGACAGCCTGCGCATCAGCCGGCATGCGCCCGTCGGCCTGCGGGACATCCAACACGATGGGAGCCGCTTCCGCCTCGATGACCTCGTCGTCCGACGGATCGAGAATTTCCGGTTCCAACGCGCTCTCGGACTCGTCTGGTGATGGATTGCGACCACTCATGGGACGCTGACTATAACAGAACGGATCCTATGGACAAAGGCTGTCCGCTAGGATGCTGAAAAAGCTCGCCAGCATCGTTCTCACCTCGAAAGCATCCTCAACGTACCCCTGAGGGTACGCCTCCGGTGCTTTCGTCGGCTGCGGCCTTGCTGGGCGAACTTTTTGAGCATCCTGTTGAGTTTGGTTCAATCGTTCCAGAGGCTGAGGCGATTGACTACTTCCCTTGCGCCGGAGAAAGGGGCTCCCCTATAGTGAGGGGTTCTATTGGAGAATGATTCGTGGCTGATATCTGGCAGATGTTACGTGGCGGCCATTGGCCCACCTTATTTGGGGCTTGGCTGCACCTCACCGTGAGCTTCATGGTCTGGCTGCTGATCGGGGCGCTGAGTCTGCCGATGGCCCGCGCGCTCGGACTTACCGGGACGGATCTGTCGGTGCTGGTGGCGTTGCCGCTGCTGGGCGGAGCTCTATTGCGCGTCCTAGGGGGATGGAGTTGCGATTGGTTTGGGGCTAAGAAGGCGGGTGTTGCGATTTTGCTGGGGGAGTTGGCGGTCTTACTCTGGGGCTGGCTGGCGGATCCGGCATCGATCGGGTTGTGGTGTCTGGCCTTGTCGCTGGGGTTGGGTGGGGCGAGTTTCGCTGTGACCTTGCCGTTAGCCGGACAAGCCTATCCGCCTTCGTCGCAGGGGCTCGTGCTGGGGCTTGCGGCATCGGGCAATATCGGTACGGTGTTGGTGTTGTTTCTCGCGCCCCGCTGGGCGGAGGCGCTTGGCTGGCAGCAGGTCTTCGGAGTCATGGCCGGGATCGTGGCCGTGACTTGTGTGCTGTTCATCTTGCTCGTGCGGGAGAGCCGGCAGGGCGACCGGCACCGCCGCGATGTCGAATGGTGGCACCATGCTGTCAGGCTCCTGCGTCAGCGGTCGGCGTACTGGCTCTGTTTCCTCTATGCGATTACATTCGGGGGATTTGTCGGACTCTGCAGTGTGCTCCCGATGCTGTTGTATGAAACCTATGGTTTCGATGCAGTCGCTGCCGGGTCGATTGCGGCGCTCTGCGGTTTAGTCGGAAGTGTGATTCGCCCCTTCGGGGGTTATGCGGCAGACCGGCGTGGCGGTATGCGGGTGTTATATGTGGTGTTGCCGATCATCGTCGGATCGATCGTGGCGGTGACCAGTCCCTCCCAATCGATGGGCATTGCGATGATCGTGTTGGCGAGCGGGGCCATGGGGGTGGGCAATGGAGTGGTCTTTCAAATGGTGGCGGAAGAGTTTCCTCAGCAGATCGGCATGGCCTCCGGTCTCATCGGCGCCGTCGGGAGTGTCGGTGGCTTTGCCTTTCCGATAGTGCTCTCCGGGTTAAAGGTGGTGACCGGGAGTTATGACGCGGGACTGTGGTTTTTTGCCGGGCTCGGGGTCTGCGCTTGGGGGATGGTGTTTCTCCGGTTACGCGTTGAACCAGCCTGTTGATGTGGCGAGGGGACTTTCTTAACAGGATGCTCAAAATGCCATCCTGCAAGGCCGCAGCAAGCGAAGAGGCAAGGCGTACGTTTCGTACGTTGCGCCTCTGAGTGTGGCGAGAACGCAGCAGGGGGGCATTTTCAGTATCCTGGCAAGCTCGTTTTTCCCGTTGACAGGTGGGGGTTAAACAGGGTTATCTGTGGGCCTTCTGTTGGGACGATTTTCAACCTAAAATTAATCAGTTAACTTTTCCGACCATGGCTAATCCATTCAATACGATTCAAGACGCGATTAAAGACATTCGCAAGGGCAAGTGCATCATTCTGGTCGATGACGAAGACCGTGAGAATGAAGGCGACTTGGTCATAGCTGCAGACAAAGTGACGCCGCAAGCGATCAATTTCATGGCGAAGCATGCCCGGGGGCTCATCTGTCTGGCCTTGACGCCTGAGCGCTGTGAAGAATTGCAGCTTCCACCCCAGGCCATTGAGAACACGGCGACCTTCGGCACGGCCTTCACCGTTTCCGTGGATGCGCGCAAGGGGATCACCACCGGGATTTCCGCGGCCGATCGATCAGCCACAATTCAGGTGGCGCTTGATCCGAAAGCCAAGCCGGGCGACCTGGCCAGACCCGGACATATTTTCCCGCTCAAGGCGCAAAAAGGCGGCGTCCTCAAACGGGCGGGGCAGACGGAAGGCTCTGTCGATCTCGCGCGTCTCGCGGGCCTGCAGCCGGCCGGCGTCATCTGCGAAATTATGAATGAGGACGGCACTATGGCCCGTGTGCCGGAGCTGGCCAAATTTGCCAAGCGGCACAAGCTCAAGATGGTGACGATCAAGGCGTTGATCGAATATCGCATGCAGCGCGAGACGTTTGTGAAGCGGGCGGCCACGGCCCGTATGCCGACGATCTTCGGCGACTTCGAAGCGGTGGCGTTTGAAAACGAAGTCGACAACGTCACGCACATTGCGCTGGTGAAGGGCAAGGTGGACGGTGGAGCGCCGACGCTGGTCCGCGTGCATTCCGGCTGTCTCACGGCCGATGCGCTGGGCTCACTCCGGTGCGATTGCCGGGATCAGCTCCATCGCGCGATGCAGATCATCGAGGCCGAAGGCCGTGGAGTGTTGCTCTACCTCAATCAAGAAGGCCGGGGAATCGGTCTCCTGAACAAGCTCAAGGCCTACGGGTTCCAGGATGAAGGCAGCGATACGGTCGAGGCGAATTTCAGACTGGGCTTTAAGGCCGATCTGCGGGACTACGGCGTCGGGGCGCAGATACTCGTCAATCTCGGCCTGCATCAGATCAAGTTGATCACCAACAATCCGCGTAAGATCGTCGGGATCGAAGGCTACGGATTGAAAGTGGTGGAGCGGGTCTCGATCGAGATCGCCCCTCGCGAGGCGAATGTGCGCTACTTGCGCACGAAGAAGAATAAGATGGGGCATCTCTTAAAAAAGGTGTAGCGGCTGCTGAAAATGGCCCCCAGCGTCGTTCTCGGTTTGAAAAGATCCTCAACGTACCCCGGAGGGTACGCTTCCGGTCTTTTCTCACCTGCGGCCTTGCTGGATGACCATTTTGAGCAGCCTGATACTAATTATATGCATGAAGAGAAAGTTGCTGAGAGTCTATGAAGCTGCGTAAGGGGTCGCATGATGCGACGGGTATGCGGTTCGGCTTGGTCGTCGCGAAGTTCAATAAGTTCGTCACGAGCAAGCTGCTGTCGTCCTGTCTCGACGGGCTGACGAAGCACGGGGTGAAGGAGCAGGATATTGAGGTGGCGCGGGTGCCGGGAGCGTTCGAGCTTCCGCTCGTGGCGAAGACGCTGGCCAAGTCCGGGCGGTTCGACGCCGTGATTTGTCTCGGCGCCGTCATTCGGGGAGACACGCCGCACTTCGACTACATCTGCAATGAAGCCAGCCGGGGGATCGGGCAGGCGTCGTTGGAGACCGGTGTGCCGATCATCTTCGGCGTGTTGACGACGGAGACGGTGGCGCAGGCGATCGAACGTGCCGATACGGCGAAGTTCAACCGGGGCGGCGAGGCGGCGAAGTCGGCGATTGAAATGGCGAGCGTGATCAAACAACTCAAGGCGCTGGAGCCGGTCTCTGCGGATGCCGCGCCCCGTCCCAAGCGGACCGTACGAAAGAAAAGCAGCTAGTTATGGGATCACGCCATGAAGCGCGCGAACGGGCGCTCCAGATTTTGTTTCAGTACGACATTCACGGCAAGTCGGGTTTGTGGCTCGACGAGTTCTGGAAGCCGCTTACTGCGGATGAGGAAACGAAAGCCTTTGCCGAGCGGCTGGTCGCCGGTGTGTTGGAAAAGAAAAAAGATCTCGATGCCCTGCTGACCACGTATGCGACGAATTGGAAAGTGAGCCGGATGCCGATCGTGGATCGGAATATTCTGCGCGCGGGGCTCTATGAGTTGATGTGGATGGACGACGTGCCGGCGAACGTGACGATGGATGAGGCGATCGAGCTGGCCAAGAGCTTCGGCGACGAGGAAGCCTCGAAGTTTGTGAACGGTGTGCTGGATAAGGTGCTGGCGACGGAGGCGCGATTGGCCGAAAAGCGGGCGACTCCCGAGAAGCCGGTGTGGAGGAGGACAGGCGCGTGATCGAGCGGTATACCAGACCCAGGATGAAAGCCATCTGGGATCTCAAGCACAAGTATGAAATCTGGTTGGAAGTAGAGTTGCAGGCTTGTGCTGCCTTTGAGAAGGCCGGGCAGGCGCCGCGCGGGACCTCCGCGAAGATCCGTAAGAAGGCGAAAATCAATGTTGCCCGGATCGCCCAGATTGAGAAAGTCACCAAGCACGACATCATCGCCTTCCTCGAATCGTTGATGGACACGGTCGGACCGGAACACCGGTTTCTGCACATGGGTCTCACGTCGTCGGACATCGTCGATACGTCGCTCGCGGTGCAGATGACTGAAGCGCTCGACATTATTCTTGAAGGGCTCGACGGGCTGATCGACGTCCTCAAGCGGCAGGCGATGCGCCATAAAATGACGGTGATGGTCGGCCGCTCGCACGGCATTCACGGCGAGCCGATCTCTTTCGGATTCAAACTCGCGATCTGGTACGAGGAAATGTGCCGGCATCGGGAGCGTCTTCAGTCTGTGCGCCGGGAAATTGCCGTCGGCAAGTTGTCTGGGGCGATGGGCACCTTCGCGCATCAAGGACCCGAGGTCGAGGAATTCGTCTGCGCCAAGATGGGCCTGCGGCCGGATCCGGTATCGAATCAAGTGGTGCAGCGCGACCGTCATGCCTCCTATGCCACGGCGCTGGCATTGCTGGCGGCCAGCATCGAAAAGATCGCCATGGAAATCCGCCATCTGCAGCGCACCGAGGTGCTCGAAGCGGAGGAATTCTTTTCCGAAGGACAAAAGGGCTCGTCGGCGATGCCGCACAAGCGGAACCCGATCATCTCGGAGAATCTGTGCGGGCTTGCCCGGATTGTGCGGGCGAACAGTCTGGCGGCGATGGAGAATGTGGCGCTCTGGCATGAGCGGGACATCAGCCACTCGTCGGTCGAGCGGGTCATCATGCCCGACAGCACGATCCTCATGGATTATATGCTCTCTAAGGTGACGGATCTCATCAAGCATCTCTTGGTTTATCCCGCCAACATGAAGCGGAATCTCGATCTAACCGGCGGGTTGGTCTATTCGCAGCGGCTCTTGCTCACGCTCGTCGAAAAGGGCGCGCAGCGCAAGGAGTCCTACGAAGCGGTGCAGCGAAACGCCATGGCATCCTGGAAAGGCGCCGGCGGGCTTCAGGAATTGGTCGGCGAGGACCCCTTCATCTCGCAGCACTTGAAGAAGAGCGAGATTGCGGCCTGCTTCAATCCGAAATATTATCTGCGCCACCTCGATCAGATCTATCGTCGCGTGTTCGGTCGCAAGGCGGGATCCGCGGCAGGAAAGCGAACCGGAAGGAGACGGTGATGAATAGGAAGAGTGTGCGTGCAATCGGGATCGCCTGTGTGCTCTTCATGCTGGGTTGGCTGACGGCCGCGACTGTTTCGGCGGCCGATCGCGAGAAGTTGCTGAGCGATCCAGGTGTCTACGGCACGTTTGCCGCGTTTCGCATCGAGACCGATTGGGGCAAGCTGGATCAGGCGACGAGGATCGCCAATCTCACCTCGTTCAGAGGAGTCGTGGAGCAGCATCGGGAGAAGCTGGCGATCGATACGTATTTGATGCGCGGCCTGTCGGATCATGCCGACTTTATGTTGCGGGTGCATGGGGCGGAATTAAAGGATACCCAGCAGTTTCTGGTTGACCTGCAGAACAGCGCCTTTGGCCGGTATCTCACCAGCGTGGTGTTGCTCAACGGCCTCACGAAGAAACCCAATTATGTGCCGGGCTTTTCCGAGCAGTTGAAGTCGGATCTCAAAGGTCCCAGCGAATCGGGGCCCTATGTCATGGTGCTTCCGATCCGCAAAGACACGGAGTGGTGGTCGCTTTCTCAAGAGAAGCGCGCGGCGATGGTGCAGGAGCACACCGAAGCGGCGTTGCCGTATCAGAAGACGGTCAAGCGGAAGCTCTATCATTCGACGGGGCTCGATGACTTCGATTTCATCACCTATTTTGAGACGGCCAAACCGGAAGAGTTTCATTCCCTGATCCTGGCCTTGAATAAGGTGAAGGAAGCCAGGCACAACCGGCGCATGGGCAATCCGACGCTGATGGGCACGGTGCGGTCGCTGGATCAGTTGATTGAAGTATTGGCGCAATAGCGCGTGAAGAGCGAGGGAATCTTATGACGACAGGAACGCTGCTCTACGAAGGGAAAGCCAAGAAGATTTTCACCGCCGAGCGGGCCGACGAAGTCGTGCACTACTTCAAGGATGACGCAACTGCGTTCAACGCGCAAAAGCGCGGCACGATCGTCGACAAGGGCATCATCAATAATAAGGTGTCGGAGCGGTTGTTCACGCTGCTGGAGGCGGAAGGTATCCGGACCCACTTTGTGAAGCGGCTCAGCGATCGGGAAATGCTCACGAAGAAGGTGACCATTGTTCCGGTGGAAGTGGTGGTGCGGAACATCATTGCCGGGAGTCTGGCCAAGCGTCTGGGGCTCAAGGAAAGAGATCCCATTCAGCCGGCTATCGTGGAGTTCTATTATAAGGACGATGCCCTCGGCGATCCGCTCGTGAACGACGATCATTTGCGTTTGATGAATATTGCCACGCCCGCCTTGCTGAAGGATCTCCGGGATCTGGGCCACAAGATCAACGCTGTGTTGAAGCCGTTCTTTGCCGAACGACAGATGCAGTTGGTGGACTTCAAGTTGGAGTTCGGCGTGTTCCACAACAAGCTGGTCCTGGCCGATGAAATTTCTCCCGATACCTGCCGTCTTTGGGATATGACAACCGGCGATTCGATGGACAAGGACCGGTTCCGCAAAGATATGGGCAAGATCGAAGAGGCGTATCAGGAAGTGCTGAAGCGGGTTTGTGGATAGGCCGCAGGTAGGGTGATTGGTCTTGTGCTCGCGGAGCCCCCACGATGAAGCTGTGGTCGCTCCATGCGCGCAGTAAAGACCAATCACCCTACCCGCGGCTAACATATCCTTCCTTCACGAAGGGGGGAGGGGGAGAAGAGTGTGAGACGCTTCGTGATGTTTGTGCGCGATAACGGCCCTATTATTTCGTTGGGGATCGGGACGACGTGCGTGGCGGCGTTTGCGTTGCTGACTGAGTCGACGTTGCATAAGCTGGGGTTTCTGGCATTGGTGTTGTTGGGCCTGGGGCTGATGGCGGGGATTATCTGGGCCAGGAAACATATAACGGAATTGTCGAAGCCGCCGGATACAGGGGCGTGAAGAAGGATTCGGTCGGGAGCGCTGTTTTTGCTCGCTGACCGCGCACGCGGGATCAATTGTAAGGGGAGCAATGGAAGGTGCTCGGTCAATGCGCGCAGTCAAGCAGCACTCCTGACCGAATCCTTGAGAGATGAGACGTGAGGAAGGAAAAGAGAGGGATGGTATGAAGGCTAAGATTCATGTGACGTTGAAGCAGGGGATTCTGGATCCGCAGGGGAAGGCGATTGAGCATGCGCTCGATTCGCTCGGGTTCAAGAATGCGGCGAATGTGCGGGTGGGGAAGTACATGGAAGTGGACGTGCAGGAAACGGACAAGGCCAAAGCCGACGCACAGGTGAAGCAGATGTGCGAGAAGCTGCTGGCCAACACGATCATTGAAGAATATCGCTACGAATTGGTCTAGCCATGAATGTTGGAGTCATAGTTTTTCCAGGCAGTAATTGCGATCACGATTGCCGGCATGTGTTTCAGGATGTGCTGGGGCAATCGGTGCGGATGATCTGGCACAAGGAGATGTCGCTCACGGGGATCGATGCGGTGATCCTTCCGGGCGGGTTTTCCTATGGCGACTATCTCCGGACCGGCGCGATCGCGCGATTCTCGCCGGTGATGGGCGCCGTGAAGACGTTCGCCAAGGACGGCGGGGCGGTGATCGGAATCTGCAACGGGTTTCAGATTCTTCTGGAGGCCGGTCTGTTGCCCGGGGCGATGCTCCGGAACAAGTCACTCCATTTCATCTGCAAGGATGTGCACGTGAAGGTGGAGAACGCAGCCACGGCCTTTACGGAGGCCTGCGAGTCGGGCCAGGTGTTGAAGATTCCCGTCGCCCATGCGGACGGCAACTACTACACCGACCCGGTCACCCTGGCGGCGATGCAGGCCAATGCCCAGATTGTGTTGCGCTATTGCACGCCGGAGGGGAAGGTCACGCCTGAAGCGAATCCCAACGGGTCGCTGGACAATATTGCCGGGATCATCAATCCGGAAGGCAATGTGCTGGGGATGATGCCGCATCCGGAGCGTTGTGCGGAAGAGATCTTGGGGAATCAGGACGGGAAGCTGATTTTCCAGTCGCTGCTCAAGGCGATGAAGGTGAAGGTCTAAGCCTGTGCTTGACGAGGACCGACAGTAAGTCTGACAAGTGGAATGCCAATAGAGGAATGGGTCGATGTCGCTTGTGATTACCAAAGAACTGATCGCGCAGCATAATCTGACGGACGACGAGTTCAAGAAGATCGTCGAGATTCTCGGGCGTGAGCCGAATCTGACTGAGCTCGGCATGTTTTCCGTCATGTGGTCGGAACATTGCTCCTACAAGTCGTCGCGCGTGCATTTGAAGAAGCTGCCCACGACGGGGCCGCGCGTCATCCAGGGGCCCGGTGAGAATGCCGGTGTGGTGGATATCGGCGACGGGCTTTGCGTGGTCTTCAAGATGGAGTCGCACAACCATCCGTCGTTCATCGAGCCCTATCAGGGCGCGGCGACCGGAGTGGGCGGGATTCTGCGCGATGTGTTTACGATGGGGGCGCGGCCGATTGCGTTGCTGGATTCGCTGCGTTTCGGCGGGTTGGATACGGCGAAGAACCGCCACATTGTAAAAGGTGTCGTCGCGGGCATCGCCGGTTACGGCAATTGCATGGGTGTGCCGACAGTCGGCGGCGAAGTCGTGTTCAACGATATTTATTCGCTCAATCCGCTGGTGAATGCGTTCTGCCTCGGTGTTGCGCAGAAGGACAAAATTTTTCTCGGGACTGCGGCCGGGGTCGGCAATCCGGTGATCTACTTCGGTTCGAAGACGGGGCGCGACGGGATTCACGGCGCGACGATGGCCTCCGATTCCTTCGACGATCAATCGGAAAAGAAACGCCCGACGGTGCAAGTGGGCGACCCGTTCCAGGAAAAACTCCTATTGGAAGCCTGTCTCGAACTCATGGCGGGCAATCTTCTGGTCGGCATTCAGGACATGGGCGCGGCCGGGCTGACGAGTTCATCCTGCGAAATGGCGTCGCGGGCGGGGAACGGCATCGATCTGGATCTGACGCACGTGCCGCGCCGTGAACCGGGCATGACGCCCTATGAGCTCATGCTGTCCGAGTCGCAAGAGCGCATGCTGATGGTGGCCAAGGCCGGCAAAGAAGAAGAGTGCATCCGGATCTGCAAGAAGTGGGATCTGGATGTGGCGGTTGTCGGGAAGGTGACGGGCGACGGCATCCTCCGCGTGTTCGATCAAGACAAAGTCGTCGCGGAGATTCCGGCAAAGTCGTTGGCCGATGACGGCCCACGCTATGAGCGTCCCTTTTCGCCGCCCGGCTATCAGGACATGCTCACGAATTTGAATTACGACGCCCTGTCGGATGTGAAGGATGCGAATGCTGCTTTGCTGGCGCTGCTGGAGTCGCCGACGATCGCGAGCAAGCGCTGGGTGTACGAGCAGTACGACCATATGGTCCGGACGAATACGATGGTGCGGCCTGGGTCGGATGCCGCGGTTGTGCGCATTAAGGGCACGAACAAAGCGGTGGCAATGACGGTGGACTGCAACAGCCGCTATTGTCTGCTCAATCCTTATGAGGGAGCTAGGCTGGCGGTGGCGGAGGCGGCGCGGAATCTGGCCTGTTCCGGTGCGGAACCGATCGGGTTGACGGACTGCCTGAATTTCGGCAATCCCGAACGGCCGGACATCATGTGGCAGTTTGTGATGGCGATTGAGGGGATGAAGGATGCCTGTGAGCATTTCAAGATCCCGATCGTGAGCGGGAACGTAAGTTTCTATAACGAGACCAACGGGCTCTCGATCTATCCCACGCCGATGTTGGGTATGGTGGGGCTCATCGAGTCCGCCGACAAGACCATGACACAGTGGTTCCGGGATGACGGCGACGACATCATTCTGCTCGGGGCGACGCGTGAAGATCTGGGCGGGTCCGAATACCTGAAAGTTCAGCATTCGCGCGAACAGGGCTCTCCGCCGTACTTGAATCTGGAGACGGAGCAGGCGGTGCAGACTTGTGTGTTGCAGTTGATCCGGACCGGGCTCATTCAGTCCGCTCACGATTGTTCCGATGGAGGAGTAGCCGTTGCGTTGGCCGAATGCTGCATGTCCGGGCCGGATCAGACGCGCGGCGCTGTGGTACGATTAACGCCTGGCCGCCAGAGGACCGATTCGATGCTGTTTGGCGAAAGCCAGTCACGGATTATCGTGTCGGCCAAGCCGGCTCAGCGGCAAACCGTTTTGGCGCAGGCTCAGCAGCTGGGAGTCCCGGCTGCTGTCGTCGGAGCCGTGGGGGGCGCGTCGTTGGTGATCTATCTCGGGGACGAACGGTCGACGACGAAGACCATCGATCTGCCGGTCGCGACGATTGCCGATCGCTGGGGTTTTTCGCTGGAACGGAGACTGAGCCAGGAATAGCCTGGCTGTACAATTATGCATAAAGAACTTCCCATCATCTCACCGGATAAGTTTCACGACGAATGCGCCGTGTTCGGTATCTTCGGGCATGAAGAGGCCGCGAATCTGACCTATCTGGGTCTGTATGCGCTCCAACATCGCGGACAGGAAGCCTCGGGCATTGTCTCCGGCGACGGCGACCAGTTTTACATTCAGAAGGGGATGGGGCTGGTCGCGGATATCTATAATAAGACCACACTGGAGAAGCTGCCGGGGAGGATGGCCATCGGCCACAACCGGTATTCGACCGCCGGCGGGAACGATCTCAAGAACGTCCAGCCCTTCAACGTCAATTTCGCTTTCGGCAATCTGGCGCTGGCGCACAACGGCAATCTGATCAACTCCCAGGTCTTGCGCAACGAGCTTGAAGCGTACGGGGCGATTTTTCAATCCACCTCGGACACGGAAGTCATCATCCACCTGATCGCCCATTCCCGTGCCAGCACGTTTCTGGCGCGCGTGATGGATGCGTTGAATCAGGTGCGGGGCGCGTTCTCGCTGGTTTTGATGACGGACAACGGTCTGATCGCGGTGCGCGATCCACATGGCCTGCGGCCGCTCTGTCTGGGGCGTGTGCGCGGAAGTTGGGTCGTGGCATCGGAAACCTGCGCGTTTGACCTCTTGGACGCTGAGTATATTCGCGAGATCGAGCCCGGCGAGCTGGTAGTGTTGAGCGATCAGGGGATCGACAGCCACCGGCCATTTCCCAAAGTCGATCCGGCCATGTGTGTGTTTGAGTATGTCTACTTCGCCAGACCGGACAGCCGCATTTTCGGCGCGAACGCGGTCTACTCGACCCGCAAGGCGTTGGGCCGCCGATTGGCCAAGGAATCCTGGGTGGAGGCGGACATTGTGATTCCTGTCCCGGACTCCGGAGTGCCTGCTGCTTTGGGTTATAGCGAGGGCGGTGGGATTCCTTTCGAGACGGGGTTGATCCGCAATCACTATGTCGGCCGGACCTTCATCGAGCCGGAACAGTCCATCCGTCACTTCGGCGTGAAGGTGAAGTTGAACGCGGTGCCTGAGGTGTTGGCAGGCAAGCGGGTGGTGGTGGTAGACGATTCGCTCGTACGCGGGACGACGAGCCGGAAGATCGTGAAGATGTTGCGTAACGCCGGCGCCAAAGAAGTCCATATGCGCATCAGTTCCCCGCCGATCGTGTCGCCTTGTTTCTATGGCATCGATACTCCGACCAAGAAAGAGCTGATCGCGTCGAATCATTCCACCGAAGAAATACGCAAGTACATTACCGCAGATTCTTTGGCCTATTTGAGTCTGGATGGTATGCTGCAGTCTGCGCCCGGTGTTCCTGCGCAATATTGCAATGCCTGCTTTACTGAAAAGTACCCGATCGCGTTTACCCGGGCCGAAGAAATGCAGCTCGGGCTGTTCGAGCCATCGGCCGATGTAAAGAAGAAGTTGACATAGTCGGTCATTGTGTCACCTGTGCCTCACGGGAGGGTGCTTCGAAATGCAAGAACGCGGTCGGCCGAGGATCGAAGTGAACTACCCTGTCACCTTGAGCAGCGAGGGGGGCAACGGAACCGGAACGCTGACCAATCTCACCATTACCGGCGGTGAGATCGAGTCGGATCTGCCTGCTCCGATCGGAGCGCATTTTCGGGTTCATATCCAGTTATCCGGTGCGCGGAGCCCCATCGACATTGCTATTGCAACGGTTCGCTGGCAACGGGATCATCGGTTCGGCGTTGAGTTTGTCCGGTTCGAAGACAACGCCAAAGCCCAACTCCAGCAGATGCTCAATCAGAGTGATGTGAGCCCTGCCTCGTAAGGAAGCGTGTGTTCTCCCGCATCTGATCTGATTCTCCTAACAATCAGGCCTCAACGCCCATCGATACCCTCTTTCTGAGCGACCCTCGGGACGCCGCGCCGCCAACGCGGGTTAGTCTGGCTCTGCGGCCAACATTGACCAGGGGGCGGCAGGTTTCTCCTCCGGAGCATCCCTTCTCCCAGTTCAATCTCGTAAACGCCGATTCTCCTCTTCAGGCCCATATCTGCAGTGACTTCTTGCCCTACGAGGGGCGTGAAGTTCTCGCTCGCGTGATCTGACAACACCAGAAATCCATTCGTTCATGCGGGTGCTGCCGTGCCACCTACCAAGGTAGGGTGCTCCCCCTGGTCTTTGTGGGTATAGGCAGAAACCCAATGCCAGGCTACCTTTCTTGAAGACGCCGACACGATGTGTTCGAGCCTGCCGTAGATCGGCGTAGGCAGCCGCCGCCGGAAAGGCGGCTCTTAGTGAAGAAGCCCGGCAACGACCGACCAAGGAGGATGGCGGATGGCAGAGAGAGCATCTACGACGACATTGCCTGGTACGACAGGATCTGCGATCGACCGAGCGCAGCTTGATCGCATCGTTTTACGGTCGAATCCGGACGTCCAAGGTACGACGATGGATGGAGAAACAGTTCTCTTGGACCTCAGCACGGGTCGGTATTACACGTTGAACCGACTAGGGAGCGTGATCTGGGAGCATTGTACCGGGCACAGCACGATGACAGATATTCATGCGGCCATCTGTGACCGGTTTGACGTCGTACCGTCACGTGCCCTCGACGATCTCGTCGATCTGGCCAATGAACTGATTCAGGAAGGGTTACTTCAACAAGAAAGGAGGTGAAGAACAGATGGAACAGAAGAAAGAACAGTATGCTCAGCCGGTAGTTGTGAAGCACGAGTTGCTGCGCGACATTACGGCGGGCACGTCAGGCCAGGTGATTTGCCGTCAGTGTGAGGAGTAGCAGAGATTCACGATGGGCTGGCCGGTTCACAGGGATTGGCCAGTCTGTATTCTAAATTGAGGAGGCAACAGACCGATGGAACAGAAGAAAGAGTCGTACGTTCAGCCGGTGATGGTGAAGCACGAATTGTTGCGTGATATTACGGCGGGTCAGTCGGGCTACAATTGCGACGATGATAAGAAGCGCTGGTGGCGAAATAACGACTAGCTTGAAGGGGCCAGCCCGCTGCATGAGCGGGCCGGCCCGTCTCCCCGATGCGGGGTGGCAGGGAGAAGAAATAGATCGGTTGAATCACGAGGACATGGTAGAAATGGGCATGGCTGAATACTGGTATTCCCTCTATGGCACAGCGGTCAGGTATGAGACGGATGTGCCGGTTCTGGCGCACCCGGTGAACGAGTTATTGCGGAATTTCCGTAGGGATTCGCTCGAATCCGATGCGGTTCTGGCCATTCGTTTGCATCAGGTGGCGGACCGGACGCAAGTCCCGCTCTCGATTTCTGCGTCGGCTCGGAAGCTGGCGTCAGGTACGGGGGAGGCCGTCGGGGATCGGCGAGCGAACGGATTGCCTTACGACGTGATTCTGGATCAGGGGCTTCTAATCGCAGAGTTCCATGGGATCGGGGTGTTGGTGGTCGACGGCGCACAGAGTCGGGCCGACGGTTATCTGATCAATCCGGAGCGGCTGCCCTCCAACCTCATTGAATATCTGTTTCACCTGGCGCTGATCGAATTGTTGCGGCGGGGTGGGCTCTATACGATTCATGCGACGGCTTTGGAACACAACGGGCGCGCCATCTTGATTCCCGGCAACAGCGGGCGGGGGAAGACCACCTCGTTTATCTCCTTGCTCCGGTCGGGCTATCGCTATCTGTCGGATGACCATCCGCTTCTGCAGGACTCGGGGGCGCAGGTGGAAGTGCTGCCGTTCCCGATTAAGATCAATGTCACGGACGCCACGGTCCAGTTTTTCCCGGAGCTCAGAGCGGCCTCAGAGCAGGTGCTTCATCCTGGAGTGCCCAAACGATTCTTTTATGCCGAAGACCTCTATCCCACGGGGGTCGGGGAGCGCTGCCGGCCGGCCCTGGTGCTTTTTCCTCATGTCGTGGATGCGCCACAGAGCCACCTCGAGATGCTTCCCAAGAGCCGGGCATTGGAAGCGCTCTTGCCGCAAGCCCTCCTGGTCTACGATCAAGAGGTCGCCAGGCGTGAATTTAAGGTGCTGGCGAAACTCGTGCAGCAGGTCGATTGTTACCGCCTGCATTTCGGTCGCGATATTCTGGACTTGCCGAAGCTGATCACGCCATTGCTGGAGAAGGGGCGATAATGCAACCGCGACAGTTTCCGTGGTCGCCTGAAGCAGAACTGCTGGTCTGGTGCGCGCGCACGTCCGTCGCCGAGGAACTGCGCGCGCACATCTGCGCGCGGGTCCAGGAGCCTCTCGATTGGGGACTAATGCTGGATCTCGCCGCGTATCACGGGGTGCTTCCGCTTCTGTACCGGAATCTGTCGGCAATTTGTCCTTCTCTCGTGCCGGGCGATACGCTGACGAGGCTGCGTCAGAAAACGCAAGCCTGTGCCTTGCTGAATCGATCGCTTGCGCAGGAGCTTGGAAGCCTGTGTGACGCGTTTGCCGCGCGCAGTGTCCCGGTTGTGCCGATTAAAGGCGCGACTCTGGCGCTGTCCGCCTATGGCGATCTGACGCTCCGCGATTTCAGCGATCTCGACCTCCTGATTTCCGAATCTGCGACCGGGGCCGCGCAAGCGGTCCTGTTCGCCCAGGGCTATGAACGGAAAGATCCTTCGAGCGACCCTGCGGAAGCGGAGCACGAAGAGGGGCCCTATCATGTGTATATCAAGAAGCGCAGCCTGTTTCGTGTCGATCTCCAGTGGGTGATGGCGCATCAGCACTTTGCCTTTCAGTTGGATCGTCCGGAGTTCTGGGCACATCGGTCGCCTATGTCGCTGGGGAATTCGACTGTACAAGGGTTGGCGCCCGAGGAGCTTCTGATCCTTCTCTGCGTGCATGGCTCGAAGCATGCCTGGGAACAGCTCAAATGGGTCTGCGATGTCGCGGAACTTCTCCGCTCACATCCGGATCTTGACTGGGAGCGGATCTTTGCAAACGCAAGGGCCTGGGGTTGCCGACGATTAATTCACATTGGATTGGCGCTGGCGCATCGGGTGCTGGATGCGCCGATCCCGCAATCCGTCTATGCGCGCTATTCGACCGATGCCGATGTCCGGATGTTGTCTGAGCGTATGCCGGCAAGCCTCTTGGCGAGTCCCCGGAACGGGGTCAGTGAGGAGCAGGCCGTGGCCTTCTACTTGACGTTGAAGGATACCTGGTGGGAACGGATGCGATTCGGCCTGGTGCTGTGCCGGGACGGCTCGTCAGTTGTGGACAATCCGCCAAGCTGGTTTTCCCGTGGGAGGGGGCTCATGCGATTGGCTCATCTCGTTCGGCCGTGCCAGCGAGCGGTGAGGACTCTGGTGCCATCTTCAATTCGAGGCGCGATCAATCGATGGGTTGAACACGGAGGCTGATGGTCCCGTCGAGCTAATTCATTCTAAGCCATCCATTCTCCAAGCTTGACGAACCCTGGCGGCCATGCCTGGAACATCCGGTGCAACGGCGATCGTGTCGCTGGCCTCTTGAACGTGTGGAGCATGGTCGAGTGAGCGAGGAGGCAGTGATTGCTGGAATTTGCCGGACGACTTGTGACAGTGAGCCCACGATGAAGCGAGTGGTAAGAAAGTATTGGATGTTGCTCCAGGTGGCTGCGATCGTGTCCTGGATTCGCCTCCGGTTACGCGGTGAGAGTCTTCCGGCGGTGTTGAAACGGCTGGATCCCGGCGCACTGTCCGGGGAGCCTGATTCGGCGCGGTTCGAGGACCTCGTCTACTATACGGACCGGTGGCTCCAACTCTTTCCATACAACGCGAAGGGAAATTGCTTTCCCCGGTCGTTGGCGTTGTATTGGTTCGCCACACGATCCGGCTATCCGGTGTTGTTTCACTGCGGAGTGCGAAAAGACGGAACCGGCCTTGATGGCCATGCCTGGTTGACGCTCGATCGAGCCCCATTTTACGAGCCCGGCCGGCATTGGCAGTGTTTCACCGTCACCTATTCGTTTCCGCCAGGGCAACCGTGAGCCGGCGCCCCCTGTGCGTTCCAGGAATGGGACGACTGCGGCCATCTGACGTGAGAAAGTGTGCAACCTATCTCCATGAATAGTCTTATCCTCCGCATACGTCCCTTCCTCCAGACGCTTCGGTATGCCCTTTCGTTTGTCTGGCAGAGCAGTCCGAGTCTTGCGGTCGGCAGTATCGTCGTGCGGGTCATCCAGGGGCTGCTTCCCCTGGCCGTGCTGTATCTGACCAAACTGTTGATCGATGCGGTGACGGAGGGGCTCAAGGCTCCCTCGCAGGATGCCTCGTTGACCCCCATTACGACGATTCTCGCGGGCCTGGCAGGGGCCGCACTGGTGAGCGCGATGCTTACCGTCGCGGCATCCTTAATCTCCAGGATTCATGCGCAGGTTGTCACGGATCATATGCATGCGTTGTTGCAGGCCAAATCCGTCGAGGTCGATCTTGAGTATTACGAGAATGCCCGTTACCAGGATACGCTGCATCGGGCACAGCAGGAAGCGCCGTATCGCCCGACGTCGATCCTCAATGCGCTGCTTCAATTCGGCCAGGACGGCATTTCGCTTCTGGCGATGGCGGGCATTCTCTGGTGGTTGCACTGGGCCGTCATTCCGGTCCTCGCCCTGACGGCGATTCCATATTTCTTTGTCCGCCTGCAGCAGTCCAACCGGCTGTTTGCATGGGAGCGCGAGCGGACACCGCTGGAACGAAAGGCCTGGTACGTCAACATGTTGTTGACCCAGGCCACCGCGGCCAAAGAGGTCCGTCTCTTCGACCTCGGCCCCCGGCTGCGGGAATGGTTCCGCGAGGCGCGAACGGTGCTGCGGCGGGAGCGGATCGCCTTAGAACGCCGATGGGCGTTTGCCGGGTTGGCGGCGCAGATCGTAGGCGTCGCAGGAGTCTTCGGAGTCTACAGTTTCGTGGCGGTGCGAACGTTTCATGGGCTCTTGACGGTCGGCGACCTGGTCATGTTCTTTCAGGCCATTCAGCGGGCCTCAGGGTTTCTCGAAGGGCTGGGCTGGAGTGTGTCGAACTTGTATGAGAGCAATCTCTTTCTGACGACGCTGAACGAATTTCTGGCGATTCGCTCGAAGTTGCCCGAAGCGGTCCGTCCTCGGCCGTTTCCTGCTTCGCTCGGGCAGGGGATTGTGTTCGAGCAGGTGTCGTTTCAATATCCCCATGAAGAACGGGTGGCCGTCCGCGACTTCACCTTTACGATCAAGCCCGGCGAGCATGTGGCGTTTGTCGGAGCCAACGGCGCAGGGAAAACCACGTTGGTGAAACTGTTATGTCGTCTCTACGATCCCACGAGCGGTCGTATTACGATCGACGGGACGGATATTCGTGACTACGCCATCGCTGATGTCCGCGGGGCGGTCAGCGGGATTTTTCAGGATTTTGTGAAGTTTCAGTTTTCCGCCAAAGACAACATCACGATGGGGGGCAATGCGTCGGAGGTTGCACTTCCGGTGATCGTGCAGGCTGCCAAGCAAGCCGGAGTGCATGAGGCCATCGAGCGTTTGCCGAAGGGCTACGAGTCTTTGTTGGGCAAGTTATTCGACGGGGGGCATGAGCTGAGTATCGGGGAATGGCAGAAGGTGGCGCTGGCGAGGGCTATCCTCCGCAATTCCCAAGTCCTGATTCTCGACGAACCGACCAGTGCCATGGACGCCAAGGCGGAAGCGGAGTTGTTCGAACGGTTCCACGAACTCGCACAAGGGCGGACGGCTATTTTAATCAGTCATCGGTTGTCCACGGTGAAAATGGCCGACCGGATTTTCGTGGTGGATCGTGGTCAGATCGTGGAGCAGGGCACCCATGATGACTTGATGGGCCGCCAAGGCCTCTATGCCTCGTTATTCCTCACGCAAGCGCAACACTACCAGTAGTCTCCCCTCCCTTCCGATCGCTCATTTCCCCTGGTCGGTGTCGAACCGGTGAGTCTGTGTGGCCGCGCGTACGGCTCATCCTTCCCGTCAGGTCTTCAGAACACGTAGGACTACGTACAGACTTACGTAGGGGGGGGGCCCCGCTTCTAGTGATCTAGGCAGAACGTCCGCCCGGGGCTACTCTCCTCAAAGACATGGCGCGCCTCACTGCCTCCGAAGCAGCAATTTTACAATCTCAGGCGCCGGAGAGGAGTCACCAACAGTGATTCTTATTCTTGCCGATTCGACCGATCCCTGGGCCACGCTTGTCCATCGGGAAGCCCAACGGACGGGGGGTGCGGTCTTTTGGGTTGAACCGTTGCGACTTCTGGATACGATCCTGCTCAATTGGCCGGTCATGGAGGGAGAGGCGTTCGTTCCCGGATCTCTGGAAATCGACGGCCGGACGATTCTCCTTGATGACCTGACGGGTATTTTTGCTCGTCTTCCGTTCCCCCTCCGTTTGGATCTTGAGGGGCTCTCGGACGCTGATGCCCAGTATGTGACCAAGGAGTCGACCGCCGCCTGGCTGGCCTTCTTGAATGCCATGCCCTGTTCCGTGGTCAATCGACCAATTCCAGGTGGCAGGCCCACGCTCCTTTCGGGGAGCCCGTTGCTGGCGAAGCTCGCTCAGGATCATGGATTTCTCCTTCCGGCTTCCCGCTGTACGTCAAGCCAAGCCGATGCCCTGCAGCAATTCATGGCGTGGGGCGAGGCGGCCTACCTCAAGCCTCTCGGATCGGTCGAGCCGGGTCAGTTCCTGCATTCGCACGATGGGGCCGAGCAGATCCGCCGAGTCATGGAGCAGCAGGCGGTGTCACTCCAAGCGATCCCACCGGGGCAACAGGCGACGGTCTATGTGGCGGGAGAGGAAGTCGTGGCCACGGTGCTTCGCCCTGGTGACAGGGTCACCCAGCCGATGGAGGTGTTGTCGGTTCACCCCGCGCAGTGCCTTGGCCTCGTGCGCGCCTTGGGGCTGACGTTCGCCGAGTGCCAGATCGTGATTACCCCCGAGGGAGGAGTCTCCTGCCTCGATATCAGCAGCGCGCCGAATTTCTGGCGCTGTCCGCAAGATGCCCAGCAGCAGATTGTGGAGCATCTGCTCCAACATCTTTCCAAACTGAGGAGTCTTTCGCATCATGATTCTTCTCATGGGGCCGATGGCCGATTCAGTGCTCGCGAACGTGTGTGCCCGACTCGCAGTCCGGAACGCTGATCTGATGCTCGTCCATCCGGAGTCGGACGGACAGGACTGGGACGTATCCTGGTCGACCGACAGCGGTCAGGCTGTGGGGCGCATCCGTCTCGGCCAGCGGGTCATCGATGCCGCAAGTATCAATGCGGTGTACCTCCGAGGAGTCGGCGTCCGGTCAGGCTCGGCGCCTCGTGAGCGTATGGTGGCGACGACGCTCTGGGAGTTCGCTGAAAGTCTGCCGGTCCTGGTCGTCAACCGGCGCCAGGCATCGCATACGAACATGTCGAAGCCTTATCAGCAGCGGCTGATCGAGCAGTATGGCTTTATGGTTCCGAAGACGCTGGTGACGATGGTGCCGGAGGAAGCGCGCCGTTTCTATGACGCCTGTCAGGGGCGCGTCATCTACAAATCCATCAGCGCGGAGCGGTCGATCGTGCGGCCTCTCACGCCGGCTGATTTTCCCCGCCTGGAACAGATCCGGACCTGCCCGGTGCAACTGCAAGAAACCATTCCCGGCGCTGATGTGCGGGTTCACACGGTCGGAGACCGGTTGTTTGCAACCGAGGTGCTGTCGGATGGAGCGGATTACCGGTATGCCGAGCGCGAGGATAAGCAACGCACCATGAGAGCGGTCGAATTGGAGCCGAGTGTCCAGACCCGCTGCCTCAATCTCGCCAAAGGACTGGGATTGAGCCTGAGCGGGATCGATCTTCGCCGGACACCGGACGGCACCTATTACTGTTTCGAAGTCAATACCAGCCCGGGGTTTACCTTTTTCGAAAACCATACGGGGCAACGGATCGGCGATGCCTTAGCCGATTTGCTCTGTGCCGGACGCGCGTAGTGCGGGTGGAACTGTCGAGTCATAACGAAGGGAGCGTCATCATGGGGAGACAGCCGTTTATTACCGCCGACTTGAGGCCGGATATGACTGTGGAGTCCGAGCCTGGGCAGGTGTCGCCGTCGGGCCAGGCCACGACCGCGCAACTGGCCGAAGCGGCTCGTGCCGTCCTGTCGGAGGGGGAACAGCAGCAGATTGAACGGGGCAGGCAGGATACCCGTCAAGCGCTCATGTCGGCGGTGCCGCGCCCCAATCCGGATGTTCAGGGTACGACGCTCGATGGTGAGACCGTATTGCTGAATCTGAGCACAGGCCGCTACTACACGTTGAATCGGGTCGGCAGCGCGATCTGGGAAATCTGTACGGGAACACAGTCCCTTCAGGCCATCCACGCCGCCCTGTGCGGGCGGTTCGACGCTCCGCCGGAGCGAATTGCCGATGATCTGTTCGCCCTCGTGACCCATCTGAGCCACGAGGGGCTGTTAACCATTGAACAGGCGTGAATAGGAATTGCACCACCGCGCAGTTCGCACGGGCTGGCCGGGGTTGAAGAAGGAACCAATTTCTCTAGTGGAGGATGTCATGAATACAGCGGTCACCGCCGGCGAGTATCTGTTCAATTGTCATGGCCTTGATCTCCGGTTTCGGACGTCTATTCCTGCATTTATCGATCCAGCGCTCACCTTCCTCCGCTATTTCCATGCGGCCGCTGCGCAGGGAGCGTCGGTGCTCACGATTCAGTTTGGCGAGGTGGCAAGTCGAGCGGAGGTCCCGGTCACGAAGTCGGCGGGTTCGAAGGTGTTGTTTGCAGGGGAGCGGCCCTCTCTGGGGGACACGATGCGTCCGCTGTGGCAATGCGAGATCGTGCAGGACGGGGACCGGCTCATTGCCGACTTTCATGAACAGGGTGTGCTGGTGATCGATGGCGCGAGAAATCTGGTGGAAGGCTACTTCATTCGACCCGACGCGATGCATCCGGATGTGCGGACGAGCTTTCTCCACTTCGCGCTGGCTGAGCTGCTGAAGCGCAACGGCCTGTTTACCGTCCATGCGACGGCGTTGGAATATGCGGGCCAGGGCGTCTTGATTCCGGGCTATAGCGGCCAGGGGAAGACGACGTCGTTCTTGTCGCTCCTGCGGTCGGGATTCCATTATCTCTCCGACGACTATCCCTTGCTCCGCGACCGAGGCACGCAGATGGAACTGCTTGCCTTCCCCATGAAGATCGATGTGACAGACCGGACGATCGAGTTTTTCCCTGAGCTGCGCGATGCGCCCCCCGGGCTGTTGAAACAAGGGGTCCAGAAGAAACACTTTCAGTCAGAAGACCTCTATGCCGAGTCCATCGGCCGCACCTGCAGGCCGGCCATCATCATGTTCCCGCACGTCGTTGATATGCCGCATAGCTGTCTGGAGCCGCTGCCAAAGAGCCGCGCCCTCGAGGCGCTGATGCCGCAGGGGTTGTTGGTCTATGACCAGGCCGTGGCCCGCCGTGAGTTTGAGGCCTTGGCGAAGCTCGTTCAGCAGGTCGATTGCTATCGGCTCCACTTCGGCCGGGACATCCTTGATCTGCCCAAGTTGATCCGTCCGCTGCTTGACGCGCGATCCGCGGCGTAGTCGGCCGGCGGTGAGGCCTATCGGTGCGTCCGGAAATCAGGTTGGGCAAGAACGTTGCGGATCTGCTCTCGTAATGCGTTTGCGCTACGAGGGACTTCAACAAGAGAAAGGGGGTGAAGAAGCATGGAACAACAGCAGAAGGAGTCGTACTCCGAACCCGTGTTGATCGCGCATGAATTGCTGCGCGACGTGACGGGGGTGAAGTACAGGGAGAAGAGCCCGGAGAAAGCCGGTAGTGAGGGTCCCGTCTAGTTCACGCGAGTGTGCGGGCTGTTCTTGGGTTGGCCGTCCCGCAGGGGGCGGTCAACCCAGGGATGGGAAAGGGTGAAAGGCAGATGTCGTTTGAGACGGTGCAATGGTTTCTCGAGAGATGTGCGGAATACGCCTTGTCCGCCGTCTCTTCCTGGGACGGTGTGACGGCTGCTGTCGGTGAGATCAGCGGGATGTTTACCCGGTTCACTAGCGGCCTGGCCTGGCCCTATGCGCTGGCCAGTGTGACGATAGCGGGGGGAGCGTACCTCCTGTCCAAGCCGCGAGCCGCATGGTCGGCAAAAGCATTCTCGGCCTTTCTCTTTCCTGCTCACGTGTTCGCCCATCCCTCCGCGAGGTTGGACTACCGATTCTATGTCGTGAGTCTCCTCTTCAATGTGTTCTTCTGTTTCCCCATGCTGGCCGGCCTCGGCGCCATTGCCGGGAAGATCGGGAGTGCCGTCTTGGCCGGCTATGCGGGGTGGGCACCTCCGGTCACCTTGTCCGTGCCGGCCCTCTTTGCCGCAGCGCTGGGCTTCTATCTGCTGCACGACTTTATGAACTACTGGAGCCACATGCTGCTCCACAAAGTTCCGCTGCTGTGGGCATTTCACCAGGTCCATCATTCGGCTGAAGTATTGACTCCGCTCTCGGCCTATCGCGCCCACCCGGTGGAATTCTTTGTCACGACGATCTTTCGTGTGCCGGTGATCGGATCGGCGTTCATCTTTTATCAGGCCATTCCGGCGCACGAGTTAGCTGTGACGACCGTGTTCGGCGTGAGTCTTGTGGCGTTCATGTATGGACTATCTGGATTCCACCTGCAGCATTCGCATCTTCCTATTTCCTACGGTCCCCTGCTTGATCGTGTGCTGCTGAGTCCGATCGTGCACCAAACGCATCACAGCATTGATCCTCGGCATCACGATAAGAACTTCGGCGTGAAGTTCGCACTATGGGACTGGGTCTTCGGTACGCTTTGCGTGCCGGATCGCCACGAATGCCTCCAATTCGGGCTTGTCGGTATGAAGAAGGACGAGTTTTCGACGGTTGGGAAGCTGTATGCCGGGCCGTTCCAACGCGTAGGAAGATTGATCCGGCGAAGCGTTGCGTCCGGCCCGCTCACTCGCTCTCAGGATGCCGTGCGTTCTGAGGGACTTTAACAAGAGAAAGGGGGTGAACAAGCATGGAACAACAGAAGAAGGAATCGTATTCGGAGCCTGTATTGATCGCGCATGAATTGTTGCGCGATGTGACCGGTGGCGCGTCCGGAGTGAAGACTAGTGACAAGGGCGGTAAGGAGAGCGACGGTGCCAACTTCTAGGTTGGGATTGTGTGAGTCGCTACCTGTAAGCGTGAGCTGGCCGGTTCGAGAGGACCGGCCAGCTCACGACTTGGACGAGATGGTCCAGGGATTGCCGGTGATGCAAGAGTTGGTTGCGCGTCCTTCTTTTGTTTCGGCAGCGCAGGGGTGCGAGAGGGAGACGCAGGGTGAAGATAGATAGGGGCCGTCGCTCCCGTGAGCCGTCTGGAGCACGGGGGACTCTGATGAAAGAAAGGGGGTGAACAACCATGGAGCAACAGAAGAAGGAAGCGTACTCGGAGCCTGTGTTGGTCGCGCATGAATTGCTGCGCGATGTGACGGGTCAGAAGTACAAGGAGCAGTGTCAGAAGGCAGTGGATAACGCCTGCATCAGCTAATTGATGCCTCTGGCGACAGAGGTGCGAAGCGTGCGCTGGCAAGACTGGTTGGCGAGAATCGCCAACCAGTCTTGCGGTGTTCCTGAACGGGCAGTGATGCCGAGGCCTCTGACCCTCGGAGCGCCTCGCGTGAAGAGAAGCGTCTGGGCCGGATGATCTGTGTGGGGCTAGGTGTCGGCTATGATCGAGCGTATCAGCTGGTTCTTTGAGCGGGTGTGGGAGACGGTGTTTGCGTCATTCCACTCCTGGGCCAGTTTTCAAGAGGCCCTTGAGCGGATTCCGTTGGTGTTCGTCAACTTCACGAACGGGCTGGCCTGGCCGTATCTGCTCTCCAGTCTGGTGTTGGCCTGGTTGCTCTATCTTGTCGCACTGCGGCAGGGCGGAACGACCGCCACGTCCTTTCGCGAGTATGCGTTTCCGGCTCACATTTATCGCCATCCGTCCACGCTGTTGGATCTACGTTTCATGGCTGTCGATCTTGTGCTGAATTTTCTTATGTGGATCCCGGTCTTCTCAGGGGTTGGCCTCCTGACCGCTAAGATTCTCTCGGCGGTGGTCATCCAGCGAATGGGCTGGGAGCCTCCCGGGTCAATGACCCCGGCGACGATCGCCGTCGCGACGATGGGGTTTCTGCTCTTGTCCGATCTGATCAATTACTGGGCGCATGTGTGGCTCCACAGGAATCCCGTCCTCTGGTCATTCCACCAAGTGCATCATTCCGCCGAGGTGTTGACTCCGGCGGCTGCGTTTCGGGTGCATCCGGTTGAAAATCTGATCACAGTGGTGCTGCAAGCGCCGGTGGTCGGACTGTCGGCTCTGTTGTTTCAAAATGTGCTCGGACGTGACCGCCAGTTCATGATGATCTTCGGCGTGAGCATTTTCGGGTTTGTCTATGGGTTGCTGGGGACTCATCTTCGGCATTCCCATATCTGGATGTCCTATGGGCCTTGGTTGAACCGGCTTGTGATGAGCCCGGCACACCACCAGCTTCATCACAGCATCGACCCTCGGCATTGGAATAAGAACTTTGGGGTGAAATTTACTCTCTGGGATGCGCTCTTTGGCACGTTGTACGCTCCGGGGAAGCCGGAGGTATTGCGCGTCGGGATTCCTGGGGGAGAGTCCCAGGAATTTGCCACGGTTTCCAAGCTCTATGGGACTCCCTTTGTCAGTGCGGTTCGCGGCGTGACTCGGTTGCTCGAGAGGAGGGTTTAGCGGTGGGATTCTCGTTTCGACATCCGGTCGATGGAGCGGCATCTACGACGGCGTCTGCCGGATGGGTGAACCCGGTGCGTTTCCGGGAGGCCCAATTCCTCATCTGGTGCGCCAGAGCGGCGGTGCCTGAGTCTCTCCGTCGCCGGATTCTTGATGTCGCGCAAGCCGGTTTGAATTGGCCGTTGCTGCTGGAGTTGGCCAAGAGCCATGGGGTCGAGTCCCTGCTCGCCAGGACGCTGACCGAACTGTGTGCGGACCTTGTTCCCCCGGCGGATCTGGATGCGCTTCGCCGGCGGACGGAAGAGGCGGCCGCCGCGAATCGAGCTGGAGCGGCTGAACTGCTTCGCCTATCTCGGGCCTTTGGCGAGGCCGGAGTCTCGGTGCTTCCTTTCAGGGGTGTCGGCTTGGCAGCCATGATCTACGGTGATCCCACGCTCTGTGCTCACGCCGATCTGGTCGCGCTTGTGCGCCGGGAGCAACTTGCGGATGCAGAGCGGGCGTTGATCTCACAGGGCTATTCTGTGCGCGGAGGGGCGAGTGATCGCACTGTTGATGCCGGTGTATGCGAGCGGCCGCTCGTCTATCTTCACGCCGGCACGTCTTGTCAGGTCGAGCTGCTGTGGGCGGTGAGACATGCGCGTATGATCTTCCCTATTGACCGGCCGGAGGTGTGGGGGCACGCCAGGCCGGTCTCGCTGAACGGCCGGAAGATCAAGGGGATGGCTCCGGAGGAAGTGTTGCTTGTGCTCTGCATGCATGGAGCACATCAGGCGTGGGGACAACTCAGCTTGGTGACGGAGGCGGCCGGACTTATCCGTGCCGGGCGGCTGAATTGGAAGCGGGTGCTCACGACCGCCCTGGAATGGAAATGTTATCGGGTCCTGCTGCTTGGTCTGGCGCTGTCCCATCGAGTCATGGAGGCGCCCATTCCCCCACAGATCCTGAACATGATTGCGGCTGATTCCGATGTCTTGAGTTTGGCCCAACGCATGCCGAAAAGCCTGCTTCTGCAACAGCAGGAGGGGCTCGACGATCGCGATGTCGGGGCGTTGTTGTTTACTCTTCAAGATGATTGGAATGCGCGGTGGCGATACGGGATCGCGTTGTGTCGCAGTCACGATCCGATCGTGCAAGCGCCGCCGGCTTGGTTCCGCTGGCGCCGGTTGTTGCCCTGGCTCGCTCGCGGAGTGAGCCCTATTCACACGCTCTCACGATGGCTCTCTCCTCCGGCTTCGATCCGTCACCTGTTCCATCGGTGAATCAAAGCGCCACACAACGCCGGGTGTGGGGTGAAACCAGATGGATCTGTTGTCTGCCGTTGCCCCTGAAAAATTCTGCATGGTAGGATAGCGTTCGTCGTTCATTCGGTTGTTTGATCGATGGCGAAGGAGGCTGTTATGAAGCGATCTCTGTGGGTGCTCGGGGCGGTACTCTTTCCGGTTTTCGCGGCGCATCTGGTGCTGGCGGCTGGATTCTTCAAAGTAGGCGAGAAAGCGCCGTCGTTTACGTTGACGGCGATTACCGGCGAGACGGTGTCGTTAGATGCCTATAAGGGGAAAGTCATTGTCCTCGGCCTGTTTCATATCTGCGATCCTTGTATGATGCAGGGCTCGACCCTCCAGAAAGTGTCCGAGCTGACGAAGGGCAAGGATGTGGCGGTGGTGGGCGTCAATTCTTCCGGCGACTCGAAGAAGAGCGTCGGCGAGTTCCTCTCTGCTTTTCCTGTGAAAGTCACCTATCCCTATCTGCTCGATCCGGGGAAAGTTACCGACAAACTCTACGGCGGCGGAAAGTTTATCCCCAACGTGTATGTGATCGATCAGGCCGGGGTCATCCGATGGCAGCGGGTCGGGAACATGGATCTTGCGGCGGCGGATGTGATTACGGCAGAGGTTGAGAAGTTGCTGGTGGGCGGCGCGAATAAGATGTAAGAGGCGTGTCAACCAGGGCTCCCGCTGCTCGCGGAACGCGCACGGTGAGGCTGTGCTCGTTCAACGCGCGCATACTGGGATGCTCTGGCCGCCGCGCCGAGTGGGTGAGGGGAGAAAAGGATGGATGAGATGGAAGCGGGGAAGCAGAAGTTTTTGGATGTGATCAAGGAGGTGGATGCGGCGGTGCAGGTCGTGATTCCGGTCACTCCGTCGAACAGTATGTTCTTGATCTCCTTCACCAAGGGGCCGAACCGGAAATTCATCACGGTGTCCGAAGACGATATCCTGGATCTCCCCAATGACGCCGGTATTCTGGCCAAGGTCACGAAAGTCGTAAAGGATGCCGTGGCTGCGCTGTGAGCCCTCGTGCCATCTGTGATCGGCGAGGCGCCATCGGTTCGTATCTATGAAAAACATTCTTCCCGGTATCTGGCAATGGTCCTGGTTCTCTGAGGAGAAGCAGATCGATTTCAACGGGCTCTTTCTGACGGTAGGCGAGCATAAGATTCTCGTCGACCCTCCGCCGATGACCGGTGATGCGAGCGCGGTGGTGTTGCGCAACGGTCCTGTCGATTACATCATCGTCACGAATCGTGATCATGTGCGCGAATCAGTGAAGTATCGGGATGAGTTCCGCTGTCAGCTGCACGTGCCGGAGGTGGATGCCCCGCAGATGGATCTCACCCCGACGAAGACGTTTAAAGACGGGGAATTGCTGGTCGGCGGGATTTGGGCGATTCAACTCAAAGATCAGAAATCTCCCGGAGAGTCCGCCCTCTTCATTCAGCAACGCCAGGGCGTCTTGATCCTCGGCGATGCCTTGATCGGGAAGCCGGCCGGGGCACTCTCCATGCTGCCGGCCGAGAAGTATGCGGATCGGGAGAAGGCCAAAGACGGATTGCGTCGTCTGCTGAAATACCAGTTCGATTCGGTGTTAGTGGGTGACGGTGCCTCGATCCTGACCGGGGCGAAGTCCATTGTGGAGCAGTCGTTGCAGTAACGGAATCGTCCTATGCCATTACGAAACGGGCTGTCCGAAGAATTGAATCGCCAGGGGAACGAGCATTTCGCGCGCGGCCTCTATACCGAAGCCTATACCTGCTACGCCAAGGCGCTGGAATGCGACCGGATGACCGGGGACCAGCGCGCGATGGCCGCGACGCTCGGGAACCTGGGGAACATCTGCGCCGTCAGCGGCCGGCGGGACTCGGCGCAGACCTACTATCAGGAAGTGCTGGAGCTGCAGAAGATTCTCGGCGACGAGAAGGGGATCGGGACGACGCTCGGGAATCTGGGGAACCTGCGCGCCGATGCCGGCGAATGGGATCGCGCACGCGCCTACTATCTGGAAGCGCTGGATCTCCTGACGAAGACGCATGACGAAGCGGCCAAGGCGGTGCTGCTGTCGGATCTCGGGCTGGTGGCGCGCGAGAACGGTCAATTCGATCAGGCGATTCAATACTATGAGCATTCGCTGGTGCTGATGCGGCGGCTGGGCAATCAAGGCGGCGTGGCCGATGCCTGGCGGATGATCGGCAGGACGTTCCTGCTTCAGAAGCGCTACGACGATGCGATTGCCTGTTGCCAAACCAGCCAGTCCATCGCGGAGCGGGCGCGCGATGAGCTGCGGACCGGCGGTGCGCGGTATGTGCTGGCCCAGTGTTATGAAGATCTTGGACGGTTACAGGATGCGGCCGATCTCCTTGAGCTCGTCGTGCTCATGGACCGCAAATATCAGTTGCCCAAGCTCGAAGAAAATACCAACCGTCTCGTGCGGCTCCGGGCTCGTCTGGCGGAGTCGGATCCTATCCCACCCTATCGAGAGTCGCATGCATGAGTGATCCGACAGTGTCCGCCTGGCCGCAGCTCCATGCGGCGCTGATGCGGGCCTTCCCACAACTCTATGAATTGGAACCGGGCGGAGCCCTGGCCATGGACCTCGGGTCCGATGGCTGGCTGCTTGAGGTCAAGCCGGAGGGAACCGTGCTCTGTCAGTACGGGATCGCGATGGACGATGTCATGGCGTTGATGTCGGACGGAACGCCGGAAGATCTCGGCACGGACGAAGTGGCGAAGCAGGCGAAGTATTTTATTCAGCCGGCGGTCGGGAAATACCGGGCGCTGCTCCTACAGTCGGGATTTACCGAAGGAACCGAGATGAACGAAGAATTCGTCGCGGCGACGTTTGCACGTCCGGTCGATGTCACCAATCCTTCTAAGGTCCAGGATCTCATGCGCTGGTGTCTGCGACAAATCGGCGGGACCGCGTGAAGCCGCGCATCGCCAGCTTCGATGAGTTTCGTGATGCGGTGTCGGCCTATCGGTTGCCAAGAATTCTTCTCACGGCGCTGGAGCTGGATCTTTTTACGAAGATCGGCACGCGCCGCTGGACGATCCCTCAGTTAGCGAAGGCCGTATCCATGAGTGAGCGGGGACTCTCGATCCTCTGCCGCAATCTGGCTATGTCCGGTCTGCTCACGAAAGTGGGTACGGTCTATCGCAATAGCCGGTTGGCCGCGACGGCATTGAATGCCCGACATGCCGCGTATCGCAAAGACTATCTGAACCTCATGGCGAGTCATTGGCAGGATTGGGCGCGTCTGGGCGAATCCGTGCAATCAGGTCGCCCGTTGGATGAGGATGAGCCGGAAGAGCCGGGCTATCGTCAACGATTCACCTGGGCCATGCACTACCGGACGTTGGAGACCGCGCCGAAGATTGCCGGGCAGGTGAATCTGCATGGAGCCAAGACGTTGCTCGATCTCGGCGGCGGACCGGGCACCTACGCGATGGCATTCCTGTCCACGCGTCCGCGTTTGCGTGCCGCTGTCGGCGACCGTCCTGAAGCCTTAGAAGTGGCCAGGGAAATTGCCGCGACGCATAAAGCGGGATCCCGGCTCAGCTATGTGCCGGTCGACTTCACGAAGGAAGCGATTCCCGGCACCTACGATGTCATCTGGTATTCCAATGTGCTGCACATCTATTCACCGGCGACGAATCGCGCCATCTTTCGGCGCGCGCTTGCAGCCTTGAATCCGGGCGGGCGTCTGCTGATTCAAGATGCGTTTCTGCACGATCGTGAAGGTCTCCATCCCGCCGAAGCGAGTCTCTTTGCCGTCTCGATGCTGCTCTTCACGGAAGAGGGCAATACCTATTCGGCGAAGGAGACACGCGTCTGGCTGAAGGAGGCCGGGTTCGCGACGACTAAGGTGTTGCGGGTGGAGCCGGGAACGGAGGATTGGGAGGACGGGATTCTGGAGGCGGTGGCGCCTGCGGGGTTGTCTCGCAAGAGACTCAAAAAGCCCGTTCAGCAAGGCCGCAGCAAGTGAAGAAGCGAGGAGGTACATACCAAGCTTCGCTTGACCCGCTCGCTTCGATCACATGCGAGCGGATAGGCCCTTTGCCTCAAGTCGACTCTTGCATACGTCGAGCCTTTGATCGCAGCGACCTGCCTGCGCGAAGCGCTTCGGCGGAGGCAGGGAACGCCGAAGCACGGGTTTTTTCAGTCTCTTGTCAGGAACGCGCGCCCGCCGAACGCAATCACGAGAAAGTTCAAAAGCCCGCTGAAGCCATTGGCCGTCAGCATGGCCACGGTCGGCTGGTCTTTCGTAATCAGCTGGACCATCGTCGATAAATCCAGTGCCAATCCCACGGTTCCGTAGATCACACTGGCCATCATTGCCCATCGATACCCCAGTCGCACCGCAACCAGCAGGAACACCGGCAGGCCGATGAGAAAGCCGACGAGAAAGCGGCTGGGCTCTGCCTGGTCCGGCTGTCCCACGAGAAACAGGGTTGCCATGCCCACGGCGGTCAGGCCGATCAAACTGATCATCAATCCCCATGGTTTCGTCATTTCTGCACTATAGCCGGTTCAGTCGGCGGCAACAACGGCGCCTTGATGAGAGAAATTTCCGGGTGGTAGCCTGCTCGCATCATGGAAGAGCCGTTGCTAGTCAGTCAGTTCGATCCTCAGCAGCCCTGCCTGCTTATTTATGATGCGAATTGCCGGCTCTGTGTCGCAACTAAAGAACGCCTCGGCCGGTCCGGAGTAGGCTTGCCAGGATCCGGAGTTCGGATGATTCCCTACGAGAGTCAGGAAGCGGCTAGCGCACTGGGGGAGCAGTATCGGCCAGGTCCTCCATCGATGGCCTATCTCATCAATCCGGCAGGCGGGGTGTCGCAAGGAATTGATGCGTTTCTCCCATTGATTCAAGGCCTCCCCGCAGGGAAGTTCGTCCGGTGGATGTTGCAATGGTCCATCACACGAAGAGTGGCTGAACGCGCCTATCGTTGGATCGCCAGACATCGTTATCGGCTGTTCGGCACAGTCACTCCGCACGCTTGAGGACTGCCTGTTCTCAGCCTCATTGTTCCATCCTCACCCCCTCTTTCGAGGGGAATCCTCCCACAGTGGGGAATATACGCGGCGGGTTCGACACAGGCAGAATGACCCCAACATCACGGAGGGGCCATGCCAATCATTTCTTGGATCAGCCGTCTTCTGCAGTCAGTGACCGGTGCCATGTCTCCCAAAATTCAAGTGAAGAAGCTCCACTCGTCCCGCCGTCTGCGGCATTCCATAAAAAGTCTGGCCTGGGGTCTTGTGGGCATCATGCTCGGTCCGTCGCTGGCCTGGGCCGAGGTTGCTCCGGTCAAAGCGGGGATTGTTGCAGCCGGGTTCGGCTATCAGGTCGGGGACGTCTCGACGATCACCGTGAAGATCTACGATCCGCAGAGCGGCGAGGTGCTTTCGGATGACACCTATGAGTTGAATGTGAAGGAAGAGAGCGCGGCGAAAGGACCGCAGCCGCAAGCTCGGATTTTTGCCGGCGGGGTCGGCCCGGGCGCGACGGACCTCTCCAATTTCGTGTTGCGCGTCTATGATGCGACGACCGGAAAGTTTCAATGGGAAGGGAACCTGAATCTGACGCCTCGTGATGCAGAGAGTGCGGGACAGTTGGTCTCGACCATAGTGCCGAGGCGTGCGACGGTGACCAAGGTCCGGGAGACGTCGCCCACGTCTCCCCAACCGTCTTTCTTGCTCCGCGCGCTTGATCCTGAAACCGGCGGACTGGTGTGGCAAGATGAGTTTTCGACGGATGGAAACAACCGCGCCAGGATGGAGCGTATCGCTAATCGGCGTGTAAGCGAGGATCGTGATCAGCCGGAACTCAGCCGCTCCTTTGACTTTAGAATTCGGATGTCTGAGGACGAGGGTCGTCACATCCTCTGGGAGGATCAGTTTGCTCAGACTGAAGCCGAGGAGGTCGTTGAATCGGAAGCGGTGGAAGAGAAAGCGCTGCAGTTGCCGACCTGGTCCGGGCAGGCAGGACGACAGGTCCAAGAAGAATTGATCTAGTGGGTGTTGTAAGCTAGTTGCGTTTCTGAAGAAACGTATCCAGCCACTGTTGGTGAAACTGATCGTAGGACAGAAAAATTTTATCCTGGAGCGCGGTTGCGACGGTGGCTTTGGCCTTGAAAGCATCCAGGAGATCGACCACGCGGCTCATTCCGAATCGTTCGATCAAATAGTGTGTGGCGGAATTGGCCTCGAGGTAGGCGAGTGTCGCTACGTTGTTCGGCATCTGGCCCCATCCCCCTTCCAAATAGCGCAAGTGCAGGACTGAGCCGCCGTTCGGCATGGCCTGGTCGAGGTCCGGCCAGGGATCGCCGGCCAGTTGCATCGCCAGACCCTCATTGAGCCACACCGGCAGCGAGCCGATCTGACCCTCCAACCGATCGTGCAACAAGGCGTGAACATACTCATGGCGCAGGACATGGGTGAGCCATTTCGTATCGGTCGTGGCGCCTTGTGCCGGAATTTTGATACGGCCGAGCGTCGGATCATAGAGGCCGTCGGCCCAGGCCGGGCTGCCGGTGGCCGTCTGAAAGGTGTCTTTGGTGTGGAGGACTACCACGATCGGCTTGGCGGGGAAATGGCCGAATCGTTGACCGATTTCGCGATAGGCTTCCTCTAAAATTTCCAGCACGATCGTCCAGGTGTGTTGATCTTCTGCCCCGTCGTATTTCACCAGGAAGTGGCTGCTGCTTCTGGCGTTCATGCGGGATTCCACCGCATCGGTGTGGCGCACTTTATTCGTGACGGTCGCGAGGTAAGACTGCACACGCGGATCTTTTCCGGCCCGTTCCGTCGCCTGCGTCAGGTGCTGAGTGGCCTCACTCAGCCGGTCTTGTTCATAGAGCAGATCGGCCATGGCGAGATGCGGAAATGGCTCGTTGGGAGCGAGCGTCATCAAACCGGTCAGGAAGTCCTGATTAAGAGCCGGATCGCGCAGTTCCCAGTAGGCGTGGGCGAGATTCAATTGGATGATCGGATTGGTGTGGTCGAGTGCGGCGGCTTTCTTGAAGGCTTTGACGGACACCTTTGTTCCGTCGATCCGTTCCTGTTCCAACCCAAGATTGTTCCAGAGAATCGCGACATAGGGCGTCGCCTTGGCATCGGCGAGGACTGACGGAGCCAGATTCATCAGTTGTCGTTCGGCGACAGGGAGCTGCTTCTTTTCAATCTCGTCGCGAATGGTTTCCAACAGTTGACTGGAGTCGGTTTCTGGAATGATGGTGGGATCAATCCCGCGAATTTGTTTGATCTCTTCGTCGGTCGGAGGCGGCTCAGTCTGCAATCCAGCCGTGCGAGGCTCTGTTGGCTCGTCGGTTGTCTGGGCGGGTGTTTGCGCAACCGGTACCGTGACCCACAGGGCTTTGAAATAGAGCTGATAGGCCAGGAAGAGGACCAAGCCTACGGCCAGGGGAATAAGGACGTGTTGGATGTTGCGGCGATACATAGCGATAAAGTAACTCAGTGTAACACCTGAGAGAGAAGGGGCCAAGGAATCACCGCAATGCGACGACCGGTCAGAGTGAGGCCAACGAGCGATCCGTGAGAGCCGGAGGACTTCATTGAGTGACTTGCGGCGGTATGCTACGATCCCGCCCAGTTATGGAGCCTCCCGCCGAGTCCAGCTTGCCTGCGACGTTTCATGAGTGGCTCGATCGCCTTGCGCGGCCGATTGAGTTTGCGACGAAGGACGATTGCGCCCACGCCGGGGCCGTAAAGAATCTCAGCAGCTTTGTGTCGAGTCAGGTCCAATCCGCCCTCGCTCAGGAATGGATTCCCCCGGCTATTGAGTCCCGCCTGCGTTCGCTCCGCGAACTCTTCATCGATTTCCAGCAGGCTCTCCCGATCGACGAACAGCAGCGGCGGCTGCAAGCGGCCTGCGCGATTCTCGGCCGGCTGCGTGAGGCGGCGCCTGAGATCGTGTCTACCCGTGCTGAGCAGAGCGATGACGCGGCCTCAACCGCGGGATCGGCGCGGGGGGATGTCTGGAATCTTCCCGTCCAGTTTGTGAAAGGCGTCGGGCCGAAACGGATGGCCCTGTTGCAACGGCTCGGAGTGGCGACAGTCGAGGATGCCTTGTGGACGATTCCCTGGCGCTACGAAGACCGATCCGTGATGACGCCTATCGGTAATCTGGTGCCGGGCATGGTCACGTCGATTTGCGGCACGATCGCGAAATGCGACGCGAAGCGCACGAGGAATCGCCGCTTGTCCGTACTGGAGGTCGGCGTCGAGGATGAGACCGGGAAAATGCAGGTGGTGTTCTTCAATCAGGCCTATCTTGAAGATGTCTTGGCGGTCGGGAAAGTCGTCATGATGAGCGGCCGCGTCATCGCCGGAAAGCAGGGGTGGATGGTCCCGCGCATGGACGTGGCGCAGTATGAAGTGGTGGGCGAGGCGGCGGAGTCGGCGCTGCATGTGGGCCGCATTGTGCCGATCTACCATGAGACGAAGGGCTGGACTTCCCGGCAGTCGCGCGTGCTGGTGAAGGGATTGCTGGATGAGTATGCCCGGGAATTGCGCGATCATCTTCCGGTGCCCCTGCGAGCCCGCCAACGGCTGATTCCGATTCAAGAAGCCATTCAAGATGTGCACTTCCCCAAAGCGGAGGCAGATGCCCGACTGTTGGAGCAAGGCAAGACTCCGGCACATCGCCGTCTCGCGTTCGAAGAATTATTTCTGCTGCAGATGGCCTTGGCCACCAGGCAACGGTCAGTGCAGGAGCAGCCGAAGGGCCTCAAGTTCAATCCGCGGGCGCCGATCGTCGATAAGTTGAGCCGCTTGCTCCCGTTCCGCTTGACGGCAGCGCAGGATCAAGTCATTCGCGAGATATATCGGGATATGATCTCGTCCAAACCGATGAACCGGCTGGTGCAGGGCGATGTCGGTTCGGGGAAGACGGTGGTGGGGTTACATGCCATCGTCATGGCCTGCGGCTCCGGTTACCAGGCCGCGCTCATGGCGCCGACGGAAATTCTGGCTGAGCAGCACTATCGCAATCTCAAAGGCACATTGGAGGCGCTGGGGTTGAGTGTGGCGTTGCTGCGCGGGAGTGATAAGGCGGCAGTCAAAAAAACGCAGGCGGCGCAGCTCGCTTCGGGAGAGGTGCAGGTAGCGATCGGGACTCACGCCTTGATCCAGAAGGGCGTGGCCTTCAAGAACCTCGGACTCGCCGTGGTCGATGAACAGCACAAGTTCGGCGTAATGCAGCGGAAGAATCTGATCGATAAAGGCTACAAGCCGGATGTGCTGGTGCTCACGGCGACGCCGATCCCGCGCACGCTGGCCATGACGGTCTATGGTGATCTGGATGTCTCTGTCATCAACATGTTGCCGCCCGGACGCCGGCCGGTTCGGACCTTCCTCTTCGGCGATGCCCAACGACGCCGGGCCTATCAAATTCTCAAAGATGAATTGCGGAACAAAAGGCAGGCCTATGTCGTCTATCCGTTAGTCGAGGAATCAGAGAAGACGGATTTGCAGGCGGCGATTCAAGGGGCCGAGCTGCTGCAGAACGGCGAGTTCGCCGAGTTCAAAGTCGGGTTGTTGCACGGGCGAATGAAATCTGCGGAGAAGGAAGCGGTGATGGCCGACTTCAAGGCCGGGAAGATCCATCTGCTCGTCGCCACCACGGTGATTGAAGTCGGTGTCGATGTGCCGAATGCGACGATTATGATGATCGAGCATGCCGAGAGGTTCGGCCTGGCGCAACTGCATCAACTGCGAGGCCGGGTGGGGCGGGGCGCGGAACAGTCCTATTGCCTGTTGATGGCGGCCGGGTTGGGGCGAAATCGTCCGACGCTGGGGCGGCATCCGCTCGGCGGAGAGGAGCCGGTATCCAACGCGCGAGAACGGCTGGATGCCCTGGTGCAATCGAACGATGGCTTTGTAATCGCGGAAGAAGATTTGCGCATCAGGGGGCCGGGAGAATTTTTCGGGTTTCGCCAGTGGGGCATGCCGGAGTTTCGCGTGGCCAACATCGTGCGTGACGGTGATTTGTTACAACAGGCCAGGCTGGAAGCATTCTCGCTGCTCAAGCAGGATCCGCAGTTGAGCGCGCCGGGGCATCAGGGATTGAAAGAAGCGATGTTGAGGAAGTGGGAGCAGAAGTTGGAGCTAGGGTCGATCAGTTAAGGAGACGCATGGGACTGTTGCAGCGGTTGAAAGACGATTTCCGGTCAGGCCTTGCAACCTTGCGGTTGGGTACGGCGCATGTCGCCGGCCGCGCGCTGGAAGAGACGGAACTACTCCGGATGCGGCTGGATGTCCGGAAAATCGATCAGGAATTGTCTGATCTCTATAAAGACATCGGTGAACGGGCCGTTGAAATGAAAGAGCGGGGCGAGACGGCCGAACGGGTGACATACGACGAAGAAATCGGCCGTGTGGTCCGCGAGATTCAGCAGTTGAAAGACGCCCGGAAGAAACTCGAAGCCGAGATGGACGAGATCCGGAACGAGCAATGACAGCCCCCTCCGTTCGCCCGCGCCGGCTCGCCGGTATCGATATCGGCACCCTTACCTGTCGGCTCCTCATCGCCGATCTCTCACCGAATATGCCTCTCAAAGAGCTGCGATCCGAGCGGCGCATTCTTCGCCTGGGCGAAGGCGTCGATCAGCATAAGCGCTTGAGCCAGGCGGCGATGGATCGGGTGATCCAGTGCTTGCGTGAGTGGAGGGCCGTCATTGACACCTATCGAGTCGATGGCTATACGGCCGTTGCGACGAGCGCCGTCCGCGATGCAGCCAATCGCGCCGAGTTTCTGGAGAAGGTGAAGGGCGAAGCCGGATTCGATGTCGAAGTCATCTCCGGTGACGAAGAAGCGCGGCGCACGTTGCTCGGTATTCGTTCCGGCCTGCCTTCTGGCGTAACCGATATGCTGGCGTTGGATATCGGCGGCGGCAGCACGGAATTTATTCTGGATCGGACGGGCCAGCAGCCGATTGTCCGCTCCATCGATATCGGAGTCGTGCGTTTGTGTGAACGATTGCTCCATCACGATCCTCCGACGAGTGAGGAGATTCAGCAGTCGCGGAAATGGATTGCGCGGGAAACAAAAGCGGCTGTCACGGAGATGACAGGCTATGAAGCGGCAACCTTCGTTGGGACCGCCGGAACCATCACCGCTCTCGCCGCCATGGCGCAGAAACTGGCCGCATACGACCCGGCCCGCATCCATAACTATCGCCTGACCCTCGCTATGGTGCAGGAACTAGAACAGACGCTACTCACTCGCAAGAAAGCCGACCGCATCGGATTACCAGGCCTGGAAAAGAACCGCGAAGAAGTCATCGCCGCCGGCGCGATCATCATCAGGACGGTGATGGAGACGCTGGGGATGTCAGCGGTGTTGGTGAGTGACTTGGGGTTGAGGGAGGGAGTGCTGATTGATCTGGCATCATGAGTATGATGGCTATTAGATTCAGTTGGCAATCATTCTGTTGGTGCATGGCTGGATGACCAAGAAATCGCAAAAAGAACACGAAGAGTTGATGCACTACACAAACGAGTGCGGGCTACATGGGATAGTTGCGAGTAAGACTCTTTGGGCCAGTCACACCGCTTTCGCCAATGACGCCGAGGAGGTTGTGGGGTTTTTTCACCGCGTCCTTCCGGTAATCTTAAGGCCGGAATTCAAAAAGTATATCAAGGCTTCCAAGGCATTTGCTGCGCGTGTCAAAGCAGCCGATCATTTAGGTATAGATCTGTTTGAAGATCTGCTTGCCAAAATCGTCAACAAATTTGAGGAGGCGCAGCGGAGAGCACAAGATTTCTATGTATTTTCTACTTGTACCACTGAAGATCCGTGGATATCCCAAAATGGCTTATTGAGTCAGTGGCGTGGATATGGAGCGGGTGGAGGCTATGCAGTCGTTTTTGACTACAAAAGATTGAAATCATTACTCAGCGTGGAACGTAAAATGTACCACGAAGAGGGATGGGCCTGGGGTGATGTTCAGTATACGCTAACAGACTTATCAAGAACTAAGGATGTGGTAATGCGAGACCATATTAGGGAAATAAAGCGGGCGGTGTATAAGTACTGGTCAACTTCCAGCATTAAGGATGTCTACCCCGCGTTTGAAAGCATCACCGTGCTTTCCACGATGACGAAGCACAAAGGTTTTGAAGAAGAGAAAGAGGTTCGAATGGTAATCAGCGAGCCTTCAGTCGAAATAGGAGCAGATCCCAGAAAAGCCACAGGGAAGCCATATCGAAAGACGCATGCCTACCTTCGCAATGGTGTTTCTGTGCCCTGCATCCATCTCTTTGAGGATCAGAAATTAAATGCTTTGCCAATCCAACGTGTCATTGTGGGGCCTCATCCTGAGAAGTTGCTGCGGAAAAGAGCAGTTGAAATTCTCCTGCGGAGCCATGGTATCAACGCAGCAGTGCTAGTATCGGACACGCCATTTCGTGGTAAGTAGACTTTTGGTGGGGGCATTTCTTGTGAGAATTAAGAAACCTGCCACTAAATTCGCCGATACAAGAGAATTTGCTGCTCATCGGTCAACTGGAAGGTTGATAGAATAAGTTGAGGCCAGATGCGGACGTATAATTGTCCTCACTGTAGATGTAGCTTCTCAGAAGCTGATAAGTCGTGGGACATTGCGACTGAATCTGTCCAATGCCCGGAATGCCTAGAGCCACTCCGTAACTTCCCAGTCCGTTCGAAGCAGCAGGAGAAGCTGCCTCTCGCACAACAGCCACCGCGAGCTGCCATACAACAACCATACCCATGGGGCTCTGTTCTTACGTGGGTGTTATTTGCCTTCCTGCTAGGACTTACGACGGCGCGTCCGACGTGGGAATCGGCCACCTCGATTGATCGGGCCGCATTGGGCGTGGTGGTAGGGATCGGTTACGCAGTGTTCACTGCATTAATTGTTGGGGTTTTGAAGTTTTTCAAAAGAACGCCTGGTCGCCTTTTCTTTGGTGCCTTTGGCCTATCAGGCGACGCTCAATCTGCCGATAAGACCATTTTCTCGTTCGCTATCGTGCTGGCCATATTGTTCGCGGCCATGGCACTTTTCTTTCAACGCTATGGACTGTTGGTAGACGCGGGTGTTTGCGGCTTATTGGGGGCAGGAGTAAAGCAAGGGTCTGCGCCATCACGTTGGCTCTTGGCAGTTTACGCATTCATAAGTCCTATTCTCGTCATTTTCCTAAAAGATTCACCTGGTGGAGCGGGCGCGATTTGGCCATTCTTCTTTTTTGCTGTGTGCGGGTCGATCTTAGCGCACCAAAGAGAATCACGACGGGATATTCTTAATGTAGGGAATACGTTTCACGCTACTACAGTGTCGAGCATTGATACAACGCCTAAGAAAACTGGCCAACGAGCAGATGAGCCTAAGCCTGCTGTGTCTATGGAGTCGGCCTGGGATCGGCAATTCAGTGCCGCCTCGACGGAAACAAGTGTGCAGGCAACTCCATCAGGAGCATCGAAAGCAATGTCTTCCCCTCAACCAACCGCAAATCCAATTGCCCCTATTTCCATTCCTGTTGAACCAAGCCAAAATACTACCGAAGCGTACGAAGATCGCCTTTATGAGCAGATCGCACAGGAGATGGAAACCAATACGGTTGATAAAGGACTTTGGACGAAGGCCTATGCCCAAGCCGGAGGTGATGATCAGCAAACCCGCGTTCTCTACATCAAGGCGCGATTTGCTCGTCTGCTTGCGATGGAGGATGCTCGGCGTGGCGCAATCAGGCGAGAGCAGGAAGAGGCTGCACGTCTTGCACACGTGCATTCGGTACGATCGAATCTGCAAAGTAGGATAGAAAAGACAGAAGCGGCAGGGAACTCTATTGAATTGAAAAACTTAGCAGCCGGTCACGCTGGGAGTAATTTTCTTTATCACTGCGGGCTAGGGAAATTGTTTTTGGGCGATGTTAAACGGATTCTCGAAGAGAACCCATTTGTCTTAGAACGCACGACAGTGGATGCGGGATATACGGGCTTGCACTTAGCCGTTCGCTCAACGGACAAGGAGATGATCGAATATCTTGTTGAGCAAGGTGCAAATATTCAAGCGTTAGATTCTCAAGGCAAGACACCCCTTGATATTGCAAGAGAAACTAATCAGCCAGAAATCGTGGAGCTGTTGGAATGGTATACGATTGAGGGATAGAAAAGCAGCAACTCAATGGTGTTTTGAAGGTGCAGAATTGAAGAAGTGGACTGGCCTCTCAACAATTCGGAGAATCCACTCTATGAGTCAGCACAAGATGCAGCAAGCCATTTCCGTTGTAGGGCTCGTACTAACAGGGATTCTCCTGTCCACTTCTCTTGCATGGGCCGCCAAGGATGCACGTCCATTTTGGACTGAGAAATCATCCTTTATCGAAGGAGAAGAGCTGTTTGTGGTTGGGGTGGCGTCAAAGGCGCGGACGGTTGAAGAAGGGCGACGGCAGGCGTTTGAGCAGGGCAAGGTTGAGCTGATGAACTTCGCACAGATAACCAGCCTCGAAGCTCAAGGACTCGTGATTGAGACGCAAATGACCTTTGAGGAGCCGAACGCGGATGGCACCGTGACGGTGTATCGCCTGTTGCGGGTTCCCGCATCCAAGCTTGTGGGCATTCAAGGCCGTCTTAAAGCACAGAGTCAAGCCCAGGAGCAGACCATAGAGCAGTCACGCAAGGAACTGGCAATGACCCAGCAAGCACTTGGTGAGAAGGTGACGAAATTAGATCAACAGCAGCGGCAAGTCGAGCAAATGTTGCAGCAGATCAATACGAAAATTCAGTCGATCAGTATGCCGATCAATCGGTCAGAGCGAAGCGCATCTTTGGTAGACCGCCTCAAAGAGACAGACGCCAAGCTCGACGCGAGCGAACAGGAACTGAGTCGCCTCTCCCGTCAAATCCAAGAGCGAGTAAGGTCGAGTTCTCAAAACGCCTGTCGGCATGTCGCGTCTGGAATGACCCCGGCGGAGATGACAAGGCTTCTGGGTAACCCGGACGGTCGAAAATACCCACCCGAGCGCTTTGGGGATCATTATGTTGCTAATGACGTTTGGTCATACGGAAATACCAGCGTGCACTTTAACGGCCAGGGCGTGGTCTCATCCACTTTAGGGTGTGAAAGATAATGCTTCCTAGAAGCGTTCACGGGCCTGAAAAATAGGGACATTCTGCTTTTTGAGTTGAGCAATTCCAGAGCTGGACGATTCTTCCCGTGCGCGGTTGATGAGCGCAGGGAACCACTCAGGCAACCCTCAATCCCGCTACTTCTGCAAATACCACCGATAGCCTTTGGTCTCAGTGAACTGGGCTTTCGGTGCGCCGCCGGGCTTAAGGGGAGGCGGGTTTCTTGTTCTCCCCTTGGTAGCAGTGTAAAATGCCCCTCACGTCTGGTCAGTACACCTCATTACGGTTTCTTGAATGAAGCACACACGCTACACAGTTCACCCGGAAGCCCGCGAAGCGTTGGTCTGCCGTCTCGCGGCTGAACTGGAGAAAGACCCTGCGGTTGTGTTCGCGTATCTCCATGGATCGCTGCTCGATTCTGAAGCCGTACACGATGTCGATGTCGGTCTGTATCTTCGTGAATCCGATGCCGAAAGAGGCTCGGCGGTTGCTTCAGCGCTATCTGCCCGGCTCTCAATCATTGCCGGGTTGCCGGTGGATGTTCGTGTGTTGAATGAGGCGCCGCTATCCTTTGTCTATCACGTTCTCCGCGGGCGGTTGCTTCTCTGTCGAGATGAAGATCTCCTGACCACGATGCTGGAAGATGTCGCCCGACGCTATCTCGATCTCGCTCCGTTGCTTTATCAAGGCACGAAGGACGCCTTCGCAGCATGAGCCTCAATCCGGATCTCATCCGGGCGCGCTGTGGGGAAATTGATTCGTCCTTGAGCCGCCTCGAAGAATTTCGCAGGCTGTCACGCGATCAATTCCTTGTGAATCAAGATGGTCTCGATGTGGCCTGCTATCGATTGCTGATTGCCATTGAAGCGGCATTGGCACTCTGCTTTCACGTGTCGGCAAAACAGTTGCATCAGGTTCCCGAGGAGTATGCCGGGTGCTTCAGTACGCTTGAACGGGCCGGGCTGATTCCGGCGGATCTTTCGAGCCGTTTGCAACAGATGGCGCGTTTCAGAAATCTGCTGGTGCACGTGTATTGGAAGATTGACTACGGCCAGGTATACGAGGTTATCACCACGAAGCTTGATGACCTACGTGCATTCCGTGCCGCTGTCGCCGGACTGATCTAACGAAGGACTTCCTATTTCTGCGAATACCACCGATAGCCCTTGGTTTCAGTGAACTGGGCTTTCGGCGCGCCGCCGGGCTTTTCCAATAACAGCACTTTGAAGTCGATGAGGCCGAACCAGGCGGGATCGACTACGTCGTGGTAGTGGGCGCCGTGGATCTTGGGGAGCATATCGTTGAGGGTCTGCTTCAGTTCGCTCTCGGTGTAGGCGCGGACGGTGAAGGGTTTGTTCATGGCCTGGCAGAACCGCTGGATGGTATAGGCCGCGCCGGTGCAGAGAACTTTCGTATCCGGCTTCATCGCGAGGAACTGCGGAAGCGAGAGATAGCGTTCTTGGAATCCTAGCCAGCGCACGGCCTGGCGCAGGTGGCTGTATTGCACTTCATATTCGGTATGGCCCGGCAGTTTCACGGAGGCCGGCCAGCCTTCTTCCACGCCAAATTCGGTCAGGAAGGCATGTCCGCCCGGTTTCAGCACCCGCCACAATTCGGCGACAAATCGGATCGGTCCCAGGTTAAAGATGACATCGTCCGGTGGATTCGCTTCGATCGGGAGGCGGATGCGTCTGATCCAATCCAGCGCTTCTTGATGCTGCTCGGTCTCACCCTTGTTGGTGAGTAGTTCATTGCGTGTCAGTTTGACGGGCGTCATGTCGGCCATGTTTTCGTTGTCGATCACAAGGTCAACCGAGTTGTCTGTGAAGGGGAGGGCTTCGGCATTGGCCCTGGTTCCAAGGCCTCCCCAGCCACCTTCTTTGGCGCGCTTGGTTTGCAGCTTCAGGAACGGACTGGTGATGTCGAGGGAGATGTACCGGATACTCTGTCGCTCGAACGGCAGCAGTTCTTTAGCCAGTTCGCGCGCCACGTAGCCGAGTCCGCCGCCGACTTCTACAATGACTTTAGGTTTGGGATTAAACCAGCCGAGCTGACGGAGCTGCCGCATGAGGAGCCGACCATAGGTCAGGCCGTTCAGCGCTTCGTTCGGCTCACGGAAGAGGTGAGAGACGGTGGTTTCGATCAGGTCGAAGTGGCCGTCGTCCTCGGCGCTCTCAGTCAATTCATGATGGTGAAAATCTTCCAGGTGTTCTTCGCCTTCGAAGCCTTCCTGCCCTGACCAGCCTTCGCGGATCTGTTGGAGCAGAATGTCCCACTTAGCCTGGTGCCGGTGTCCGCCCGGCGGTTCGGTGCCGAAGTAGCAGAGGGAGTAGTTCGGGGTGGACCAGCGTTCCAGATGCCATTGGCCGGGTTGGCCGTCCGGTCCGCAGACTTTGTTGCCGTATTTTTCAAGCAGGGCTCCGACGGTGATGTGACCGTTCATCGATTTCAACATTTCGATGCCGGTCAGGTTCAGTCGGATCAAGGGGAAATTATCGTCGAGCGGCGCGAGCCAATATTCATCCTCGCGATGTTGATAGGCGACGAGGTCGGGAATGTGCCAGGCGAGGAGATTCAGCGTCTCGCCGGTGAGTTGGAGTGGTTCTTGGACTGCGGCAACGGGCTTCATGACCTGTGTTCCTACCCCGTGGGAAGGCGCAGACTACCTGAGCGGATGGTGAACTCGCAAGAGCGCACGTGAAGCGTATTTCGATAGAAACACAGTTTGCGAGAGACGAGCGATGAGATACGAGTGGCGTGTTTAGAGCTGGGACGGCATAGTGGCGGCATCCGTCACAGTCAACACGCCACGCATGATGGGATGGATGCGGCAGTGATAGGGATAGCGGCCGGGGGGGAGGCCTGGAACACTGAATTGCTCTCCGGGGGGTATGACGCCTGAATCGAAGAGGCAGGGGCTGCCGTCTTCGACGCAGCCGTTATGCGTGACCGTATGATCCGTAGGCGTCGGATTGTACCAACTTATAGGACTCCCGCTGGTGGCGATGGCTTTTGACGGGGCAAAGTAGGGAGAGCCGTCTTCGATCATGATCTGCGTGGCGATGGGCATAGCCGTTATCGGCCAGGCCAGGCTGGTCATGAAGAGGCTGACGACGGCGATGATCAGAGAGCGTGTCATGGGCTGAGGGGTCCTTTTTAGTTTCCCGTACATGATTAGAGCGGGAATCGCGGCGAACGATTCATCGAACAGTAACGGATCTCATATCCAGTTTACCATGGGGTCGTCTCTCCTGGGCTAGTCCTTGGGGACTCAGGATTCAGCCAGATGGTGGGGAGGTGTTGTTCTGCTGACGGCTCAAGAGCTGGGCGGCTCCCTAGCCAAAACTGCGCAGGTTTCGGTCGACAATTCTGCCGGTTGCAAGAGGCTATGGGTTCATGCTAGATGGAGACCGCAATGCGATCCGCCATGCGTTGTGCACTTGATCAGGAGGAAATCTGATGGCGAAGTCTAAGAAGAAGGTCGTGGCAAAGAAGGCCGTCAAGAAGCCGGCAGGCAAGAAGAAGGCTGCCAAACCAGCCAAGAAAGCGGTTGCCAAGAAGCCGGTGAAGAAAGCCGTCGCGAGAAAGCCGGCGAAGAAATCGGCCAAGAAAGCGGTTGCGAAGAAGCCTGCTAAAAAGGCTGTTGCAAAGAAGGCCGCGAAGCCGGCAGCGAAGAAGAAGGCGCCTGCCAAGCTGGCGCCCAAGAAAGCCGCTGCCGTGAAAAAGCCTGCGGCTCCGTCAGTCCCCAAGCCCGCTGCTCCGGTGAAGGCTGCAGTGGCTCCGGTGGAGGAAGCCCCGAGGCCTCCAGTGGCGGTCAGGCCGGCTCCGGTGTCGATACCGAAAGAGATTGATGTGGATGAAGAGTTGGCGGAAGAGGAATTAGAGGTCGAGACCGAAGCGGAAGGCGACATCGAAGAGGAGCTGCAGGGCGATCTGGCGCTCACCGATGATGACGAAGCGGCTGACTTCCTTGAGAAGTCCGAAGACTTGCTGGACGACACCGACGATTATCATAATAACTGACGGACGGTCCCTGTTGCATGCGCCGGTCCTTCCGGAGATCGAGAAGGATCGGCACAGATGAGTATGGTAACCGTTTCATTCCTTCCTGGTTCCTGATCCCGAACCTCCATGAGTCATTTTTTATTTGTGGCCGGTACCCTCCGCGAGCGCAGCTCACCCGAAAGCGCCTCGCTCCAATTGACCCACGGGTTGTGGGGCTGTTGCTCGGCATTGATCCGTGACAATCTGACCACGTTCCTGACTCCCGATTCCCATGCGCTGATTTATGTGCTGAAGGCGGGGATCTGTGCCGATGTCAAGATTGTCTCCCCGGTGCTGCCCCTGCAGCAGATGGATGAATTTCTGCGCGAGGATTTCAAGACGGAAGCGCGCTTCGGATTCGTGCGCGTCGAGCTGACGAAACAGTGGACCTCGACACCGCAGGAGAGCCACAGCCTGTTGCAGTCGGTACTTCAGATTCAAGATCAGGCGGAACTCACCCGGCGGCTGAGCTTGGGGATGCATCGTCTGACGGAAGACGAGTACCGTGCCATATTAGCCGGGCTGCACTGACACAATTCGTCAACATTCCTGCCTTGCCTTAGCCTCAGGCATCTCGTATAACGGCGACTATGATGAATACGATGCGATCATGCGGGCTTGTCCTGCTGTGCGCGCTGCTGATGCTGGGCGGCATCTGCCGAACCGGTGTTGCTGAAGCGGCCTGCACGATTGAATCCTCACCTGGCGGGAAGCCCGGCCCGCTCATGAAGCGTCTGAGCCCGGATTGTACGAACGCTGAGCGCGAAGCGCAGGCCGTTCCTGCAGCGAGTGTGATGAAGGCACTCGCACAGGGACTGGCGGTGGATCTCGCCGGTGTGGTGCTGCGGGGCGATCTGATCTTCGATCAGCTGCCGGTTCAGAAATCACAAATTCCTAAAGGCCTCACGCCCGAACAGCAGGCTGCGCTCAGTGCCATGAACGACGAAGAGCAGCGGGTTGTGGCGGGGAATCTGATCATTCGCGATTCAGTGGTGGAAGGAGCCCTCCGTCATCGATCGGCCAAGGGGACGCTGGAGTTCGAGGGAACGGTCGATTTTCATGGCACCAAATTTAAAGACGGAGTCGATCTGTCACGGTCGGTCTTTCAGCGGGTTTTGACGATAGATAGCGCTCTGTTTGAACGGGAGGCCTATTTCGTTCAAGGACACTTTGCCCAGGGACTCCGCTGTGCCGATACCAAGTTCGGTCCCCATACCCGCTTCCATCGTTCTGTCTTTCGCGGGCCGGTTGACTGCCAAGGGAGTCTCTTCGATGGGATGGCGGAGTTTCTCGAAGTGGTCTGTGACGCGCCGGTGAATTTTGAGCGGGCGCGATTCGGGTTGGGGACTGGATTCTCCGGCGCGCAATTCAAGAAGCTCGCGAATTTCTCAGACGCTATTTTTAGTCGGGAGGCCTTCTTCGCGTTCGTGGTCTTTTCCGGTGAGGCACGGTTTGCCGGGGCGCAGTTTCTTCAAGCGGCCGATTTCTCCAACGCCGACTTTAAGCGGGGCGATGACCTGGCCAGGGTCCGTTTCGATCAGAAGCCTTTGACCAACGGGACCAAGGGGATCGCGCAGGCAGGGGCAGGCAAGGGGGGGCAATCCACCTTCCAGCAATACGCTATTACGCTGGGCATCCTGCTCGTGGCAGCCTTTCTGGTCGCCTATGCCGTAAAGTTAAAGTAATCCCCTGAAGTATCGGACCCCCAACATATAGTTTCAGGCTTGCTCCGCCCCCCTATAACTTGCTATAACGCCCTCGTGGATCAGCCCAACCAACAGACCAGCGGGTTCGAACAAACCGAGCTGCCGTATCAGGTCCGTATCGAGAATTTCGAAGGACCGCTGGACCTGCTTCTTCATCTCATCAAGAAGAGCGAAATCAACATTTACGACATTCCGATCAATCTGATCGCCCAGCAATATCTCGAATATGTCGAGGCGATGAAGGAATTGAATCTGAACGTGGCGGGGGAATTTCTGGTCATGGCGGCCACCCTGCTGCAGATCAAATCCAAGATGTTATTGCCGGCAGACGAGGCGGCGGAGGACGAGGAAGACGGGCCGGATCCGCGCGAGGAACTGGTCAGGCGGCTGCTGGAGTACAAGACGTACAAGGAAGCTGCCCGTCAGCTCGACGGCCAGGAAAAAATGTGGCGGGAGATTTTCAGCCGCGAGCCGGAGCCGCTCGTCGCTGAAGTCGAGTCGGATGAGACGTCCATGGACAATGTGTCGCTCTTCGATCTGGTCGATGCGCTGAAGGCGATCGTCGAGCGGAATCCGGGGAAGACGCTGATTGAAATCGTGCCGGATAATCTCACGGTGCGAGAGCGCATGAACGTGATTTTGGAAACGCTGGAAGGCAAGGACTCGGTCTCGTTTGCCGCGCTCTTTGACGGCTCCTGCCACCGGCTGGTGATTATTGTGACATTTTTGGCTTTGCTGGAACTGATCCGGTTGCGGGTCGCGCACGTCTTTCAAAGCGAGACCTTCGGGCCGATTCTGGTTTCACGAACGTTCTCGCTTGTGCCGGATCCGGCTGAGCTGGATGACTTAGATGCCGAATGGAGGGGGACATGACTCCGATCACGGAAGAAATGCATATGGCCTCGGTTGAGGTCGAGATTGAGGTCTCTGAATCGGTGGAATCCATCGATGCTGCGGCATGCGACGTACCTGCCGGCGAAGTGGTTTCTGAGGGATTCGAGGACTCGGCTGCACCGGAAGTATCGGCTGAAGCCGAATCGACGGAAGCCGCATCCGTAGTGGCCGCGCCGGCGAATGAGGGCGCCGTGCAGGCGATTGCCGAGCGCGAGTTGCGTGGCATTGTCGAGTCCTTACTGTTTGTCTCCCCTGAGCCGTTGTCTGTGCAGCGCCTGGTGGCGATCATGGGCGACGTGACGAAGGCGGATGTCGCGCAAGCCTTGCGCGGCTTGGGAGAAGAATTAGAGCAGGAGGGACGCGGGGTCCGGCTGGTTGAAATCGCCGGCGGCTTCCGTCTGGTGACCAAGCAGGAGTACGCGACCTGGATCAAGCGTCTGGATAAAACGAAATCGGCGGCCAAGCTGTCCCGCTCCGCGCTCGAATCCCTGGCGATCATTGCCTACAAGCAGCCGATCGTTCGCTCGGAGATCGAGGAAATTCGTGGCGTTGAAACCTCTGGGGTTGTCCGGACGTTGTTGGAGCGAAAGCTCGTGCGTATTGTGGGCCGGAAGGAAGTGCCGGGGCGTCCGATCATGTATGGCACGACCAAGTTCTTCCTTGAGCATTTCGGCTTGAACGACCTGACGCAATTGCCGCCGCTGCGGGAGTTCACGGAATTGGGCGAGTCCGATCAATCGCTGTTGCCGATGGAGTCCATGGAGGTGGCCGTGCCAACCGCTGCCGAAGCGGCGGTGATCGACAGTACCACGGAGGCGATCATGGGCTTGAGTGAAGAGGCATCCTCCGTGACGGATGCAGAGGAAGTCGAGATTGAATCTGCGGTTGAGGAAGAGCGCATGATGGCGGTCGAGGTGAACGGTGAGGATGTGCTCGTTGAGGAATCAGCTCAACAGAGCTAGGTCAGGTATCGTCAGTCATATCGTTTCCTCCAAAGCTGCTTGCGACTCCAGGCTGACTCTAATCTCTTATCTCACTTACTCCCCACATACGGGCAAGGAGCCTGCCCTTATACTGCGCGCGTCGAACGAGGGCCTTCTGAGGCCGCGCGTTCCGCGAGCACAAAGGGCGGCTGCTTGTCCGTCCCTTCCCGCTCCTTGACTCTCTTTCCAGCGCTTTGTTAGACTCGCCAATCCAATTCTAAGTGATTGAAGACCCTTGGTTCTTGGCGCGGGACGGCTTTAGCAACACGAGGCAACACCTATGATGAAGGCATGGCTTTTTGACGAAATGTTCCGGTTTGATCGGCTGATCCTGTCCGCCGAAGGCACCCAGAGTGAGTGGGGTGCCGGCGATTCGGTTGCCGCGGATGAAGAGCTGCCGCCCGCGCCGCAAAACGTCCAGGCCAAAGCGGGCAATGGTCGCGTCACGATCACGTGGGACGCGGTCCCCGACGCCATGTACTACAATCTCTATTTCCAGACCACGAAGGGCGTGCAGATCAAGTTCTCAGAACTCACCCGCCCTATCGCCAGCGCCGAAGATTTCAAAGCCGTCATCGGGGTGAAGAAGGACAAGGCGACCTGCCTCGAAGGCGCGACGTCCCCCTTTGTTCACGATGATCTCGCGAACGGGACCTGTTATCACTATGTCGTGACGGTGGTGACGCAGAAGGGGGAGAGCCTGGAGTCGCAGGAGGTCATGGCGATTCCCTCTCCGTATCTCTTGGCCATGGCCTTCGGTCAGGAAGGCCCGGACGATGGAGAATTCAGCTCGCCCACCGGTCTGACGCTCGACAAAGACGGCAATATCTATGTCGCCGATACCGACAACCATTCGATTCAGAAGTTTTCCAAGGACGGGAAGTTCGTTGCTCGATGGGGAAGCGAACCGAGCTCGCAAGAAGGATCGTTTTACTATCCGCGCGGGTTGGCGGTCGGCCCGGACGATGTGATTTACATCGCCGACAGCGGCAACAACCGCGTGCAGAAGTTTGACCTGGAAGGCAATGTCATGAAGGCCTGGGGCAAGTTCGGCTTCGCCTGGCGCGGCGCCGACATGGGCAAATTCGATGTGCCCTGGGGAATCACGACGGACCAAGATGGCAATGTCTATGTGTCCGACACCAGCAACGCCCGCATCCAGAAGTTTCAGGAGGATGGCCAGCCGTTGCTGAAGTGGGGGCGTGACGGCAGTTTCGACGGCGCGTTCTTTTTCCCGCGCGGCGTGGCGGTGGATTTTGTCGGCAATATTTTTGTGGCCGATGAAAGCAACAACCGGATTCAGAAATTCGATGCGCGCGGCAGCTTTCTGACCAAGTGGGGGCGCGAAGGGCACGGGCCTGGCCAGTTCAAGTCGCCCTGGGGCATCGCGTGCGACGCGCTCGGCAACGTCTATGTCGTGGACAGCGGCAACCATCGCGTTCAGAAGTTCGACGGCAACGGCACCTTCCTCTGCTCCTTCGGGAACCGCGGAAAGACAGAAGGGCAATTGAACTTTCCGTCCGGGATTGCCGTGGATAAAGAGGGCGCGGTCATTGTCGTCGACAGCGGCAACAGCCGCGTCGTGAAATATGTGCCGACCGAAGAAGAAATCAATCGAGGGAAAGAACAATCCCTGCCGGCTCCGGCGGCGGGTACGGTCCAGCCTCCGCGTAGTGTGGCGGTCAAGCCGGGCGACACGGAAATCTATTTGAGCTGGCTGGATGTGCAGGGTGCGGTCTCCTACAATCTGTATTTCAATACCGCGCAGGGCGTCACCATTCAGACGGGGACCAAAGTCGAAGGGGTCACCAGTCCCTACACGCATTCCGGATTGACCAACGATACGGCGTATTTCTATACCATCACGGCGGTGTTCGAAGACGGCACCGAGAGCGAGGTGTCGGAAGAAGTCACCTCAACGCCGGTCCTCATCGACATTACCGCTCCGCAGAACCCCTATGCCGTCATCAACCACGGCGCGTTCATGACCAACTCACCGGAAGTCGTCGTCACGATCTCCGCGACGGATTTGGATACCGGTGTGACGGCCTATTTCATTTCGGAAAGTCCGTTGACACCGATGGGCGGCACGCCGGGATGGGTCGATGTCACGACGGCGATCAAGTTCGGCGCCACGATTCCCTTCATTCTGTCGCCGACCGATGGGCCGAAGACCATCTATGTCTGGTTTAAAGACGTGGGCAACAACGTCTCGACTCCGGCCAGCGCCAGCATTCTCGTCAATACGTCCGGATATGTCTGTGTCTCCAAGTGGGGACAGCCTGGCCGCGGCGCCTCGCTCCTGCACGGGGGCGAGTTCATGGCGCCGTTGTACGGCTTGTGCGTGGATCAGCAGGGGTCGTTGTTCGCCGTCGATAACGGCAACAACCGCATCCAGAAATTCGACAACGCCGGAAACTTCATCATCCTCTGGGGCTGCTTCGGATCGGCCAACGCGAACTTCCATAACCCGACGGGTATCGCCTGCGACGGCAAGGGTGATGTGTGGGTGGTTGATACCAACAACCATCGCGTGCAGAAGTTCGACGGGAAGCTCGGCGGGTACCTGATGAAGTTCGGGTCGCGTGGAAACGGCGAAGGCCAATTCAATGCCCCCTGGGGCATCGCGGTCGATCGCGTGCGCGGGTTCGTCTACGTCGTGGACAGCGCGAATTTCCGCGTGCAGAAGTTCGATATGGCCGGCGAGTTCATCATGGCCTGGGGCAGCTTCGGCAGCGGCGACGGGCAGTTCTACTTCCCGCGCGGCGTGGCTGTCGACCAGAACGACGGCGCAGTGTATGTCGTGGACATGGGCAACCACCGCATCCAGAAATTCGATACCAGTACCAACGTGTTGCCGCAGTTGCTGGCCAAGTGGGGCGGCAGTCCCGAGGCCGGTCATGCGAGCAGTCCGCTCGCGCAGGAAGCCGGACAGTTGCGGAATCCCTGGGGGGTGGCGGTGGACGGCGCCGGCGATGTGTATGTGACGGATGCCGGCAACCAGCGCGTGCAGAAATTCGACAAAGAAGGCAACTACATCACGCAGTGGGGCGGCTACGGGAACGGCGACGGGCAATTCAACTTCCCGTATGGTGTCGCCGTGGATGCCAGGGGCAGCGTGTTTGTGGTGGACAGCGGGAACACGCGGGTGCAGCAATTCATGCCGGCCGATGAAGGCAGCGAGCGGTTGCAGGAAAATGCGGAAGCGCTGGCGGAACTCGATAAAGCGCAACAGACACGATAGGGCCTGACAAACGGGCCGTAGGGTTGGTACGGGGAGATCATGCTGGATAAAGAACCGCGATTGGGCCTCACGTATGACGACGTTGTCCTGGTACCGGCAAAGTCGCAAGTCTTGCCGAACGAAGTCGAGACGTCGACGCTGGTGACGCGCAATATTCGCATCCATGTCCCCTTTGTCAGCGCGGCGATGGACACCGTGACCGAGGCGCGGCTGGCCATTGCGATGGCTCGCGAGGGCGGGATCGGGATCATCCATCGCGTGCTTCCACCGGTGGATCAGGCCGCGGAAGTGGATCGGGTGAAAAAATCGGAAAGCGGGATGATTCTGGATCCTGTGACGATCTCGCCCGAACAGACCATCCGCGATGCCCACGCGCTCATGTCGAAGTATCGCATCTCCGGCATTCCCGTGACGAAAGAGGGCAAGCTGGTGGGCATTCTCACGAATCGGGATCTGCGGTTCGAAACGCGTATGGATCTCAAGGTGTCGCAAGTCATGAAGCGCGACAAGCTGGTGACGGCGCCGGTGGGAACGAGTCTTGAGAAGGCCCGCGATATATTGCACGAGCACCGTATTGAAAAACTGCCGGTCGTGAATAAGAACTACGAGCTCAAAGGGCTCATCACGATTAAGGACATAGAAAAGCGGATCAAGTATCCGAACGCCTGCAAAGATACCCATGGTCGCTTGCGCGTGGGCGCGGCGGTCGGTGTGGGGCCGGATACCGATGAACGGGCCAGCCTCTTGATCAAGGCCGGCGTCGATCTGGTTGTCGTCGATACCGCACACGGGCATTCGCAGGCGGTGTTGGAGACGGTGAAGCGGCTCAAGAAGCAGCATCCGAGTCTGGAATTGATTGCCGGCAATATTGCGACGGCGGAAGCGGCGAAAGATTTGCTGAAGATGGGCGTTGATGCCGTCAAGGTCGGCGTCGGTCCCGGATCCATCTGCACGACGCGCATTGTGTCCGGAGCCGGCATGCCGCAGCTGACGGCCATTGCCGATTGTGCCAAAGCGCTTCGCGGGAGCGGGGTGCCGATCATTGCGGACGGCGGGATCAAGTTCTCCGGCGACGTGACCAAGGCGTTGGCGGCCGGGGCTTCCTCCGTTATGCTGGGCGGACTCCTGGCCGGGACGGAAGAATCGCCGGGTGAAACCGTCCTCTATCAAGCCCGAACCTATAAAGTCTATCGCGGGATGGGTTCCATCGGCGCGATGGAGCGCGGCGGCGGTGATCGCTATGGGCAGGGCGGACGTCCGGCTCAGAAGCTCGTACCTGAAGGCATTGAAGGCCGCGTTCCGTACAAAGGGCAACTGGGCGCGGTCATCTATCAGCTGGTCGGCGGAGTCAGATCCGGGATGGGGTACTGCGGCTGTCAGACGATCTCCGACCTTCAGAAAAATGCCACCTTCATCAGGCAAACTGTGGCCGGCCTCCGTGAAAGCCACGTGCACGACGTCATTATCACCAAAGAAGCACCGAACTACCGGATGGATTGGGAGTGAGCCGGAGCGAATGGCTGATGGCGTATAGCCGATAGCAGAAGCGCCGGAAGCCGATTCTTTCCTGCCTGCCGACTTCTCTTTCTGAGTGATCCGTCATCAGCTATCAGCCATAGGCTCTTAAAAATCATGGAACTTTGGCACAATCGCATTCTCGTCCTCGACTTCGGTTCGCAGTATACGCAGCTGATCGCCCGGCGTATTCGTGAGGCGCAGGTCTATTCGCAGATTCTGCCCTGCACGGCATCCCTCGCGACTATTTTGGCCTATCGCCCCCAGGGCATTGTGCTTTCCGGCGGGCCTTCCAGCGTCTACGAAAAGAAGGCGCCGTCTGTCGCCAAGGAATTATTCGATCAGGGCATTCCGATTCTGGGCATTTGTTACGGCATGCAGTTGGTCACGCACCTGTCCGGCGGAAAAGTCGTGAAAGCGCCGCATCGGGAATACGGCCGGGCGGATCTCCTCATTGATGACCGCAGCGATCTCTTTAAGGGGATCGGTACAGGCGGTTCCTCGGTCGTGTGGATGTCTCATGGAGACCGGATCGAGCGCATGCCGAAGGGGTTCCGGTCCATCGCCCATACGAGCAACTCGCCGGTCGCGGCGATGAAGTCGGAGGATGAACAGCGGCGGATCTATTGCCTGCAGTTCCATCCGGAAGTTGCGCATACGCCGGAAGGGGCGAAGATTCTCCGGAATTTTGTCTATGAGATTTGCGGCTGCACGCCGACCTGGACCATGCAGTCCTATGTGGATCAGGCGGTGACTCAGATTCGCGAGCAGGTCGGGAAAGATCGTGTCATCTGTGCGTTGAGCGGCGGGGTGGATTCATCGGTGGCTGCAGCCCTTACGCATCGGGCCATCGGAGACCAGCTGACCTGCATCTTCGTCGACAACGGGGTGCTGCGGACCGGCGAACGTGATCAGGTGAAGAAGACCTTTGCGTCGCAGATGCATCTGAATCTGCGGGTGCTCGATCGCACGACACAGTTCCTGGACGGCCTGAAAGGTGTCACTGATCCCGAGCGAAAGCGCAAGATCATCGGGCGCCTGTTCATCAAGAATTTCGACGTCGAGTCCAAAAAGCTGAAGGGCGTCAAGTATCTGGTGCAGGGGACGCTCTATCCAGACGTCATCGAGAGCGTGAGCTTCAAGGGGCCGTCGGCCACGATCAAGACGCATCATAATGTCGGTGGTCTGCCCGCGCGGATGAAGTTGAAATTGATTGAGCCGCTTCGGGAATTGTTCAAGGACGAAGTGCGGGTATTGGGAACTGAACTTGGGTTGCCGGATGAGATTGTCTGGCGGCAGCCGTTCCCCGGTCCAGGCTTAGCGATTCGGGTACTCGGCTCTGTGACCAAGGAACGATTGGCGATCCTCCGTGGAGCGGAAACGATCGTCGATCAGGAAATCCGCGGCGCGGGACTGTACCGCGAAATCTGGCAATTCTTTGCCGTGCTCTTGCCGATCCGTACGGTCGGCGTCATGGGCGATCAACGGACCTATGACAATGTCGTGGCGATTCGCGCGGTGACCAGCGTAGACGGGATGACCGCCGACTGGGCCAAGATCCCGAACGACGTGCTGGGCCGGATGTCGAGCCGGATCATCAACGAAGTGAAGGGCGTGAATCGCGTCGTCTACGACATCAGCTCGAAGCCGCCAAGCACAATTGAATGGGAGTAGAGAGCAGGAGCGAGCCTGTCGCCTCTCTTGCTCGCCCAGTGCGCACGCGGGAGTAATGAGTATTGTGATTGTCGGGCGGTGCTCACTGGATGCGCGCAGTGAGAGTCAACAGGCCCGCTCCTAAAAGAGGGAATGGAAGAATCTCGGACCGGACGGTCAGACGTAAAGGCTCCTAGTACCTATATGGAAACCAGATTGCAGAAAATTATCGCGACAACCGGTCTGGCTTCGCGCCGGAAGGCGGAGATGTTGATCGCGAGCGGTCGCGTCACCGTCAACGGCAAGGTGGTCACGGAGCTCGGCACCAAGGTCGATCCTGATCGCGATCACGTGAAGGTGGACGGTAAGCACCTCGAACACGCACAACCCTTCGTCTATCTCATCCTGAATAAGCCCAAGAACGTTATGTCTACGCTGGACGATCCGGGCGGTCGGCCGACGGTGAAGAATTTTCTGCACGGCGTGTCGGTGCGGGTGTTTCCGGTCGGCCGGTTGGACTTCGACAGTGAAGGTCTGATGCTGCTGACGAATAACGGCGATTTGACGCAGGCCCTGCTGCACCCGCGCTATCATGTCCCGAAGACCTATCTGATCAAGGTCAAGAGCGTCCTGACGGATGCAGAGATTGCCCAACTTGAGAAGGGGATCAAGCTCGAAGACGGCATGACCAGTCCGGCCACGGTGAAAAAGGTGCGCAAGGCCGAGGCCAACTCCTGGGTGGAAATTACGATTCATGAGGGCCGCAAGCATCAGGTGAAGCGGATGCTGGAAGCGGTCGGCCATCCGGTGATCAAATTGACCCGCGTCAAGATGGGACCGCTGACGCTGGGCGATCTGGGGGCCGGCGAATTCCGGTTCCTGACGGATCGGGAAGCGAATGCGTTGCGCGACATCGTCGAGCAGCGGCGAACATTGGAAAAGGAAGGGAAGGACCCCGGTGTCCGGCCGCCCAAGCCTCCCCGGCGTCCCGGTTGGGCGAAGCCCTCGAAGACCAAACGACACTCGACGAAGAAAGCGAGACCCGTGGCATGAAGGTGAGAACGCATCGCTGTGGTGAATTGAATAAGACCCATGTCGGCCAGACCGTCGTCTTGAACGGTTGGGTGCAGCGGCGGCGCGACCATGGCACGGTGATCTTTATCGATCTGCGCGACCGGACCGGCCTCACGCAAGTCGTCTTCAATGCGGAGCGCAACGCGGCGGTTCACCAAGGCGGCCATACTCTGCGGAGCGAATGTGTGGTCTCCATCACCGGGCAGGTGATGGCGCGTCCGGATGAGTCCAAGAACGCGAATCTTTCGACGGGCGAGATAGAAGTCTTTGTCGATGCCGTCGAAGTGTTGAACGAATCCAAGACGCCGCCGTTTGTGATTGAAGATGATGCTGAAGTGACGGAAGCGATTCGCCTGAAGTACCGGTTTTTGGATTTGCGGCGTCCCCGCATGCAGAAACTGGTGAAGACCCGGCATGATATTGCGCAGGCGGTGCGCGGGTTTCTCAATAAGGAAGAGTTTCTCGAAATCGAAACGCCGATTCTCACCAAGAGCACGCCGGAAGGGGCACGAGACTATCTGGTGCCGAGCCGGGTGAATCCCGGGACCTTCTTTGCGCTGCCGCAGTCGCCGCAGCTCTTCAAGCAGGTGCTTATGGTCAGCGGCATGGATCGCTACTATCAGATCGCCCGCTGCTTCCGTGACGAAGATCTGCGCAACGATCGCCAGCCCGAGTTTACCCAGATCGATCTGGAGATGTCCTTTGTCGATCGGCTGGACGTGATGAGTTTGATGGAAAAGATGATCGTCACCGTGTTTCGCGAGGCCGGCGGCGTGCAATTGCCGACGCCGTTTCCGCGGATGACCTATGCCGAAGCGATGGGGCGCTATGGATCGGATAAGCCGGATCTGCGTTTCGAGATGCCCTTGCACGATGTGACGGCCTTTGCAGCGGCCAGTGAGTTCAAGGTGTTCAAGGATGCCGCGACGAAAGGCGGATTGGTCAAGGCGCTGATCGTGAAGGGCGGGGCCGCGACGCCGCGCAGCCGTATCGATGCCTTGGGCGAAACGGCCAAGAGCTTCGGGGCCAAGGGCCTGGCCTGGTTGAAGATCACGCCCGAAGGGCAGTTGGAATCAGTCATCGCGAAGTTCCTTGATGCCAAAGCCTTTACCGCGGCCTTACCGGAGGCGAAGCCGGGCGATCTCGTGCTCTTCGGCGCCGACAAGTCGGCGGTCGTGCACGATGTGCTGGGCCGCATCCGGCTCCAGCTGGGCGAGGAGTTGAACCTGATCGACAAGAATGCCTGGAAGCCGCTCTGGGTCACCGAGTTCCCGCTATTGGACTATTCGCCGGAAGAGAAGCGCTATATCTTCATGCATAACCCCTTTGCTGCGCCGATGGATGAAGACCTGGCGCTGCTGGATTCAGAGCCGTTGAAAGTGCGCGCCAAGGCGTACGATATGGTGTTGAACGGGAGCGAGATCGGCGGCGGCAGCATCCGGAACCACCGCAGCGATATTCAGCTGAAGATTCTGGATCTGCTGGGTATCAACAAAGAGCAGTCGCAGGCGAAGTTCGGGTTTCTCTTGGAGGCTCTGGAGTATGGCGCGCCACCGCACGGAGGCATCGCCTTCGGCCTCGATCGCTTGATCATGCTGCTGGGCGGCGCAGATTCCATCCGCGACGTCATCGCGTTCCCCAAGACGCAGCGTGCCCAATGTCCGTTGACCGATGCGCCGTCGGCCGTGAGCGCCGAACAGTTGAAGGAGTTGAGAATTAAGTTGGATCTCGTCGAATAACCCCAACGTGTGAATCTGCCATGGCTGGCAACAGTATCGGACACATCTTCACCGTCACTTCCTTTGGCGAGAGCCACGGGCCGGCGATCGGCTGTGTCGTGGACGGGTGCCCGCCTGGGATGGCACTCTCAGTCGAAGACATTCAGGGCGATTTGGACCGGCGCAAGCCTGGCACGTCACGCCACGTCACGCAACGGCAGGAATCGGATACCGTCGAAATTCTCTCGGGTGTCTTTGAAGGGAAGACGACCGGGACTCCGATTGCCCTCCTCATTCGTAACGAAGATCAGCGCAGCCGGGATTACGGCAACCTCATCGATACGTTCCGTCCGGGCCATGCCGACTACACCTATTGGCAGAAGTACGGCATCCGCGATCATCGCGGCGGGGGACGGTCCTCGGCGCGCGAAACGGCGGTGCGTGTGGCGGCTGCGGCGATCGCGAAGAAATGGCTGCACGAGAATCATGAGGTTGTGATTCGAGGCTATCTCAGCCAGTTGGGACCGATCGAGGTGCCGTTCCAGAGTTGGGACGAGGTCAGAGCCAATCCGTTTTTTGCCGCGAATGCCGGTCTTGTCGCGAAACTCGAAACGTTCATGGATGACCTGCGGAAGTCCGGCGATTCCGTCGGTGCGAAGATCACCACGGTGGCCGAGCATGTGCCGGTCGGGTGGGGGGCTCCGGTCTATGCGAAGCTGGATTCCGATCTGGCCGGCGCGATGATGAGCATCAACGCGGTGAAGGCGGTCGAAATCGGTTCAGGCTTCGGCTCAGTCGCCCAACGTGGTTCCGAACATGGCGACGAACTGACGCCCGAAGGCTTTGTGACCAATCATGCCGGCGGCATTCTCGGCGGCATCTCAACGGGGCAGGATATTGTTGTGACGATTGGCATCAAGCCGACCTCCAGCATCCGTGTCCCGCGCCGGTCGATCGACAAGCAAGGCCAGCCGGTCACCGTCGAAACCAATGGCCGCCATGACCCCTGCGTGGGCATCAGAGCCACGCCGATTGCCGAAGCCATGCTGGCCCTCGTCCTCATGGATCACGCTCTGCTGCATCGCGCGCAGAACGCCGATGTGAAGACCGCGACTCCGAAGATTCCCGGTTCGCCAAAGCAGAAAGCTTCTTCCGCCAGCAAGAAATCGACTGCGAAGATCGATCAGGATCCTGCCGAAGCATAATTTCGTTGTGAAGCAGCGGGCCTTTCTTCCTATGGCCGGTCCTCCCGGGGCGGTGTAGAATCCTGTCTGCAATCGAAGGGCGCACTGGCTTGAAGGTATTGTGACGTCTCATGAGGAGAGCGGGCGCATGATCGAAATCTATACGGATGGTGCTTGTAGCGGGAATCCAGGCCCTGGCGGCTGGGGTGCCTTGCTGCGTGTGGGCGATGCCGAAACGGAACTTTGTGGCGGGGAGCCGGCGACGACGAACAACCGGATGGAGTTGCTCGCCGTCATTGAGGCCTTGCAGTCGCTCGCCCAGCCGGTCGAAGCGCGCGTCTACACCGATTCGCAATATGTCCAGAAGGGCATCAGCGAATGGATCCATAGCTGGAAGCGGCGCGGTTGGAAAACAGCCGGCAAGGAGCCGGTGAAGAATGAGGATTTGTGGCGCCGTCTCGATGCGCTGGCTTCCGGTCACAAGCTTGAATGGCACTGGGTGCGGGGGCATAACGGGCATCCTGAAAATGAGCGGGTAGATGTTTTGGCTCGCGCAGGGCTTGAACAGTCGCGCAGCGCTGGTAAGAAAGTCGGTGGTCCGGTTGCCGTTGCCGCGCCGGTCGCCACTCCCGTCAAAGCAACGGTTCCTAAGGCGTCCGCTCGTCCCATCCTCGATATTCAACATGCGACCGTCTATCGGGGTGACACCTGCGTCTTCTCCGATTTCTCCTTTGCGCTACAAGAGGGAGAACATGCGGCGATTGTCGGTCCTAACGGGGCGGGCAAGTCGACGCTGCTCAAGCTCTTAGCGGGCGGTGTCCACCCGCTGCCGTTGGATGAAACCAGGATCAGCCTCTTCGGCGAGGAGGGCGGGAATGTCTGGGAGGTGCGCAAGCGACTCGGAATTGTCTCGCACGATCTCCAGCGGGACTATCTGATCTGTGCAGAGGGGTTGAATGTCATTCTGTCCGGGTACTACGCGAGCAACGACACGTATGAGTATCAGGAGTTCAGCGAGGCGCAGGTCACGCGGGCGTGTGAGGTGATGAAGGAACTGGGCATTGAGTCATTAGCCGCCCGCCGCTTTGGCCATCTCTCAACCGGCGAGCAACGCCGCTTTCTCCTCGGCCGCGCGCTGGTGCACGATCCGTCCGTGCTGGTCCTGGATGAACCGACGAGCGGACTCGATCTGAAGGCCTGCTTCCAATACCTGGATCTCTTGCGCGCGCAGATCCGCAAAGGAAAGACTGTGCTGCTCGTCACGCATCACCTGCATGAAATCCCGCCGGAGATTGAGCGGGTGGTGTTGCTCAAAGAAGGGCAGATTGTTGCGGACGGTAGCAAAGCCAACCTGCTCACAGACGTGAACCTCAGCCGGCTCTTTGACCAGTCCGTAACTCTTGTTCGGGCCAACGGTTGGTATCAAGCCCTCCCAGGTTAGCAGGATGTTGAAAAAGTCCGCCAGCTTCGTTCTCGCGTCGCTCAGAAGCTCAACGTACCGCAAGAGTACGATTCGCCTCTTCGCTTGCTGCGGCCTTGCCCGAGGAACGGCGCGTCTCGGCGCGCCGGGGTTGGGTGGGTGAGAATAGGGGCCTTTTTGACCATCCTGCGGAATCGATTATCCGCCTCCTAACGTCACGGTAAACGTCAGGTCGGCATCGATGCGACGTACTTTGACCCGGACTTGTTGACCCGGGGTCGTGCGCTCGATCAAATAATTCTTCAAATGCGCCGCATCGTTGATCTCGGTCTCGTCCACCGCGATGATGATGTCGTGCTTCTGAATGCCAGCTGACTTGGACGGTTCATTCACGTCCTTCACCGCCATGCGCCACTTCGTGCCGTCCTTTACGGCCATCATGTGAATGCCCATCTTCGAGAAGGTCATCGGCTTCCCGTCGATGGCTGATTTCACAATCCGTTCAGCCAACAACGCTGGAATCGCAAAGGCCATGCGGCTGCAGTGGGCGGTGGAATCGTCCCGCTCGGTCTGGATGATGGCGTGCATGATACCGACCACATCGCCCTTGTCGTTGAAGAGTCCGCCGCCTGAATTGCCGCTGCAGGCGGCCACGTCGGCTTGAATGAGCCTCGTATCGACAGTCTGAAGAAAGGTATTCGTATTGCCGAGATGTCCGAAGGACATGGTTGGGCCCCAGCCCATGGGATAGCCGACGGTGAAGACGGTTTGGCCGGGTTGCACATCGCCGGAGGCGAAGGATGCAGTGGCGAGGAGTTTGGTTCGCTGGGCTTCGATGACGCGATACACCACGACATCCATGAAGGCGCTGTCGCCGACCAGATCGGCGGTGAGTTCGTGGAGATCGGTCGTCAGAATCCGTATCTGTTTTTCGATGACGGTGCCGGTGGTGACATCATGTTTCTCCGCGGCATGCCGGGCGGTGACGATGTAGCCGTCGTGCAGATGAAATCCGGTGCCGCGCACCAGGATCTTTCCCGGTTTGTCCGGCGTCCGTTGATCCTGCGTATCTTCGAGCACACCGACGGTCGCAAGTTTGGCGCGGTCGAGTGCCGCAGGGGATAGTTCAGCATGAGCGGGAGCGGTCAGCACAAGTATCGGGAGTGCCAGCAGGCAGAGGGCGGATGCACGAAAAAATGAATGAATGAAAGCAGTGCGTCGCATGCATGATCCTTTCATGTCAGAGCCGATCGATACGCTCAGTATAATCCAGAGTGCCGGGTAAGAGGAAAGGGGGAAGTAGAAGGACAAGAGGTGGTTCGCATGGTATGTTGTCCGTATCTTATAGAGGAGTGGCTATGCCTACTATCATGGTTCGAAAGCAGGTGCTCTGTGCGCTGTCGACGGTGGTCGTGTTTGCGGCCGGTCCGGTCTTTGCCGAAGAGTCGCAGGGGATGATGGAGCGGGTTGAAACGACGGCGAAACATATCGGCGAAAAGATTGAGAGTAAGACCAAAGCGGTGGTGAAAAAGGTCGAAGAGAAGCACGTCGTGGACAAGGTCGGGGAGAAGCTCAAGAAGGCTGCGACGAAAACGGCCGAAGGGTTCGAAAAGGCCGGGAATAAGATCAAGGAAAAGTTGAACGATTAAGTCGTCTGTCCTCTCGAATGCTTCTGATTGCGCTGCTACTTCTTCCGAAATCCTAAAAACGTTCCAGCGCCGCCTGCTCCGGCTGAGGGGAGATAGCCCGTAAGGACTTCCTTGAAGCCCTCGGCTTTGCCCTGCGCCCAGGCGAGACTGTGCGAAATATTTGCTTCGATCGCAGTCCAGTCGAGGTCGATAGCCCCGGTCATTTTCACGGCGGCCAGCAGAGTCAGCAGGATGCCCGCGACAATCGCGGCGAGCTTGATCGTTCGGCGAATCGCCCAGCCGATCAAGAACCCTCCCATAAAGCTGGCGCCTCCGCGTGCGAGGGCCGGGGACATCATGTCATTCATCCAGGCTCCGAGTCCGGCGAGAGTGGTGGCTCCTGCGCCGAGGAAAGACGTCGAACTCCACGGAGGATCGGCGAAGAGTATCTCAAGAGCGCCGGTTGCCGGATGGTGTGTGGAATCCTGCTCGTCTAGGCTCATGAGCGTGTGCCTTCAAAGGTGTTGCAGACACCGGGATCGCCGCTTTCCAGGCCTCGTCTGAGCCAGGTCATCCGTTGGTCGGATGAACCGTGCGTCCAGCTTTCCGGTTGGACGTAACCCTGACCCATTTTTTGTAGGCGATCGTCGCCGATGGCGGCGGCGGCTTTGAGCCCTTCTTCGAAATCGCCCGGCTCGATCAGATTGCGTTTGCGGTTGGCATGGTGGCCCCACACACCGGCGAAGCAGTCGGCTTGCAGTTCCATGCGGACCGACAAGGCATTCGCGTCTTTCTCCGAGGCTTGACGCTGGAGACGAGTGATTTTCTCGGCCACACCCGTCAGATTCTGCACGTGGTGCCCCACCTCATGCGCGATGACATAGGCCTGAGCAAAATCTCCAGGAGCACCGAGGCGCTGAGCCATTTCGTTGAAGAATGTCAGATCGAGATACACCTTGTGATCACCCGGGCAATAAAACGGGCCGACGGCTGATGAGGTCGTTCCGCAGGCGGACCGGACGCCGCCGCTGAAGAGGACGAGTCGGGGTTCCTCGTATTCAGGTCCCAGCAACTGCTTCCAGGTCGTTTCCGTATCCGCGAGGACGACTGAGGCAAACTTGCCGAGCTGGTCGCCGGGCGCCTTTGTGGGGGCAGGTTCTGACGGGGCGGAGGACTCTGTCATGCTCTGGACTCCGCTCAGCATATTGATGAGCGTCAGGGGATTGGTGCCGGTGAAGTAGCTGACGGCGAGCACCAACACGATGCCGCCGATTCCCAGTCCGCCGACACTGCCAACCCGGGCCGGGCCCATGCCGCGGCGGTCTTCGATATTGCTGCTTTCCCGTTGTCCTTCCCACCGCATTGCGATCCTCCCAGCAGGCGGTTGAAAAAGTCCTCCAGCGGCGTTCCCTGCCTTCGCCGAAGCGCTTCGCGCAGGCAGGTCGCCGCGCACAGAGGCTCAACGTATACAAGAGTCGAATTGAGGCAAAGGGCCTATCCGCTCGCATGTGATCGAAGCGAACGGGTCAAGCGAAGCTTGGTATGTACCTCCTCGCCTCTCCGCTTGCTGCGGCCTTGCTGGACGGATTTTTTGAACCGCCTGCGAATGATGTTGCCAGTATTCGTGACTATTCAGGCCTCCGAGTTAGGCCGGGTCCTTTTCCATGGATTGAATGAATTTATCGGCTTCGGCGATGGACTTATTCATGTCTTTGACCAGTTGATCGACTTGGGCGTCGACCTTCACGAGTTCGCCTTTTATGGCGGCCAGGGCGCGCGCATTCAGGTTGTGTTTCAGGTAGAGGACTTGATCGCGAAGCGGCTTCAAGACCGGGTCGATGCGTTGCTCGGCCTTCTTCATGGCCCCGAGCATCTCGTTGTATCGGGCTTTTGTCTGAGCCAGTTTCTCTTCACTCTTGCGCCGCAGATCGGCGCTGGAATATTGGCCGAGTTCGGTCTTCCATTCGGCGAACAGCGAATCCGCAACGCTTTCAACATCCTTGATCCGTTTCCGTACGGCCTCGGCGCTGTCTTCGCTGCTTTCCAGCTCGCTGTTCAGTTTCTTGTAAGTGGCTTCCAGGTCGCCGCCTTGGTAGCCGACGACTGTTCCGAATTGCTCCAAGGCGCTTTGGATGTCTTTTTTGGCGTCCTCCTGCGCGTTGCGTGCCGATTTGACCCGGCTGCTCAGAATATCGCGTTTGGCATAGCCCATTTTCTCCATCGTGGCGATGTAGGCGGTGTCGCAGGCAGTCAGTCCGACGGAGAGCGAGACTATGACGGCAAGTCTGATCAATTGGACCATGACATCCTCATGCTGAGAGATCCATAAAAGTGCTTACGAAGCGCTGTGGATTTCGGCGGCACGCCGGCATCATAGCCGAAGCGAAGAGAGAGGGGAAGTCTCCAAATGCGCGGTGTGAGGGGAGGCGGCCACCACAGGAGGTGTGGCGGCCGCCGCGGTGCGAACGGGCGGGCTATTTCCCGTCCGGACCGGTGGAGCCCAGCTGGCCGGTGATTTTAGACAGGTCTTTCGGGTGGAGCACGATCTCTATCCGTCGATTGGCGCTGCGGCCCTGCTCGGTTTCATTGGGAGCGATCGGCCTGGTCTCGGCATAGCCGACGGCGGACATATGCTGCCGGGCCACTCCCCCTTGATCGATCAAGTACCGCACCACATTGGTGGCGCGAGCCGTTGAGAGTTCCCAATTCGTTTTGAATTTATCCTGCAGCTTCGTGCTGATCGGCACATTGTCCGTATGTCCTTCGATGCGGATCTGTTTGTCTGAAATCTTGTTCAAGACATCGCCGACTTGCTTCAGCACTTTGACTCCGGCCGGCTTGACCTGCGCTTGCCCCGAATCGAAGAGCACCCGGTCGACCATGTTGATCGTCAGTTGATCGCGGACCTGCTGGATCGTGATATTGCCCTTCGAAATTTCGTCCTGCAGGGATTTGGACAGCTCTTCCTGCGTACGAGTGAGCCGCGCAATTTCCGCTTCCTTGGCGGCGCGTTCCTGTTCAAGCCGGGCTTTCTCGGCTTCTTCAGCCTTCAGTCGTTGCCGCTCCTGCTCCAGGCTGGCGGTGAGCTGGCTTTGCTCCTGGCGGAGTTGCTCGCGTTCCTTGGCGACGCGGGCGGCTTCGGCTTCGAGGTCGGCGGCGCGCTTCTGCAGCTTGGCGATCTCGTTCTGCGCGGATGCAGTCCCGCTGGTCAGCTGTTGCTTGTCTTTTTCCAGCGCGCTGACCTGAGCGGCCTCGTCGGCCAGCTTCTTTTGGAGCTGATCGATCTGGCTGCGGACATCGGTCAGATCGCTGCCGAGTTGGCCCTTGTCTTTTTCCAGACCGTCCAGCTTGGCCTGCAATTCTCCGGAGCGGGCCTCCAGGGCGGCGCGTTCTTTCGCCAGAGCGGCGGCCGCTTCCTCTGCGGTTTTTCGTTGGGTGGATTCCTGGTCCAGATTGTGTTGGAGGCTGGCGAGTTGCTGTTTGAGTTGATCCGATTGGGCCTGCGATTGCTTCTTCAATGCGTCCAGCTCGGCGGCTCGTTGGGCAGATGTTTTCTTCGCGGCGTCCAGCTCGGTGAGCGCTTTGGTGTGCGTTTCATTCGTGACGCATCCGATCGGGGAAATGGCGCACAACGCGACCAAAGAGACGGCGCGGAGAGAAGAGGCTTGGAACGGAATACGTGGATGCATAGATTCCTCCTTTAAAGGATGACAAACAAAACACAGGGGGGAAGGAGCAAGGTCGATGCCTGAGCGACCTCTGGGGGAAGCGCGAGGAAGCACTGGTTATTCAAGGGAATGAATTGGACGTGAGATTGGGGAGATTCTCGAGGCTGTCGTGAGATGCCACGGTTCTGTAGGGATAGGCCTACAGATTCGATAGATCTAAGATTGAACCTGGTCCGGTGAAGAAGGGGGGCGCAACGGCGGTTGCGCCCCCGGAAGACAGGCTTACTTGCCCATCTCCTTCTTCTCATCTTTTTTCTTGCTGTCGTCGTCGGCTTTGGAGCCGCTCATATCTTTCTTGTCTTTCTGCTCGACCGGTGCCGGTTCACTTGCGAAGGAGACGGCCGTGCCGAGACCGAACGTCAAGAATGCTGCGAGTGCGATGAAGCTGGCAAAGCGAGTCATGGGAACCTCCTCACGTAGAGAGTTGATGAAATAGGCCACGGTCATCCTCGATGCTGTGGCCGCTGCGCACACTGGATGAATTCGATGAGAGTGGTCATGCTCTCATGCCGGGTGATAGAGCAATCCTGATGCCGGGCGGAAACGATGGGCGATATCCACCATTCGGAGATGGCCGCATCTTCTAAGTCTCGCCGTCTACAGGCGATCGCGGCGTCAGGCTATCCCGTAGTAATAGAGCCGTGACGGGAAGAGCGTATGGAGCCGTTCTGGAATTTGAAGGGGAATACCTACGATTCTACACTGGGGATGAGATTTGAGGGTGATGTGTAGGCTCAGGTATAGTGTCCGTATGAACATCAATTGGATCAGAGTGGTCGCCGCGCTGTGGTGGAGCGCGGCGATGATGACCGGTTGTGCGTCGCACGTTGTTGTGCCTGAGGCGCTTGAGGCCCAACTCGACAAGGACCTGACCTTCGCTCAGATTCTTGCGGCGCCGGAGTCCTTTGTCGGGAAACGGATCGTGGTTGGCGGTGAGGTGCTGAAGGCAAAACGAACCGATGCCGGCATGCTGATAGAGGTATTGCAGCTCCCATTGAGCGCCGACTATGAACCGACTGTTGTCAGGACGGAATCGCAAGGCCGATTCCTGGCACTCGCTCAAGAGTTGCTCGATCCGGCGACGATCCGAGAGGGGACTGCTGTCACGCTGGTTGGCGAAGTGACCGGAGCCCGCACGGATCGCCTCGACGAGGTGGAGTATCGGTACCCGACCTTTGGCGTAAAGCATCTGTACGTGTGGCCGCCCGGCTCTGGTGCGGAGCCGCGATCGGGTTTTTCTATCGGTGTATTCGGCGGCATGGGGGTGGGAAGCGGCGGACGAATCGGTGGAGGGTTCGGCCGTGGTTACTGATCGCCTTCTCCGTAGGCAGGCAGGGCATTCGAATGAACTAGATCGACTCATCTCGTTGCCGTGTCGGCGTGGCATGATCGGGGTCTGGCGCATTCTCAAGCTGCCTATGGCTGAGCCCTCGACGGCTGGCCGGTGAAAACTACGTCCCGCATGACACAGGCTGCGTCGATATCTGCGCTTGCCCACACTATCGCGTTTCATAAACCCTATGGCGTCCTGCCGTGTTTTACCGATCCTGAAGGGCGGCCGACGCTCGCCGACTATGTCGAGTTGCCCGGCGTCTATGCCGCGGGGCGACTGGATATGGACAGCGAAGGGTTGATGCTCCTGACTTCCGACGGAACGCTGTCCCACCGCATTACCGATCCGCAGCACAAGCTTCCTAAAATCTATCTGGTGCAGGTGGAGCGAGTTCCCGATGAGCAGGCGCTCCGGCAATTGCGTCAAGGTGTCGTGCTGAGCGGAACCAGGACGAGGCCGGCGGAGGTGCGATTGCTGGATGAGCCACCGGCATTGCCCGATCGGCCGGTGCCTATTCGGTTCAGGAAAACCGTGCCGACCTGCTGGATCGAGATGACGATTCGCGAAGGGATGAACCGGCAGGTGCGTCGCATGACCGCGGCGGTGGGGCACCCGACATTACGATTGGTGCGTGTGGCGATTGGCCCGATCTCGTTGGGGAATCTTGCGTCCGGTGTCTGGCGTGAACTGACTCCTGGCGAAGTGCAGTCGATTCAGGGCAGTGGAACGGCCGCTGTCAGCAAGTCGCGGAGGCCGGATTCGCCGAGGACTTCCCGCCGCTCCGCTGATTAGGGCAGTGCTCGTCCGGTTACTTCTTCAGGCTCTGCAGAAATTCTCCCAGCACTTTCCGAAGCCGCTCCGGATCTTCCGCCATCATGAAATGGCCGGTGTTGAACTCCACCAGTTGCGCGCCGGCGATCTGCGCCTGAATCCCTCGTGCGATGGCTGGCGTGGCGACATCGTCTTTGGCTCCGACCACCACCAGCGTCGGCGCGGTGATCTTGTGAAGTTGTCCGTGCACATTGGTCTGAGCCATGCTCGTCAAGGCTTCGCGGAGTACGGTGCCGTTCCAGCTTGGAATGCGGTCCAATAAGGGCTGATAGAGCGTGGCGGGCGTTCCCTGGGGGAAGCTGTCGATAATGATGTGCTTGGACACGTCTCGGAAATCACGCGGATTGCCGATGGTCGGGAGATCCTTATCGAGGACCATCGCTCCGTCGGTTGTGGACACCAACACGAGAGCCCGCACGCGATCGGGGTAATCCAGAGCCAGTTGTTGCAAGATCATGCCACCCATGGAGACGCCGACCCAGATCGGCCGATCGATCCCCAGCTTGTCCGCCAGTGCAATCAGGTCGTTGGAAAATTGTGTGATCGTGAAGCCGCTCTCCGGTTTTTGCGATTCGCCATATCCGCGGAGGTCAACGGCAATTCCCCGAAAATCCGGTGAGTAGGCATTCAGATAGGTCGGGAAAATATTGCTGGTGGTAACGACGCCGTGGACGAAGATGATCGGATCGCCGGTCCCGGCTTCCAGCACGCTGAGCGAAACGCCATCAATGGTCACGGAGCGCCGTCGAATTTCCCCGTTCACGCGTGTCGCCGTCGCATGGGTTTGGGCGGATCCCAGAGACGTCAGCCGGTCCTGTTGCAGCGCCGGAGAATGCACATCGCAGCCTGTGAGACCGAAGAGGAATGACGAGAACATGAGGAAAAGTCGTGCCATAATGCCCTCCGAAAATTGGATGCGGAACGACTATCAGTACCGAGGTTCAGGGGCAGAAGCAAGCCGGGTGATAAGAGGGATCGGCCAGATCGACGGATTGTCATCAAGGGAGCGGTGAGGCGGACGGCCTATGGATTTCCAGAATAGCTTGAGGGTGCGTGTCGCGGTTTCTATCGGCATTGCATGGATTGCCGGTCTCCTGCTCGGATGTCATTCAGGGGATCTGCGCAAGCCGAAAGGCCGGGATTGTGCGGCGATTGAGCAGGCCATCGATCTCTCCGCGCGAATCGACGCGCTGAATCTGTTATCGGAGGCGTTCGCCTCCCGCTGCGATGAGCTGGTGGTGAAGTACGGAGCGCAAGCGCGATCCCGGTTCCGGCACAAATCATTTTCGGTCACGAGAGAGACCGCCAACGTATTTGTGCCTGACGGCACCTTCATCAACTATGTGATGGAGAGTTATGAGCGGGGGTATCTCAGCATCCTATTGTCCGCGAGTTATATCCGTTTGCAGAATCCCGAGGAAGGGAAGGTCGAGCTGAGGGACTTGGATCATGAGCTGTTCGCGCCGATCTACAACTATGGAGAAGATCCGGTCAATCTGCTGCTGTCCGCGGTTCTCTGGGAGCGGGTAGGGGACGTTCGTGAGGCACGGGTAGACTGGTTGCGCCTCCGGGATTTTCAAGGGACGTCACAAAAGAGCGATGGCGCGCTTCGAGGGTTTGCGGGAGGGCGCGTCAGCCGAATCGACAGCGAGGAGGGGCAGGTCGAAGAGTGGCATGTGTACCGGGTTGGGCGATTTCCCGGGCTCGATTGGGATCTGCAATTTACCAGTTCCACCAGCGGTTATTTTTCGATCACACCCAAACAGCCGTTTATGGAGTCTTGCGAGTCGGCGACGGGGCTGCGTCTCTCGACGGAAACCTGGTTCGATAAAATCGCAATACGCCATAGTCATGCCTACCACCCGCTGTTGAATATACAAACCTGGATTAGACTGCCGCTGGGCCTGACGTACAGTCTGATTCCGGTGGCAGCCGGGGCCAGCGTCATGGTCGGCGGGTGCATGATCGATATGGCGGGCGACGGCAAGGGGGCGCTTTGCCAGCTCTCGGTCGTCGGGGGCATGGCGATTATGAGTACGGCACCCACAGTGCTGGAAGGAGCACTGCGTCCGGATCTGCGACATTGGGACGAGGTGCCAGCCGCCATCGTGGTGACCAGAGCGTCAGCTCCCGAGATGGAACACTGCCTGGCGAATCTGAAGGCTGATGTCCAGCGAATGCTGTAGGAGTTGTTGATCAGCGCGCGCTTCGAAAGGTATTCAGCGATTTTGCCAAGTAGTATGGCGCACAATCACGTGGCGGCTTCAAGTGAAAACTGTGATCAAAAGCTGAAGAGAATGGTTCCCTACACTTTTCCTGATCCCCCGATCCTATCAGGCATACTTCCCAAATCTGATCCACCTGTGATTCCGTTTTAGATATGGTAGGACGCCTTCAAAACAGGTATTCAGCCAGCCGAGAATGCGCTCCCCATTAATACTAATTCCTCCCACTTCGATGGTCGAATGATTGGTTGCCGTGAATCTTCCTTGATGCACTCCTAGGCTTCGTACGTTGTTGTACAGGACACCAACAATCGTTGCGTCGTTGAGCAGCTTTGTAAGTTGTTTGGGGTCGCTGTAGTCTTTCTTAAATCGTCTTAGAATCGTGCGTGATGATGAATGTTTCCGTCCGTTGGCTTCACAAGCTTTGGCCCATGCCAATAGCTTGTCACCTTGAGGATTCCTAGCGGCGCTTACCAGCCTGCCAAGAATTAGAAGTGACACTTTAGACAGGTCCACGTCCTTCCCATACCGCAACATGAATTTCATGAAGGTTTTCCTGCTCTCAAGGCGATCGGGAAGGTAGCGGAAATATCCGAGTGCGTCCAAGTAACAGCAGGCTAACACCGTTGCTTCTCCCGCATAGCCTTGTTGCGCCAGTTTGGCAAGATTGCTGATGCGTTGCCGAAAGTCATCGAGATACGCTTGCTTCATTTCCATGAATGCCTGGTAGTTCTCATGATTTCGAAGACCGCCGCGCTGGCGATTTCTAACTGATTTCACAGGCTGCTCCAGGTGTTATCTCGGATTCATTGCCAAATATGCGTTCAGAAATTGGTCGACCATGTCTTTCGTGTAATCATGGATTGCCCGAATGCGGTCAGCTCCCAAAAGGGCAAAACGCTTCACGCTCCATGTCGGTGCGACGGTGAATTGGTCATTCTTTTCAACATGCACAGCTTGCACAAGCTGCGTCTCGATATAGCAAGGATAGATGGATTGGTAGTCCATGCAGTTTATTAAAACAAGAAGTTCAGCGGAGACATGCTTCAGTCGAACGGCTTCTTTAGGATCGACCACGCGAATTCCAGCTTCCCTGAGACGAAGCTCGACGTTATTTTTAACCTGATCTATGCTTAACCCTGGCGGTTCAGACTCAGTTCTGCCCCAGTAGGTGACGGAAATCGTTGTCGCGGAGATTCCTCTGAGTGTTTCGCGCGCAGTCTGGTCATCGTATCCGTAACCATTCTGGAAGGGCAGGATCGCCCATAGAAGAACTATGCACAGCAAACGTTTCATCCAAGCCTCCCTTACAAGCGGCCTAGGAATGGTGTTTTTGCGCATGGCTATCGGGGTAGAGGTGGCCGAACCGTTCTTCGAATATCTCATCAATTGCTCCATAATCAGGATGGTGACGAATATAACTTACAAATCTTGCTGTTGCCACACTGGGCGGCATTGTCCGGTAAAATCTAATCTTGCTGCCATAGCTCTCTGGAACTTCCAGGAAACCATGCTTGTATATGTGACCTGTGCCCCATTTGGAAACGACTTGTGATTCCTTAAGTCGGCCAGCGTGGGTTGGGATTTGTTTGTCGAAGTACAGGACCAAATCGCCATCGGTCGCATCGCCCTCGGAAATCTTGGTCATGTGAAGGATGAGTTCTAGGGCAAACCTTGAGCCAGCGAAAAGCTCTGGGAGACCGAAATCACAAACCCAGTGTGTAATCTCCTGATCTAAATTGAGTGCCCATTCGAAACAATTTCGTGGAAATTTTGGGTTGTTTCTTTCGAGGAGTTGAATGGTGTGTGGAAAATCAGTTCGCAAATTTTCGATAGCGTAGGGGTGGTGATCGATATCCGCGGTAGAGGTTATGACTCGAAGTCGGGTGCGTAGGTCGGACGAGTTCATGCATTAAAGCTGCGAGGTTCTTGCTTGTAGGTGAGTGGTTGGGACAATCTCATCTGTGCGCATCGAGCGACTACTGCTTCATCGTGAAAGCTCGGCGGGCGGAGAGATCAGATCCACCACCACCGCTGAGACCGACTTGGTCGGTAGATGCTCTCATCTCTGTGGGCGGTAGCGGGTGTGGTTCGTGCGCGCGTCGAATGAGGGCCTTCTTAGGCCACGCGAACACGATGTATCTGCTACACCCGCACCTCACCCCTTGTGCGCTTCCATGTAGGCCCTGAGAAGGGCATTTATCCTGGTCTGATATCCAGGCCCTTTTGCCTTGAACCAGTCCAAGACCTGGCGATCCAGGCGAATGGTTACAGCCGTTTTTGGCTGGGGAAGCCTGAGTACGGCGCGTTTGAAGAAGGCTTTTCCTTGTTCCGGGATATCGGAGGTGTCGATCTCCTTGTTCTTGATCGCATCAATTTTTGCCCAGTTCGTCCGCGATCGCTTCTTGATAGTAGGTTTCTTCACGTTTGTTCGCCTTTCGTGCGGAGATAATGCGAATCGAGTTTGCCGCGCGTTCGGTAAAGGCGACTGCCATGAGTCGCCCACAAATGAACCCGAAGCCGATTTTCCTGGTTTCGCCGTAGTCTTTCCGAATGTCCTGACCTACCAGCATCAGGCTCGTAAACATTTCCGGCACGTCCCCAAAGTCTATGCCATGTTTGGTAATGTTCGCTTTTCGTTTGGCCTCGTCCCATTCGAATCTCACGGAGAAAGTGTACATACAGAACGTGTGTACGTCAATGGGTGAACAGCTTCATTGGGAGGACTAAGGCTTGGCGAGGGAGACCTGCTACACCTGCTCAACGTCCGTGATAATCGTGTGCAATCCGCTCGCGCCGGCCGGCTGCGGCCGGACGATTTCGGCTATCTGCAACTGCCCCTTTGTATCGGTCGCCCGCACCACTGTTTGAAACTTCCCTGGCTTCGGCGCGGTCCACATGTAGTTCCAAATCACCCAGGAGTAGGGCGACATCGGCGGTTCAATCTCGCATTCGCTCCACGTGCGACCGGCATCGAAGCTGAGTTCGACCTTGCTGATGGAGTTGGGGCCGCCGAAGGCGATCCCGCGGAATTTCTGCACGGATCCACGCAGGGTTTGGTAATGGCCTGGGGAATCGATGCGGGAGAAGATCTTGATTGTGGCGTCGTCGGTCCAGCCCTTGCGCTGCCAGTATCCTAGGTAATCACCCGGATAAACTTCAATTTCTGTAATCCATTTCACATTCTTGATGCCGTAAAGTCCCGGCACAATCAAGCGGATCGGGAAGCCATGTTCCTTAGGGAGTTTTTCGCCGTTCATCAGAAAGGCAATCATCACATCGTCCTGCATGGCGCGTGTAAACGGAATGCTGTCGTCGTAACCGTCGATCCCGCGAAAGATCACATCCCGTGCAGCTTCTTCGTCGGCGCCGGCGTCCTGGAGGAGCTTTTTTAATGAAATACCTCGCCAGGTGGCGGTGCCCAGGCTGTCGCCGCCGGGGAGCGTATCGATACACATGAGCGTGGAGACTTGATCGTAGGAGTCGCGGTTCAAAATATCGCGCCAACCCAGTGAAATCGGTGTTTTCACGACACCTTTGACGTGAACTTTCCACTGTTCGATATTCACCTCGCGTGACATGGAGACGGCGGAATCGGCGTAATTGACGACATAAAATTTAGAATTGGGTGTGAAGTAGGTAGTTTCGCGAGGCGGAATCGCAAACATGCGTCCAAAAACAGAACCGACGGCGTCGCAGCCTCCGGTTATTCCGGCCGTCGCGAAGAGGCCGAGCGTTTTTAAAATCGTGCGCCGCCGCATGGACAGTGATGATTCATTGTTTCTCATATTTTTTTGATTATACATGAAAATGTTGCTTGACACCCGTGGGGGAGTCTTGTTATCTTCCCACTCGTTCGAGGGCAGTGGGCGGATGAGTTCTTGCCTGTATACCGCATCCAGATGGAGCGGTGCCTGAGGGAAACTACCCGAAGTTTTTTGAGTGGGTCCCTTGACATGAGAGTGCGCAACGTTTATATTGCGCCTCCCGCGTCACGAACGCGAAGTATTGTTCTTTGACAACTGAATAGAGGAAGTTGAGCAAGGTGTAAGGTGTATTGAAGTGGTGGCCCTTGGTCCAATTTTAGAGAACACCTATTTGAGAGTTTGATCCTGGCTCAGAACGAACGCTG
>JABFSU010000045.1 GCA_013140455.1 Nitrospira sp. | reverse complement strand
CGCAGCCGATCGATAATATGATCGACTTCGCGTTCAGATGCGTCAGGTCTCAAGACGATGATCATGATGCCCTCTCTATTGCTTCACTTCGACTGCAAGACCTTCTTCAACGAGGCCAGGAACGCGTCATTCTCGTCCGGCTGCCCGATCGTCACGCGCAGCATCGTGCCTTCAATATGCCGCACAATAACGCCCTCGCGCAGCAAGGCATCGAACAGAGCCCGACCATCGCGCTTGACGTCGAAATACACAAAATTAGCCTGACTGGGAATCGCGGCAAATCCCAGCGCGCGTAAACCGCTTTCGAGTTGCTGCATGCCCGCCGCGTTCACGGCTCGACTCTTCGCCACATGTTCGTCGTCACCCAGCGCGGCCAGAGCCGCACGCTGCGCCAGCGTGTTGGCATTGAACGGTGGCCGCACGCGGTTCAGGCAGTTCGTGATCTCCGGAGTCGTAATCCCGTAACCGATCCGCAACCCGGCCAGACCGTATATTTTCGAGAACGTTCTCAGCACAATCGCGTTCCGCCCCTGCGTCACATACTGCAGACTGTCCGGAAAGTGCGGATCGCGCACATATTCGAGATAGGCTTCATCAAAGACCACGATCACATCCTCTGGAACCTGCGCCATGAACCGGGCGACGGCATCGGCTGCAACCATGGTCCCGGTGGGATTGTTGGGGTTGCAGAGAAAGACGAGCCTGGTCTTGGGCGTAATGGCTTTGGCCATACCGTCAAGATCGTGCGTCCAATTGACCAACGGAACGATCACCGCTTTCCCGTGAGCCGCCGTGACTTCCATCTTGTAGATCACGAAGGTCTGATCGGCCATCACCGCTTCATCGCCAGGCGCCAGGAACGTCCGGGCCAGCAGGCCGAGGACTTCGTCTGATCCGTTGCCGAGAATAATGTGGTCGAGGCTGACCTTCCATCGATCGGCCAACGCCTGACGCAGTCGATAGGCACCGCCATCCGGATACCGGTGCAGACTGTCATGCCCCCCGACGAGCGCGGCCAGCGCTTTCGGCGATGGTCCAAGCGGATTCTCATTCGAGGCTAACTTGATCACGCGAGCCAGGCCCAGCTCACGCTGCAATTCCTCAATCGGCTTGCCCGGAACATAGGGGCTGAGCGCGGCAATGTCTGGATGAATACGCAGTGCCATAGATCTAATTGTGTGCCGGATACGAACCCAGGATCTTCATAAAGAGACAGCGGCCCTTAATCTCTTCGATGGCCCGATTCACGCGCTCTTCTTCCATGTGGCCTTCCACATCGACAAAGAAAATATATTCCCACGCCTTCCGCCGGGAGGGACGAGACTCGATCTTCGTCATGCTGATGCCATTTGACGCAAACGGCCTGAGGAGATCATACAGTGCGCCGACTTTGTCCTTAATCGACAGCATCAATGAGGTCTTGTCTTTTCCGGTGCGCTGCGGCGGTTTCTGCGACAGGACAAGGAAACGGGTGAAATTGTTCAGATTGTCTTCGATCCGCGCCTTCATAACTTTGAGTCCGTAGAGCTGAGCCGCCAGTTCCGATGCGATAGCAGCGATGGTGGTATCTTCCTGGCACATTTCCGCGGCGCGGGCCGTGCTGGCGACTTCCGACACCAGCACATGCGGCATATGAGTTTCGATCCAGTTGCGGCACTGTGCGATGGCCTGCGGATGCGAACAGATCTTCTTGACCTCTTCCACCACCCCGGACTTCGACATCAGATGGTGCGAGACCTCCTGGAGCACTTCTCCATAAATCAGCAGATTCGAATCGATGAACATGTCGAGCGTATGGTTCACAACACCTTCAGTCGTGTTCTCGATCGGCACGACACCGAAATTCGCGCGTCCGCGCTCCACTTCGTTGAACACTTCCTTAATACTGTGAACCGGAATGTATTGAGCGGACGATCCGAATTTCTGCATGCAGGCCATGTGCGTGAAGGTCGCGCGGGGGCCCAGATAGGCCACCTTCTGCGGACCTTCCAGCGAGAGGGAGGCTGACATGATTTCCCGATAGACGGGACGGATGGCTTCTGAGGGGAAAGGACCGGTATTTTGACCGACTAATCGTTCAATAATGGCGGCTTCGCGGGCCGGAGTATGCAGATTGGCGTCCGCGTCCTGGGCCTTCTTGATATGACCGATCTCGATGACGCTCTTCGACCGCTCATTGAGCAGACGGAGAATCTCATCGTCGATACGATCAATCTCCTTCCGATATCCGGAAAGGTCACCAGGCATGCACGAACCCCCTCCACCCGTGCCTCATGAGTTGGACGACTGTCCAGAAGCAGATCGAGTGCGAGTAAGCAAGGGATGATACAGGATTCGAATCGCCCATTGCAAGGAGACTCCCTAGTCTTTCAAGAGCTTGCGTCTGCCAGGGAGAGATCCATGATTGACAGATAATCGGGATGGATCAGTTTGGAGAGGAGAATCAAGACAGCAAGAATGAACCGGGATCGTGAGCGGTCGAAAACCAAGACCCAATCCTTAGCGGTTCCCTCGGCTACTGCGTGATTCTCGCCACTCAGTCGCTAAAACAGCTGATCGGTCGGCTTGCTGAAGTGATCGAACGCGAGTTTTGTCGCCTGGCGGCCGCGGCCGGTACGGTCGAGGTAGCCGGCTTGAATGAGATAGGGTTCGTACACATCCTCCAGAGTCCCTTTCTCTTCTTGCACTGCTGCCGCCAGAGACTCCACTCCGACAGGTCCGCCGTTAAACTTTTCGATGATGGTCATCAGGATCTTCCGATCCATGTCATCAAACCCGGCACTGTCGACTCCCAACCAGGCCAGGGCCTCCTGAGCGACCTGTCTGGTGATATGCCCTTCGGCCTTAATCTGCGCATAGTCTCGGACACGTCGGATCAAGCGATTTACGATGCGCGGAGTGCCTCGGGCTCTCCGCGCAATCTCTGCGGCACCGGCCTGATCGATCGATGTGCCTAACACGCCGGCCGACCGCATCACGATGCGCTCCAGATCGGTCGGTGAGTAGAAATCGAGTCGATAGACAAGTCCGAACCGGTCACGGAGCGGAGAGGTCAGTGCGCCGGCTTTCGTCGTGGCTCCCACCAATGTGAATTGCGGAAGGTCCAGCTTAACTGTTCTGGCCGCAGGCCCCTGCCCGACGACTAAATCGAGCTGATAGTCCTCCATCGCCGGATAGAGGGCCTCTTCAACGGAGGCCGGCAAGCGATGAATTTCGTCGATGAACAGAACATCGTGCTCTTGGAGATTCGTGAGGATCGCCGCCAGATCGCCGGCATGAGTCAGCACAAGCCCGGAGGTTGAACGGAGCGACGCTCCCATTTCCTTGGCGATGATATGGGCAATCGTCGTCTTCCCGAGACCGGGTGGGCCGTAAAAGATGGTGTGGTCGAGCGCCTCACCCCGCTGCAGGGCCGCATCAATGCAGATGCGCAGGGACTCTTTCATCCGTTCTTGCCCGACGTAGTCATTGAACGACTGCGGACGCAGCACGTTTTCCATGCTACGGTCATCATCGGTCGTCCGCTGTGCGAGGAGCCGTTCGGTCATACAGTCTTCTACCTGATTTTTACTTGCTGTCCGGGGCCTGCTGAAATCGTGGGACCGGCGGCAGAGCACCCTGGCCAGGTTGACCTGCGCTCCCGCAGTAAGGCGGACAAGTCTTTGCGCCTTGGGTGGGATCGGGAAGATTCTGTTCCATCTTCTGCAACTGGCATTGCGACAACCGTCCCCCATCCTTATTGCCGCAACGGGAGGGAACCGACGAACTGCCGATCTCCGCATAGCCCTCGGGACAGGATCCGCACACAGAAAGCATGTTGGCCCCCAGCGGCACACACTGGACCAGCGTCGGATCTCCATCTTTACAGACTGATGGAGCCTGCGTGGTGCCGGTGGTCGCGTACCCATCGGGGCACGTTCCGCAGGTCATGCGAATGCTCTTCTGCTCGCCAGCGTCCTGCGCCCATCCGGCAAACGGAAGTCCCAAGAAAGACCCCGCCACCACGCTACACAGGATCATCATTCGTGCGCGCGTAGATATCCTCATCGTTTACCCCCTCGCAAGTTCCTTCAAACCCTCACGAATCAATTCCTTGAGACCAGCCTGACTCTCGACGGTCTTGGAGACTCTCTTCAGGGCGTCTTTGACATCTTGAGGGCGGTACCCAAGATTGACAAGGGCCGACAGTGCGTCATCGTAGGGACCCGCCGGAACCGCTGGTTCCTCGATCGTTGCGGAAGGCAGACCGGAATGAATCTTCACGATCTTCTCTTTAAGCTCGAGGGCGATGCGAGCGGCCGTCTTCTTCCCGATCCCCGGAATCGTGGCGAGCTTCTCAACATCCTCGGATTGAATGGCGCGGACGAGCTCGGCGAGTGGAAGCCCAGACAAGACACCGAGCGCGAGTTTCGGGCCAATACCGGAGACCGTCGTTAACAACAAAAAGGCTTCTTTCTCGCTCTGCGAAAGAAAACCGAACAGCTGGATCGCATCTTCGCGCAGATGGGTGTGAATATTGAGTGCGGCGACTTCGTCGAGATTGGGTAGCGCGTAGTAGGTGCTCAGCGGAATATGGACTTCGTAGCCCACACCCTGCACATCCAACGTGAGGTGGGTCGGCGCCTTAAAAGCCAGCCGCCCCGTTAGAAAGGCGATCATCGTGGCTCACGTCTCGTGTGGCAGATAACGGCTGGACAAGTCGGCACTTATCCCGCCGCGGCGGCGGCCACCTTCTCCATCACTTCTTCCGAGATATCGAAATTGGCATGAACCTTCTGGACGTCATCGTGTTCGTCCATGGCTTCCATCAGCTTCAGCATCTGCTCGGCGGATTTTTCTTCGAGGCGAATCGTGTTCTGGGGAATAAAGGTGACTTCAGCGAGGGTCGTCTCGATCTTGGCATCCGACAACGCCTTTTTCACGGCTTCGAACTCGTGGGTACCGCAAATCACTTCGAAGGTCTTATCGCCCACCTTCACATCCTCTGCGCCGGCCTCAAGAGCCAGCGTGAGCAACTGATCTTCGTCGGCCTTCCCCTTGTCGATTGTCAGGAGGCCCTTCTTGTGGAATTGCCAGGCCACTGCCCCGGCTTCCGCCATGTTGCCATGATTCTTCGTGAAGAGATTGCGGATCTCCGCCACGGTGCGGTTGCGGTTGTCGCTGGTGATTTCGAGCAAGACCGCGGTGCCACCGGGCCCGTAGCCTTCCAATGCATACTCCTCGTACGCCACGCCGGGAAGCTCTCCCGTTCCGCGCTGAATGGCTTTTTTAATCGTGTCGCCGGGCATGTTGGCTTCTTTGGCCTTCGCGATCGACAGGCGCAGACGCGGATTGCTGTCGGGATCACCACCGGTGCGAGCGGCAATGGCGATTTCGCGGATAATTCTGGTGAAAACCTTTCCGCGCTTGACGTCCTGGGCGCCCTTATACCGCTTGATCGTCGCCCAATGGCTATGTCCACCCATGTGTCCCTCGTCTACGTCTT
>JABFSU010000053.1 GCA_013140455.1 Nitrospira sp. | reverse complement strand
CAGTTAGCGGTACCCGACTAAATTTATGAATAGCGAGGGACTCGCGTAGCGTGTAGCGAGTTCATGACGAAGGGAGAGTGCCGTGGGGTTCACGGGAGATGTGTTCGGATGGTTTTCCAACGATCTTGCGATCGATTTGGGGACAGCGACGACGCTGGTGTATGTGCATGGGAAAGGCATCGTCCTGAACGAGCCCTCGGTGGTGGCGGTGGAAAAGAAAACTGAGAAGGTCCTGGCGGTCGGCGCCGATGCGAAAAAGATGCTCGGACGAACCCCCGGGAACATTGTCGCTGTCCGGCCGATGAAAGAGGGCGTGATTGCCGACTTCGAGATGGCCGAGCAGATGCTCAAGCATTTTATCCGCAAGGCGCACAATCGAAGCGCCTTTGTCCGTCCACGGATCATCATCGGCGTCCCTTCACGCATCACCCAAGTAGAGCAACGCGCGGTTCGTGACTCAGCCGAGTTGGCCGGTGCGCGAGAGGTCTATCTGATCGAAGAGCCGGTGGCGGCCGCCATCGGGGCGGGACTCCCGATTACCGAACCGTCCGGCAACATGGTCGTCGATGTGGGCGGCGGCACGACGGACATTGCGGTGATTTCACTCGGCGGCATCGTCTATAGCGAGTCGGTGAAGGTAGCCGGCGATCGGATGGACGAAGCGATCATGAATTACATCAAGAAGAAGTATAACTTGCTTATCGGCGAACATATGGCGGAACGGGTCAAGTTCGAAATCGGATCGGCCTATCCCTTCGAAGAGCGCAAGACGATGATGATCAAGGGGCGGGACCTGATTTCCGGCATTCCCCGCACGCTGGTCGTCGACGATGCCGAAATTCGAGAGGCGTTGCAGGAACCGATCGGAACGATCGTCAATGCTATTAAGGTTGCGCTGGAAAACACTCCGCCGGAATTGGCGGGAGATATTATTGACCGCGGAATCGTGCTGACGGGTGGAGGCTCCCTGTTGAAGGGAATGGATACGCGATTCCGTGAAGAGACAAATTTGCCGATCATTACGGTCGATGACCCGCTCACCTCGGTGGTTCTCGGGGTCGGGAAGATTCTGGACGAACTGGATCTTCTCCGTAAAGTGTCGGTCATGTCTCAATGTAGCAGCCTCCGGTAAGGTTCCTTCCTTCCCATGCGGATGGCCAATTTTCGTTCATCATACGGCGCTCGGCGTCTTGCCCTCGGGGTGTTTCTCTCCGTGCTCCTCGGCTTCTTCCTGCTGCCTCACCAGCTTCAGACTCTGTTCCAGGAAATCGGCGGTCCGGTCGGGTGGGTGCTCAGTTGGCCGATCCGTCTCGTGGCCTCGGTGCAAGGCGGAATCGGGGAAACCTGGAGCCATTATGTGGCCTTGCAGGACGTGGAAGACGAGAATCGGCAATTACGGAAAGAGCTTGAGCTGTTGCAGGGGCAAAATAGTCAGCTGCGTGAGGCTGCGTCGGCGACGGACCGGTTGACGGCGTTGCTTGAATTCAAAGCGCAGGCGCTCCCGACGATGATTGCGGCGCAGGTCATCGGCCGCGATACGGGGAATTGGTATCGGACCATTCTCCTGAACAAGGGGAGTGCTGACGGGATACAAGCGGACATGGGTGTGGTGACGTCCGCCGGCGTCGTCGGACGAGTGGTGAAGACGACGATGGCGACTGCGGTCGTGCTCTTGGTGTCCGATCCCAACAATGCCATTGCCGGGCTGATTCAGCGAACGCGAGATGAAGGCATTGTCGAGGGGACGACCCCGGGTCTGGCGCGGCTCAAGTATATTCCATTGCTCTCGAATGTTCGCGCCGGCGATCGCGTGGTGACGTCCGGATTGGTCGGGGGATTTCCGCGTGGACTCGCCATCGGCACCATTACCACGATCGGCAAAGAGGAAGGCGCCTTGTTCCAATCCGCTGAATTGCGTCCGGAAGTTGATGTGAATCGAGTCGAAGAAGTCCTGGTCATTCAGTCTCCCTATGTGCCCGGTGAGGACGGAAAGAGCGACGGGCCTCTTCCGAAAGCCAAGCCGTGAAGATTGTCGTATATGCCTGTGCCGTCGCTGCCTTGGTGGCGGTGCATACCACCGTGCTTCCGTATATCAGTGTGTGGGGGGTCAAGCCGGATATCGGGCTTGTGGCGGTCTGCCTTATCGGCCTCTTGTCAGGCGAACTGGAGGGGCTGGTGGTCGGGCTGTTCGTGGGATGGGCCATGAGTTTGTTTTCCGCCACCGACCTTGCGGCAAGCATGGTGGCCAAGGGAAGCGTGGGGTTTCTTGCCGGGCTGGCCGGCCGCCAGGTCGCCCAGGTCACCCCGTTGGTGTTGGTCAGCGGCCTGGTTGTCGCGTCAACGCTTTCGAGTCTGATGACCATCTGGTCGCTCAAACCGAACGATCAGCAAGATATCTGGTGGATGATTCGGACGATCCTCATGCCGCAAGCCTGTTTCGATGCGGTGGTCGGAGGACTGTGTTATTGGCTGATCTGGAGCCGGTTGAATCTTGACCGGCTGGCAGAGGGGCGAGAGTTCTAGGAGTTATCGTGGCGATCAGTGGTACTCATGAGTCTGAGCTTGGAGAATTGCAGCGGCGGCTCATGTTGCTGCGTGTGGGGCTGCTCCTGGTCGTCGGGCTCCTGGCGGTACGGTTGTGGCATCTGCAGATTCGTGAAGGGCCGTACTACCGGGATCTCTCGGAGAATAATCGCACCCGATCGGTGCTGTTGGAGCCGGCCAGAGGACTGATCTACGATCGGCACGGGGTCTTGCTCGCCAACAACGTCCCGAGCTTTAGTCTCTATGTCACGCTGGAAGACGTCAAGGATCGGGATGGGTTGGTCCAGAATCTGGCGGATTTGCTTGGACTCGACCCGGTCATGATTCGGAAAAAGCTGGCGGTGCGAGGCAGTAAGATGCTGCCGAAAAAAATCAAAGACCGGTTGACCTTGCGCGATGCCACGGTGATTGAATCCCACCGTCTCGATCTCCCGGGTGTCATGATTCAGGTGGAGTCGCAGCGAAACTATCCCGGAGGCATGGCCGCAGCCCATCTCCTGGGGTATGTCGGGGAAATTTCCCCTGAACAGCTCGAGAAACCTGAATTTGCAGATCTCCATCAGGGCAGCGTTGTCGGGCAGTATGGCGTGGAGAAATCATTTGACCGTCACGTGCGAGGTCAGGCCGGACAAAAAAGCGTCGAAGTGGATGCGTTGGGACACGAAAAGCGGACGGTTTTAGTGGATAAGCCCCAGGCCGGCAATGATCTCTATTTGACGATCGATATCAGGTTGCAGAAGGTTGCGGAGGATCTGTTGGGTGTTGAATCTGGAGCGATCGTGGCGTTGGATCCCACGACCGGTGATGTGTTGGCCATGGCGAGCCGGCCGGGATTCGATCCCAATATCTTGTCCCGTGAACTGACGCCGAAACAATGGGTCGAAATCGTCCAGGATGAAGGCCGGCCTCTCAATAATCGGGCATCACAAGGGCAGTATCCTCCCGGCTCCACTTTCAAGGTACCGATGGCCGTCGCGGCCCTGGAATCCAATACCATGTCGCCGTCGAGTTCCGTGCTCTGCACGGGCGGGTACCAATTTGGTAAACGTATTTATCACGATTGGAAAGCGTCCGGTCACGGGTATGTCGATCTTCACAAGGCGCTCATCCAGTCCTGTGACGTGTATTTTTACACCATCGGGCAACGGATGGGGATCGACATGATGGCGGAGTATGCCAAGGACTTCGGCCTTGGCCATGAGACCGGCATTGAATTGCCTTCAGAGCGGGTGGGGTCAATCCCTTCAACGGCCTGGAAACTGAAAGTGAAAAAAGAAGCCTGGTTGCCGGGTGAAACGATCTCTGCCGCGATCGGGCAGGGGTATGTCACGGTGACGCCTTTGCAAATGGCCAGCATGATCGGCACCGTGGCCAACGATGGCGTGAGTTACCGGCCTCGCCTAGTACAGGCCATTATGGATCGCACTACCGGTAATCTCCAGGAAATGCCGGCGGTTGCCCGAGGGAAAGCGCATGCGAAACCGGAGACCTTCCGGATCATTAAAGAGGCGTTGGCAGCGGTTGTCACGGAAGGGACGGCGACGCGTGCGAAGTCTTCGATCGTGACGATCGGGGGAAAAACCGGGACGGCGCAAGTCGCGGCTCTGGGGAAAGAGAAGAAGGCGGAGAAAGACATTCCCAAGAAGTTTCGCGACCATGCCTGGTTTGTCGCGTTTGCACCGGTCGAGGCTCCCAAGATTGCCGTGGCGGTGCTCGCCGAGCATATGGGCCACGGCGGTTCAGCGGCAGCCCCGCTGGCGAAAGAAGTGATTGAGACCTATATGAAGCTGATGCCTCAGGTACCGACGGTCGCTCCGCAATCATAGCGGGGGCGAAGGCCTGGGTATCGTGCGTGGATTTCTATGATTGATCGTCTGATTGATAATCGCGGACTCGACAGTTTCGACTATCGTTTTCTTGCATTGGTGCTGGCCATTCTTGGGATCGGCGTCCTGTCAATTCATAGCGTGACCCACAGCCAGCAGACCGGCCTCGCCCCCTATTACATCAAGCAGATTGCCTGGATTTTCATGGGCAGTGCGGCATTTGTGTTCATGCTGGTGTCCGACTATCATCGCATCGCACGGATGGCCTACCCGCTCTACGGGGTCGTGCTGCTCATGCTGGCATTTGTGTTGCTCGAGGGGCGAACGAGCAAGGGGGCGCAGCGCTGGATCGCGTTGGGCCCGTTCAGTTTTCAGCCATCCGAATTTGCGAAGCTGGTGTTGATCCTTGTCCTGGCGCATTACTATTCGAAGACGCCTCGGGTGGGGTGGTTGCAACGGGTCATTATGCCGGGAATGCTGATGTTTCCCGGGCTGGTGTTGATCCTGAAGCAGCCTGATTTGGGCAGTGGATTGAGTTTCGTGGCCGTCTATGCGGCCATGCTTTTGATGGTCGGCGTGCGGTCGAAGGCGCTGGGTGTCATCCTCCTTCTTGTGGTCATGCTGTTCCCGTTTGCCTGGGAAGGGGTCTGGGGGTCCTTGCATGATTATCAACGACAGCGCATTATGGCCTTCGTTGACCCGGACTACGATCCGGGAGGGAAGGGCTATCACGCCCTACAGTCCAGAATTGCGATCGGATCCGGGGAGCTGATGGGAAAAGGCCTCTACGGGGGGACGCAAAGTCAGCTGAAGTTCCTCCCGGAAGGCCATACAGACTTTGTGTTTGCCGTGTATGCGGAAGAATGGGGATTCCTGGGAGTGTTGCTGTTGTTGGTGTTGTTTGTCGCACTGATCTGGCTTTCCCTGGAGATTGCATCGAAAGCGAAAGATCAATTGGGAGCGTTGCTCGCCGCCGGTATTGTTGCCATGTTGTGCTTTTGTGTCGTGGTGAATATCGGGATGACGGCCGGGATGTTTCCGATCGTCGGGATTCCGCTGCCCTTGATGAGCTACGGAGGCAGCGCGACGGTGATGACCATGGCGTCGTTGGGATTGTTGCTGAACGTCAAGCGGAGACGGCTGAGTTTGTTCTATTGAGCAGAGA
>JABFSU010000095.1 GCA_013140455.1 Nitrospira sp. | reverse complement strand
GTGAGGCTATTGGGGATATTCATGGGATGGAACTAGCCGCGCCTCTGACTGGATGAGGGGTGGCATCATAGTAATCGACGCGACGCTTGTCAACGAGTTGCAGGCTGTATGGATGACCTTCTATAATTGATAGATATAGACTTGTCGTCAACTGTTATTTCTGGGGGATAAGGAAGCATGAGCACGTTGCCACTGATGTTTAAGAAAGAAGGATTGGTCGAGAAACATCAGCTTGAAGGAGTTGATCCGAGCGATCGATATTTTAACCGCACCATTCTGGTCAATCGGACTTCATCGGGATACTCGGGGAAGATTATGTATGAAGCCTTCGTTGTTGAGAGTTCTTCACACTCGACCATTGCCGCAACAGTAAAAGAATTAGTGGATAAACTTCAAGGGTTCGGGTTCACTCGCATGAGAACGCGGGCCAATTTTAAGGGAACTCGCTATCTCGCCGAAAAAGAAACGTGGCTTGACTATCCCGATCAGGCTTAAATCGAGCCGATGAATTCCTGATACACCAGATCATGGATCGCCGGACGGAACTCCCGAATCGCTTCATTCCTGCTTGATGGATGCACTCGATTTGAGAGCAGAACGACCTCCAGCTCTCGCACAGGATCAATCCAGAGGGACGTCCCCGTGTAGCCGAGATGGCCAAATGATTGAGCTGCGAAATGGCATCCTGCAGATGAAGGAACTGACGGTGTATCCCACCCGAGCGCCCAGCTGGAAGATCCTTCCAATTTCTGTCTTCGTGTAAATTCATGGACCATGGCCCGATCGAGAATCGTTACTCGGCCATGATACGCTCCCAACCACTCGCCTGAGATCGTCAACACCGCATCTACAGTCCCAAACAGCCCGGCATGACCAGCCTCACCACCCAACGCAGCTGCATTCTGATCGTGGACTTCTCCACATAAGAGATGTCCTCGCCATCGATCAATTTCCGTCGGCGCTATACCACCCATATCAGCATCTAGGCTATGAGAAAGTGCACGGTGCTGTCCGGACAGGATAAATCCCATCCGTGGCTTACCCAACGGGCACACAATGTGCTCAAGAAAATACTCGCTCATCGATTGTCCGCTGATTCGCTCAATAATAAAGCCGAGCAACATGAAGCCGAGATCGCTGTACAGGCTGCGTGTGCCTCGTTCGTATACTGGCGCCTCAGACCGAATGAGACTGAGCATCGTACGTTTGGCCTGCCCTCGCTCGCCAGCCGACGAAGGGATTACTCCATCCGGTCTGAGTTGTTCATAGAATCCTCGCCAGCCAGGCAAACCAGAAGAATGCGTCAGTATGTGGCGAATCGTCGCAGAGCCGATGAACGTATCAGCACATTCCGAAAGATGGTCGGCCACATAGTCATCAAGCTGGCAACGGCCTTTCTGCATCAACAAAACGAGGGCCGTAACGGTGGCCAACGGTTTTGTCAACGAAGCCAGGTCATAAATTGTGGAGGGACGGACGGGAGATCCTGGAGGGACGGTTGAAAGATGACCGGCATGAAAGCGAGAAACCGGTCTATTGCCACACCGCACCGCCAATACAGCCCCCGGAAAGACCCCGTCGGTAACGGCTCGATCGAGTGCTGCTTGGATCACACTAAGATTGGGCATCGGGATGAGGATGACGGGGTATGATCAGGAGTAATGATCACGCATGACACAGCGGAAGCGCTCTCAATCAGAAACAGTCAACGGGTAGGGCTTGATTCCCCTTCCAGCTTTTCTTCCTGCATGACGCCATGATCCTGGTACGCTTCACTGGCTTCCACGTCCAACATCCGCTCGAAGGTATGAAGCGTCGCCCGCATCCGCTCAACCATGAGCAGCCGCTGCTTCTGCAGCAGAGACAAGTCTCGCTGTGTGTTTCCTAGCTCCACTCGCGCTTGTCGGAATAACTCGCTGGCTTTCAGTTCCGCCTCTTTGACGATCAACTCGGCATCGCGTTGCGCGCTTCGCTTGACATCCTCGGCCAACGACTGCGCCGAGATCAATGTGGTAGACAAAGTCGCCTCAGTCCGTTTGAGATCCGAGACCTGCTGTTCAAGCGTCATAATTCGATCACGCAGCATGGCATTGTCACGATTCAGATATTCGACGGTTTGTGCAATCTCTTCTAGAAAGCGGTTGACCTCTTCACGGTCATAGCCACGAAGCTTGACTTGAAAGACCATCTGTTGAATGTCGAGCGGTGTGATCTTCATGGCATCCCCCATTCGTTGAATCAATTCATCCGTACCGCGAGGTCCTTAATCGACTGTACGACCGCAATCTGCAAAAACCAGATGGTCACGATGACGATCAATGGCGACCAATCCATGCCCATCCCCGAGCCCAATCGCCGTCGGATCGGGACCAAAATCGGTTCAGTGACTCGGGTAAGGAATTGAACGATTGGATTCCACGGATCCGGATTCACCCAAGAAATCAGCGCTCGAGCAATGACGATCCAGCTATAGAACGTCAGCGCATAATCAAGTACCGTGGCCACCCCTAATAGCGTATTTCCCACAACAAACATCAGCCTCTAAGCTCCTGAGAACGTTTCGTCGCGGCCTCGACGGCGTCGATCAATACGCCTCGGAGGCCTCCCTGTTCCAGTCTATGCAAACCCGCAATCGTCGTTCCGCCAGGAGACGCCACCTGATCCTTGAGACGCGCTGGATGCTGCCCAGTTTCTATGACCATCCGTGCCGCGCCCAAAACGGTCTGCGCAGCAAGGAGACTGGCCGTTTCTCGTGACAACCCCATCTTGACGCCGCCATCGGTCATCGCTTCGATCATGAGAAAGACGTACGCCGGTCCGCTTCCGCTCAAGCCGGTCACAGCATCCATGAAGCGCTCATCGACAGACACCACCCGACCAACCGACTCAAAGAGCTGTCGCGCACATGCCACTTCGCTCTCCCCTACCCCGGGACCGATCGCCAAGGCAGTCATCCCTTCACCGACCATCGCCGGCGTATTCGGCATCGCGCGAATGACACGAGCCTGCGGCCCACAAGCCTCAATAATTCGCATGAGTGGCATTCCCGCAACCACCGAGATCACAAGCCGTTTCACCAACCCATCCCCGATCTCCTTGAAGACTGCGGCCATTACCTGAGGTTTCACGGCCAGCACAATGACATCTCCCGAGACTACTGCCTCATGATTCGTGGCACTAATTTGAACGCCGTACTGCTTCTTGAGATGCTCCAGGCGGGCCGTATCTGGATCAGCGACATAGATCTGCCCGGCCTTGTAGCCCCCGGAGGACAGCACCCCACTGATCAATGCCTCCGCCATCCGGCCACTGCCCACAAACGAGATATTGGGCATGACTGTTGGACTAGACATGCCGCGCTCCAAAGATGGCGGTGCCAACCCGGACCAATGTCGCCCCTTCCTCAATGGCCACGTCATAATCGTTTGACATACCCATCGACAATTCATCCATCCCTACGGTCGGTAAGTTTAAAGCCGCGATCTGTCGAGCCAGTTCATGGAGTGTGCGGAAATACGGCCTGGCCGAATCCTGACCAGCGGTCGGTGGAGGAATCGTCATGAGGCCTTTGATACACATATGAGAGAATTGGGCCATCATAGGTACTGATCGTACCACGTCATCGGGATGAAACCCTGCCTTGGTTGGTTCCCCTCCGATATTTACTTCCAGCAAGACATTCTGCCGACAACCGGCTTCCTCCGCACGACGATTGATTTCTTGCGCGAGGTCGACCGTATCTACCGAATGAATGAGGTCGAATCGACCGATTACAGATCGGACCTTCCTCCGTTGCAGCTGACCGATAAAATGCCATTGAACTGATGCCTCGGTGAACACGGCTATTTTGGGAAGCGCTTCCTGTACCCGATTTTCACCTAACATGCACAGGCCGGCGCGCACACCTTCCGCAATATGTTCAACGGTCACGGTCTTCGTTGCGGCCACGAGCCGCACCGTACCGGCAGGACGTCCAGCTTTTTCCTCCGCCAACCGGATCTTCGTCAGAATCGATTGAACGCGTTTTGCGATCGTGTCAGGGATGAGCGGTTCCATGGTCCTCTCGCAGGAGTCGCGGCCGCTCATTCAGCAGCCCATTCTTCATTCTAGCGGAAGCGCATCCGAATTGGCAGAGCCTCACCTATGCTCGCCTCATCGGCAACCCGATGGCACTGACCATGGTCCCGTTGACCTTCCCCTCCCGCCGATAGGAAAAAAAGAGGTCTTCATGGCAAATTGTACAGACGTTGACAGTGGTGATGGACTTCGGAGATACCCCAAAGGCTTGCGCCTGTTCTCTGACGAGCGCTTTCAAATCAAGATGCACTCTTCCTGCCTCCTTCGTCCGAACCACCTTCTTCCAATCTGGAAATCCCTGATACAGATGGTCAAGAACCGGCTCATCCACTTCATAGCAGCAAACCCCAGCGGATGGACCGATACTGATCCGTACATGCTCTAGACGCGATCCAAAGCGAGACTCCAATAGGGCCAACGTTTTGGGAACAATGCCGGCAACCGCTCCTCGCCAGCCGGCATGGACTGCAGCCACAACCCGACGCTTAAGATCATGCATGAGAATCGGGACACAATCCGCCGTCCGTACCGCCACCATAATGCCAGGTTGATCGGTAACCAAGGCATCCCAACCTCCCACAAATCGATCCGTCGGGGCGAGGGCACGATCCACCACTAACGCCTCTGTCCCATGGACTTGCTTCACTGAGAGCGTCCATGAAGACGACGCCGCGCCTGCAATCCTCCGCTGTGGAATACCTGTTTCAAGGCCAAGCCCCATGGCATGCCGACGGGTCCCGAAAAAATGGCGGACCTGAGTCCCGGCATCCGCAAACGCCGGCACGGTAATAACCGATGAGCTTGCCATAATCACATTCCCTGCCTCATCACGTGAAAATCGGCACGCGATCAGTCTGTTTGTTTGCGTAGAAAGGTTGGCACATCCCATTCGTCTTCGGCGGTCATCACCGCTCGATCCATTGACTCTCGCACATCATTCATTCGTCTCAAAAAGGTGGGGCGATCGAGGTCTTTTATCGGTCGATCTCCCGCTAGTGCAGCACCCATGCCGGCTAACGCTGAGGGGATAGGTTTGGCTGGCCGACTTGCTCCCCTATCAGCTCCGATCGTGACGGGCGCTGAGTCCTCTTCTCGTTGAAACCCGGTCGCGATCACCGTGATGATCAGTTCCTCCCCCATGTCCGGGTTGATGACCTGACCGACGATGATGTTGGCTTCAGGATCTGCCGCCTGTTGGATGATCGAGGCGGCTTCTTCGATCTCGTGCAGCGACATGCTGGGGCCTCCCGTAATGTTCAACAGAACACCGCAGGCCCCCTCAACACTTCCTTCCTCAAGGAGAGGACTGCACATAGCCTTTTGCGCCGCTTCGATCGCCCGATTCGGCCCATAGGACACGCCCATGCCCATGACCGCTCGTCCCGTGTGTGACATCACGGTCCGAACATCGGCAAAGTCAACGTTCACATGTCCTGTCGTCGTAATGACGTCGGCGATACCCTGGATCGCTTGGCGCAGCACATCATCCGCGACTTTGAATGCTTCGAGAAGCGG
>JABFSU010000143.1 GCA_013140455.1 Nitrospira sp. | reverse complement strand
ACGGCGCGAGGTCCGCCGGCGACACAGGCCGCCGTCGCCCGCATGCGCCGCCAGTCTTCTTCATGGACCAGCTCCGAGACCAGCGTTTCAATCGTTTCCTTGGACATTTATACTTTCAATAGAAACACCGGACACACAATGAATACTGCTACGCTCTATTTACGCGACCAGGATGCTCAAAAAGACCGTCCAGCAAGGCCGCAGCGAGCAACGGGACGAGGCGTACTTCTTAGTACGTTGAGTCTCGGCGCGACGCGAGAACGCCGCTGGCGGACTTTTTCAGCATCCGTCTAGACTCGACCGGCTCGCCAGCCAGCCAGCGCCAAAGTTTCCTTCACGTGATACCGCATATTTTCATCGGGATGACCGGTCAACAGTGGGATGAGGAACGGAACCACTTTCGATCCAAACTTCGCTAAAGCCGCCGCCGCCTCAGCTCTGGTAAACGTCGGCTCCAAAGCGGCCACCAGCGCAGGGACCGCAGCGTCATCGCCGATCATGCCTAACGCCCTGGCGGCCGCGGCCTGGGTGATGACTTCTTCGCTCCATTGATCGCCGCAGCCGGCAACCGCACGCGTCACATCCGGTGGGCAGGTACCTGCAACCACCTCGATCAACACCGGCACCGCCCGCCGGTCACCGATGCGTCCGAGGGCTTCAACCGCCAAGGTGCGCAATCCCGGCTCCCGCATCGCCGTGAACAAAAATTCGACTGCATGCGGATCTCCGATTTCACCCAACGCCCGCACGGTATCTTCACGAACCGCAGAATCCTGGTCGTTGAACAATAGTGCAAGGAGCGGCTCGACCGCACGCGGGGATTTCGTTTTGCCGAGCGATTCCACCGCATGGAGTCGAACCAGCCACTCGGTGTGCTGCAGGGCTTCCAGCAACGAAGGAATCGCCGCTTCTCCAATCGAGGCCAGGGCGGTCGCGACTTCTTCCCGCACGGCTTTGACTTTATCTTGCAGCAGCGGAATCAGCGGCTCAACCGCCGTCATATTTTTCACATGCCCTAAGGCCTTCGCCGCATGCATGCGCACGATCCAATCCTCGCTCCGCAACGCAGCCACCAATGGCCCATAGACGCGTTCATCGGCGATAGACGCCAGGATTCCCGATGCCGCTTCCTGCACCGATAATTCGCGGTCGGCGAGGCAGGCGCCAAGGGCCTCTACTGAAGGTGCGCCGATCGATGTCAGCGCCCCAATCGCCGCTTCCCGCACCGCGCGATCAGCATCGCGAAGGATCGCGACTAACGGCTGAACCGCGCGCGGATCCTTGAAGGCCCCGAGCAAGCCGGCGGCTTCCTCTCGAATCGCCCAATCCTCGTCTTTGAGGGCTGCAATCTGCTCTGCCACGGGATCCCCCACTCTGGACCTCCTGAATCGAGCCGATAACCCTAGCACACGGTTTTTTACAGGGTCAACGGAACCGGAACACGCCTGGCGAGGTGATGGGGAAGGACAACAGCAGCTCCGGAATGCCTAACTAGACTTGGCCACATCGCCTGACGGCCCGAACCGTCCTGTATCACCCAAGGGGCGATCGACCCGGAGATTGTCCGCCTTACTGGAGCTGATCTGCACTTCTTCGGCAGGAGGTGACCATCCCAGTGTTTCCAATGTTTCAAGGACGATCAATCGGAGTGCATCTTTGGCCGTCAACCGAACGGAAGCATAAGACAACACCCGCTCGCCCTCGGCCTCCACTTCGGACGCTTTCGGGTCATAGAGGAACGCGATCAACGGTTCAATGGCCGTGTCCCCGATCACCGTGAGGGCTTGAGCCGCCTTCTCACGCAACACCCCGTCCTTCAACAACATAATGAGATCGGGAATGACCGAGGGGTCGCGGAACTGCCCGAGGGCCGTGGCCGCCGCCTCCTTGATGAAAGCATCTTCGCTCACAATACAACCCGGCGTCGGAGTGCCCTCTTGCTTAATACCCTTTCCCTTCAAGGCATCCAGAACGGCCGGCAATGCCCTCGGATCGCCGATCATGCCGAGAGACGCGATCGCATGACGCTTGACGACACCGTCTTTCATGGCTTCCAACAGGGCATCGATGGCTCGTGAGTCACCGATCATTCCTAAGGCAATCGTGGCATCCTCACGAACGGCTCGATCCGGATCTTTCAACGTGGCAATCAACGCATCGACGACGCTGGCATCGCGAACCCAGGTCCGGCCGATTTGATAGTCGGTGGTCATCCCGCCCAGCGCCCGGGCCGCATGGCACCGCACCACGAAATCCTTGTCTTTGAGCGCCTCGACCAGCGGGTTGACCGACGGCTGTCCGATACAGATCAGCGCCGTCCCGGCGGTTTCACGCACAATCTTGGACGAATCCCGAAACAGCTTGATCAAGGCCGGGACAGCCTTCGCGTCGCGAATCTTCCCAAGGGCTTCGGCCGCAGCGCTTTTCACCGCACCATCACGATCACGACAGACCGCGATGAGCGCATCGACCGCCGCCTTATCTCGAATCTCTCCGCAGGTCTTTGCCGCATGCTCCCGAACCCGCCACCGTTCATCTTTCAACGCCGCGATCATACGCTCGACAACCACCGCGCCCATCTTTGCCGTCGCGTCGACGGCCTGATTGCGCACTTCCATGATGGTGTCGTTGAACAGTCCGACCAGCGCTTCCAGCGCCTTCGGCCCGCCGATCTTCGCCACGGCGCAACCTGCATAGGCCCGCACGGACCAGAAATCATCACTGCAGGCGCTCACCAGGGGATCGAGGGTTTTGGGGTCGCCGAGTTCGGCCAGGGCCTTCGCCGCCTCTTCGCGCGTCGCATCGTCGACATCTTCGAGCGCTTCCAACAGATCTTCTAGAGTATGCGTCATAGTAGTTATGGCTTCTGTTCGTAATACTGATCGCGTTGCCCCCCGTGGGGATACGTCCGCTTGCACTTGATCACCAGCGTCTGGGTACCGCGGCCCTCGACACATTGATCCAGCGCCTTCGAAAACTCCACCATCCCGGAGAGATTCACGGCGAAGGGAAAATCGAACGTGAAGGCGATGAATTTGTATTTGCCCGGCTTGAGCTGCAATTCCCGTCGTTCGGAAGTCTTCGGGGCATCCAGCGAATCCGGATCAGAGTGATAGATTGATGGCGTCGCGCCCGGGACTTGCCACCACGAGGCCGGCACCAACTGCGTCGCGTCGATTGTAATGGGGTGCTCCTTAAGATGAGCCGGCGGCGGGCCGGCTTGCCCGACCAGTGGCCAGGCGCACACCAGAACTCCGAACATCGCTGCCCCCGCGAGTGCTACACACCAGTGACGAGAAGATCGTTTCCTCATAATCGCCCTATTGTTTCTTGGACGAGGCCGCTGCCGGCGCGACCGCTGCCGCTTGAAAAATCTCTTCGACCGCTTTGCTGTCCCATTCCGTATGGGTCTCAAGCCCGAGAATGCGCATAACCGTCGCTCCGGTATCGATGATCGATACCGGCTGGTGGATGACCTGCCCATGCTTGATCCCCACTCCTGACGCGATCCACGGCACCATCGGGGCGCCCGGCGTGGTGGCCGCTTCACCGCTCAGATCCGTGCCGGGGCTACTGAGCGCCGTGACCAGCACGGTCGTCCGGCTGGAAAGACCATGCTCTTTGAATACATCCAACACAGACTTCATCGCGCTGTCCACCGCCTGCAACGACTGGCGATACTCCTTGGAATTCCACCCATGCGCCACCCCGGCCCGGCCGGCTTCCGGCAGATGCACGACCAGCAGATGGGGAACCGAGAGAATCGCATGGCCATAGCCAGAGCCGCTCGTGGCTTTCTGGAAGTACTGCCGGATATAGGACACAATCTTCTCGGAACGGCACTCGGGGCGCAACGCGCCGCATAACTGATAGTCGGTGTACACCTCCGGCCTCGCCAGCTGGTAGAGCGACTCGTCCATATAGAAAATGGCGCTGTCACGGCCGCCGCTTAAGTCCAGATAGTCGAACATACTGGGAGAGCGTGGATAGCCGCGGCTGAATTCGAACACATTCCATGTGATGCCGTGCTTTTCGACCGGCATCCCGGTCACGATCGATGCCATCGTCGGCAACCGTAAGGCCGGATTGACCCCTGTGGCAGACCAGGTTGCTGCGCCATCTTTCACCAGTTTACTGATAACCGGCATAGCACCGCCCTTGAGCGAATCCTGGCCAAATCCCTCAAGAACAAACAGAATGACATGCTCAGAGGCTCCCTGTACAGGCTCCCGCGCTTGGGGCGTCGATGAAGCATGAGCGCCGGCCGGCCCAGCCAATACCTCAAGCCCCAGGACAGACAAACCGACAATGAGGGTTAGCAAATATCGTGGTAAGCAGTTCATGGACGTGCGTCGTTTCCTTTCACCCATTAAGGGGATGCGTACTTTAGCACGCGAATTTTCTGGAAGGCAAGATGGCTGCAGAAGGCGCAGATCGCCTGGCGAAACGGGTTTCCCGGTGTTATGCTGAATTCGTCCGGTCCGTCAGAGTTGCGTCAATCAACGGGGTCCTGGTGCGTCAGTCCTCTTGATGGAGAGGGTGAAGGCAATGCCGGCTCAGTCAGGACAACAGGCAGCACCTCTGGCCTCTCAGCAACTTCTTCACATCTTGCTATCCTCACTCCTCCTCATCGCGACCCAGCTCCAGATGGCACTCCCTGCACAAGCTGAAATCCGTGTGGTGACGGCTCAAGGTGAGTATCGGATGGGAGACCGCGACACCCGCGAGGACGCGATCCGAATGGCCACGGAATCTGCCAAACGGGCTGCGCTCGAACAGGTGGCAACCTATCTCGAAAGTATCACGGTCGTAGACGGCATGGATGTCACCAAGGATGAGATCCGAACCTATACCGCCGGCCTCGTCCTCGTGCTGGACCAGCAAACCAATACGACGATTGACGGTGACACCGTCGTCGTCACAGTCGGTCTCGCTGCCCAGATCGATACGGAAGAAGTCGGGCATGCGATCGCCGCGCTCAGAGAGAACGAAGACGCACGGGTACAGCTGGTGGCGTTACAACAGGAGAACGAACAGCTCCAGCAGGAACTCGATACCGCAAACCAGGCCTTAGCAAGCGCCTCAACTCCCGACCAAACACAACAGGCATTTCAGCAACGGCAAGAGATTCTCAATCGCGTTCAGTCGAATGCGATGGTCTCGCAGGCCTGGACTGACTGGGTGATCGTCTCGCCGGTGGTCTATCCTTACCCCTGGATCGGCCTTGCCCAGACACATGCGCTCCTGAATGTCGCGCGAGGGCTCTACCCGAACAGCCCTCACATAGCAGTTGCGCAGCAAGTCATCACCACCAAGCAGCCACCGGCGCCGCCTCAACCGCCAACTCCACCGACCTCCGGCAGTATTCCGTCCCACATGCCGACTCATCAGATTGTTCCCGGCCCAGGATCTCCGGGCGTGCCGCGCACATTGAACGAGATTACCCATACGACGCCGACCGGACCGCCCCAAATCAGCAATCAGCCGGGATCCCGCAATTTAACCGATGTCCATCAACTGAACCCATTTCTTCCGCCATCGGCTGGCCAACAGTCGACGCCACGTGCCTCCACACGCATGCAACAGTTCCTGCAACAGAATGGCAGCTTCACCCAAACGCCGGGTGCCGGTTCCAGCAACCAGCCCCCCGTCGCCCGACGCCTGCCCCCGACCATCAACCAGATCCACCCTCCCACACCCCACCAAGT
>JABFSU010000032.1 GCA_013140455.1 Nitrospira sp. | reverse complement strand
GACTTCTTGCTGTACCCGATCACACCCCGCTTGTGACCACGGGACGGAACTTTCTTGTCGGCTTTGAGTGGAGTTTTCTTATCAGCACGCACGATAGTAACTCTAGCAGATCACAACAGGGTTATAAGCCGCACCGATGGCTGATTTGTACCAACGTAGAAACTCGGTGATTGTTTTGCATATGGAGGCCAAACCGCCCACAAGACTGCAAGCTAGGTGCCCTCTCTACCTCACAAGGCCCTATGCACAACCCGTTGAATTACTGACAACTAGCCAAGCGCCTCACTCGCCGGCTCACGATCGATTCGCCATTTTTGAACAGAGCAGCGGAATTCGGCTATGACCGGTGACTGTGATCAGTGCAGACGTGCTATTTCTGCTCAATTACCAACTCATGCGCCAAGTGCATCATCACCTCGTATCCACTGATGGAGCGTCAATAGAACAGAAGCACCGCAAACCTTCAGAAATGGAGCAAAAGCTCCGATAAGAGAGGCACGGAGTGGATGTGGCTCATTCCTCTTTCTTGCTTCCTTGCCCGGGGAGGACGGGAACGTTTTGACGATGCCTGGACGCGGAGAATCTTTTGATGAAACGAGTGATACTGACCGAACTGTTGCCGGGAATGGTCCTCGCGAAGCCAGTCACCAACTCAGCCGGATTGCCTGTGGTTGCTGAGGGGGCTGTCCTGGATGATGTGATAATCGCACGGTTCAAGAAGCTGGATCTCCCGTCCGTATTTGTTGAGGGTGACGCTGGCTCGGCCGGAGGCAAAACGCTGGCTGAGTTGGAGGTCGAGCTGGAACATCGATTTCGACACGTATGCCAGGACCCGCTTCAACAGACCATTCTCACAGCTCTGCGAGAACATCTTCACAATACCCATGGAACCACAGACCTCGAGAAAGGGGCGCCTGCGTCATGAGTCCATCAGCGGCGACCGACTTTCGAAACCGCATTGAACAACTGGGTGACTTGCCGACCTTGCCGCACGTGGTGCAAAAGCTTGCTTCCATGATCGGACGGCCGAACGTATCTGCAGAGGAGATCGGCTCTTTGATCGAGAAAGATCAGGTCCTCGCGGCAAAGGTGTTGAGACTGGCCAATTCGCCCTTTTACGGATTCCCATCTCGCATCGCCTCGGTTCCCCACGCCGTCGTCGTGTTGGGACTCAACGTGGTCAAAGGGTTGACCCTCTGTGCGACTGCGCACGACATCATGAAAGATGCCGGACTTGGTCAGCTCTGGCGGCATTCATTGGGCGTCGCCATTACCGCCCAACTCCTGGGTAAACGGTTGGAGATGAAGAATGTCGAAGAAGTCTTCGTCGCTGGACTGCTTCATGACATCGGCAAAGTCATTCTGTATGTGAAATGGCCGGATGTGGCGAAAAAGATTAAGGCCGCCAATCCATCTGGCGACCGCCCGATGATGCACGTCGAACATGATCTGTACGAGGTGTCTCACGCCGAGGTCGGCGGCTGGCTGGCCAACGCATGGCATCTGCCGGCCACGCTACGTGAACCGATTCTCTTCCACCACCAACCGGGAGCGGCACAGGATGCCCAGTTGCAAACAGCCGTCGTGCACGTAGCAGATGTGCTCGTCAAAGGTATGGCCTGCGGAAACCCCGGCGACGAATGGGTTCCGCCCCTCTCCCGGCAGGCCTGGGATTTGGTTGGGCTCGATACGGAATCGCTGGCGGGCTGTATCTCCAGAGCCTCAGAAGAATTCCTTGCGATCGACGACTATCTATGACGAAGTCTACTGCCGCCCAACGTGTCTTGATTCTCCACAACGATCCTGGCGAAATTGCCTCCCTTTCCGGCCTCCTCACGAAAGCCGGCTTCCAGGTCGTTGGCGGAGATCTGACCACCATCGCGTTGCACGAGCTTGTCCACAATCCCCCCCACGTCATCGTGGCGGCTGAAGGGACGAGCGGCCGGTCGGTAGAATCTCTCACCAGGCACCTGAAGAACGATCCCTTTCTCGGACGATTGCCGTTGATCGTGCTGATTCGCGACATCCGCCTCAATGATGTCGACTGGGGCAGCGTCGACGTCGATGACTATATCTGCCTCCCCTATCGTCCGGACGAAATCGTCCACCGTGTACGCCTCTGTTTGAGCCGCCTGACCCGGTCACTGGACGCTAACCCGCTCACGCGGCTTCCCGGCAACACCAGTATCCTGTTCGAAACCACCGCCCGCATTGAGAGCGGGAAGCCCTTCGCGTTGGCGTACCTCGATGTCGATAATTTCAAGTCGTTCAATGACCGGTATGGATACGGCCGTGGTGACGAGGTGCTGGTGGTGGCCTGTCGCATTCTCACGACGGTCGTCGGTGAACTCGCTGGAGTAGAAGGGTTCGTCGGCCATGTGGGCGGCGATGACTTTGTCTTTATGAGCCACCCCGATCACATCGACGCGATTTGTGAAACCGTGATTAAACGGTTCGACCTGGTGATTCCTGATTTTTACGATCGCGACGACCGGCTGCAAGGCTACATCGATTCCGTCGACCGAAAAGGGAATCACGAACAATTTCCCATGATGAGCTTATCGATTGCGGTCGTGACGAACAGCCACCGCCCGATCGATCATCCCGGCGATGTCAGCAAGATTGCATCCGAGCTGAAAAAGCTCGCGAAAGCCCACAAGGGGAGTGTATTTGTAAAGGACCAGCGCGGAGCCGAAACCAACGCGAAGGATGCGGCTGCCTAACTCAAATCTGGCAAGACAGCATCCGACCTTCCAAGAACAACGCCAGGGTCGTGGCAATGGTGAGGGGCGGGGTAACTCTACACCCTACTGGCAGGGCTCGAAATCGTCACAATCCTCTGTGGTAAAGCGCGGACCTACTTCATAGACATATCCGGACGGATAGGTTGTCTCGTCTTCTTGATCCGTTGTGCTCTTACACAATACTTTTCCGCAACGCAGACAGTGCTGAACGCCTTCCCAGGATGGATGTCCGGCAAGATGCTGAACCGGCTGACCGACTTCGGAAAAGTCTTGAGGGAGGAGGACCTTACGAACTTCCGCAACCAGCCGATGGGCATGATCTGCCGACTCCAGTTCAGAATCTTCCAACACCAGGACTAAAAGTCCAAGCGCTCGAACAGGATCGCCATTGGCTTCCTCAAGAAGCCGATGGGCAAACGCCTGAACTTTTGTTTGAAGCCGCTGAGAGTCCATTATTTACGCCTTCGCATTCCCCACGTTTCTCTATCTATCGGGTGATTCCAGACAATCCATGAGCGCATTCCATCTAAACAGGCCATCCGGTCATGAATTTTCTTGCGAGCACAAGATCGCAGGTTCCGTGCCACTGGTTTGTGGAGATTGATCCTGATTGCTCGAATGCCCCTCTCACTCCTTCGCCTCCCCTACTAAACGTCTTAGGCACTCTCTACTGAAACGAGAACGTAATCGTATCCGCGCCGAACACGATGCATTTCATATCTAGGGTCGTTTGGGAATGCACGATAGAGCCATAATAATCAAAGAGATGTATTGACTGGCCGGTGCATATAGACAATGATGGCTCGGCTTCATATGAATAGTCCTGGGCATTTCACCCTCACATGGCACAGATGCATGTCTGATCGCTCCAATAGATTGTGTCACTCAGCCGATTGGCTCAATCTCTTAGTTGATCCCACTGTTGTTCTTATTCGGACACTTGGTTCGCAATTCTTGGCGCTTCGGCACGACCATGATCAGGTGCCGCCGTCAGTCCACACGAGTACATATGGACCCCGACATCAGGAATGCCGAAGTCACCGCGTCTTAACTGATTGACCATTCACCCGAGGGAGGATGTCCATGGACACATCACACACTGATCTCCTGCAGGATTTTTCTCTCGTCACAAAAAGCTTTGAGCAACTGGGCCAACGGCTCTCGGAAGTGGCCGAGCAAGTCAGGACCACCGGCCTGCTCCCGTCTGAAAGTTTGATCGAAGAGATCACCGCCTCCCGCCGGAACTTCACCGACCTCAGGGCTCGGGCGATCGAACTGGTCGGCCTGATGTCGGAAACCCCGAACGCCGCCGCAGAAGAGATCGGGTCAATGAAGGAACTTGAAGCCCTGCTACAAGTGGCCGCAGAAGCTCAACGCAAACGCGCGCAACAAGAGAAGGCGCGCATGCGCGCCTTGACCGTGCTCGATCGGCTGCTATCACTCGTGCACCGGGACCAACCGGACTTTGCGCCGCTCAGCGAGTGCCAGGCAAAATCACGCGCCTTGCGTGAAGCTATTCACGACCACGCCGGCCCTGAGCTCCACCCAGACGTCACAGCACTGGCCCAAGGGCGCCACCCTTTTGCCGAACTCCTCACACTCATCGAAGGGTACAATGACCTCGATGATGATCTCTGGCTCTTGCTCAAACATGCCGTGGCTGAAAATTTCGGGAAATCATTGGCGATGAGCGCGGCACGAGGAAAGCTCTGCCCCTCGCCCACAAGGATGAACCCTGAACACCAGCCGGATGAGATTCGCAACGGAATGAAAGCCCCTGTGGTGCCGGCCACCTTCACCGACGGAGAAAGCGGGCCCCACTGACGTGTGCGCCTCGCACGTCACAAGACTGATAAGACATTCCCTCTCAAGCCTAGAGATCATTGCGCCATGCAGCCCTGAATCCTTCCGAGGGTCTCGCCGCTCAAAACACCCGCGCTGGTTGTCTCACCTGCCTTCGTATGATAGCTTGCATGTCAAAGGGATCCTTTCTTCGATCGACTCACTATCTTATTGAGGCTGCGTGCTGACTGACCGATTGCCGAATGCGCGCCGGCGCATTCCCTCAAAATATGTCTGGCTCATGGTCGCAGTGGCGCTCTCTGCTTGGCCGCTTCCTCCGGTAAGCCATGCGGAAACCGCCGCGTCTGCTTCCAATAAAATCACCCTCGACTTCAACGAAGTCGAGATTCCTGTATTTGTTCGCTTCATCAGTGAATTGACCGGCAAGAATTTCGTGCTTGATGAGGCGATCAAGAAGCTGGGCGGAAAGATTTCAGTGTTCTCGCCTACCAAGGTCACACCGGATCAAGCCTACAGCATGTTTGTGGCAGCACTGGAAGTCAGCCGGATTGCCGTCGTTCCTAAGGGCGCGGTCTATCAAATCGTGCCAATGGGAGAACTCCCTCCTGAGCGTGGCGTGTATGTCTACAAACTCAAACATGCGAATGCGACCGATCTAGCAGCGGTCCTGACCAACCTCGTCGCTCGCTCCCAAACGGTCGCGCAAACAGCCCCCGGTGCCAGGCCGCCCCTGCGTCCCCTGACAGAATTCGAGGCCCCTGTCCAAGTGTTTGCCGACAAAGCCACCAATTCCATTGTAGTCAGTGCCACAAAGTCGGCCTATAGCCGGATCCAATCGGTCATTCGGGATTTGGACACCCGCAGGAAACAAGTCTTTGTTGAGGCCGTGATCCTGGAAGTGCAGGTCGATCGCCTCCGGCAGATCGGGACCGATCCCTTGCAGGTCATCGGCGCCGGAAAATCCGGTGCCGTTCAAGGCATCGCAGGGCTCAATCGCGCCCCGGAAGACCTGGCGGCCATCGCCCAGACCATCAGCGGCGTAGCCTCAGGAGGCTCCGTCACCGTTCTCAACACCGTCAACGTCCGGGCGTTTCTCAACTTGCTGATGAGTCTCACCGACACAAACATTCTTTCGACACCTCAGGTATTAGCCGCCGATAACCAGAAAGCCAAAATCGTCGTCGGTGAAAATCGTCCTTTCCCGACCGGACAGGCTCAAGGGATCACCGGAGGTACGTTGGTGACCATCGAGCGCAAAGACGTCGGCGTCACGCTGGAACTGACCCCTCAAGTCCTAGAAGACGATCTGATCCGCCTGGAGCTCAAGCAGGAAATCACCGCCATCGCCGAGAACGTTGCCCAGACGATCGGATCAGGAACCGCCTCCATCCCGGTCGGTCCCACTACCACCAAGCGCTCAATGGAAACCACCACCATCGCGAGAGACAACCAAACCATCGTGGTGGGAGGGCTCGTTCGGGACAACATCACCCTCAGCGAACGTAAGGTGCCGTTCCTGGGAGACATTCCGTGGCTGGGCTGGCTGTTCCGCTTTCAAAGCAAACAGACCGAGAAACTCAATCTGCTCGTCTTCCTCACCCCCCACCTGATCCGCGACGAAAGTGATATCGCCGAGCTGAGCCAACGGAAGGCAAAAGAGCTGTCGATCATTCAGCGCGATAACCGGATCGAAGAACCCACACGTTTGAAGCAAGACGTCATCGAACGTCTCGAACAACCTGCGCCCATTCCCGCCGAACCGGCTCACAAGACACCTTAACAGGCTAAGCCCTCTCCCTGCCCCCTCCTCTGAGGGATAGCCGACCACTGCACGAACCCGCTACCCTGCTGTAAATCACACAGGGAGCCGCATGGCTTATAATCATCAGACCCGTTCGACCGATCGCTATCCCGTCACCTACCCCGTCGTGTTTGGCGGTGCCCCTTTTGTAGGCGAAGGCCAGTTGACGGACCTGTCCACTTCCGGTTGTGCGATCGCGTGCGATCGCACCGTCCTCTCCGGCAGTTATGTGCAACTCAATGTCTTGATGCCCGATCAGTCACCGTCCCTTGCGATTGAACTCGGCAAGATCCGATGGGTGAAGGGCTACGTGTTCGGTGTCGAATTCATCCGCCTTCCCATACGCGCCCATCAGCAACTCGACCAGGTCATCTGGACTCGCTTCCTCCGCTCTCTTGGCCGCCCCGCGCTTGCCTGATCCATCACCGCATTCATATACCGGCTTCGATTGACGGCTAGCGGCATCCGGGACTAGGCTGCGGGCAGGACTTTTCCGATCCGCCGACTCTAGTTCCATACCGTTTCTGCCGAAGGAGTCGTATGGCCTCATCTCATCAAACTCCGCCTGATCCCCCACCGCCGCTGCTCGCTGAACAGCAGCGCCTTGATGAAGACGCCCAGCGTCAGCGCCATTGGAAACGCTGGGGTCCGTATTTGAGTGAGCGGGCTTGGGGCACCGTACGCGAAGACTACAGTCCACACGGCACCGCGTGGGAAGCCTTCCCGCACGATCAGGCCAGATCCCGAGCGTATCGCTGGAATGAGGACGGGCTCGCCGGCGTCTGCGATCGCCACCAGATGATCTGTTTCGCCATCGCCCTCTGGAACGGGCACGATCCCATTTTGAAGGAGCGCCTCTTCGGCCTCACCGGCAATGAAGGCAACCACGGCGAAGATGTCAAAGAGTACTACTTCTATCTCGATTCCACGCCGACGCATTCCTACATGAAATATCTCTATAAGTACCCACAGACAGCCTTTCCCTATGCCCGGCTCGCGGAAGAGAACCGCCTGAGAAAACGCCAGGATCCTGAATTTGAGTTGGTCGACAGCGGGGTCTTTGACGACAATCGCTACTTCGATGTGTTCGTGGAGTATGCCAAGGCGACCTCAGAAGACCTCTGCATCAGAATCCAGATCGTCAATCGAGGCCTTGAGGCGGCAGAGCTCACCGTGCTGCCGACAATGTGGTTTCGCAACACCTGGTCTTGGGGATCGGATATCCGGCGCCCGAGACTGAGACAGGGCGAGCCAGCCACCCATATGAGCGTGATCGAGACGAATCACGATCACTATGGCAAACGACGATTGCTCTGTGAGGGGCAGCCGGCGCTGCTCTTCACGGAAAACGAAACGAATACCCGCCGTCTCTATGGTGACCAGGATGGCGCCAAGTACGTGAAAGACGGTTTCCATGACTATGTGGTGGCAGGAGAGAAAGACGCGGTCAATCCGGATCAGGTCGGCACGAAGGCCGCCGCCCACTATGTGTGCATGCTGGAACCAGGCGCGACCCAAACGATCCGCTTGCGATTCACGAACGAAGAACGGACTCCGGAATTCACCGCGCAAGATTTCGATGCGGTGTTTGCCGCACGCCTTCGAGAAGCCAATGAGTTCTACGACCGCCTCGCGCCGGCCATACTCTCAGAAGATGCACGCCAGGTCCAACGCCAGGCCTTTGCCGGTCTGTTGTGGAGCAAGCAGTTCTATCATTACGAGGTCAATCGCTGGCTCAAGGGCGATCCCGGTATGCCGGAGCCCCCACGCGAGCGTCTTGGAGGCCGCAACGCCGACTGGACTCACCTCTATAACGCCGACGTGATATCGATGCCGGACAAGTGGGAATATCCCTGGTATGCCGCATGGGATCTGGCCTTCCACTGCATCCCGCTCGCGCTCGTCGATCCGACCTTTGCCAAAGAACAGCTCGTGCTGATGCTGCGCGAATGGTACATGCATCCGAACGGACAGATTCCGGCCTACGAGTGGGCCCTGGGTGACGTCAATCCACCGGTTCATGCCTGGGCGGCTTGGCGCATCTATAAGATCGACAAGAAGCGCCACGGTGTCGGCGACCGGCGTTTTTTGGAGCGCTGCTTTCACAAGCTGCTGCTCAACTTCACCTGGTGGGTCAATCGCAAAGATGCCGACGGGAAGAACATCTTCCAGGGCGGGTTCCTGGGTCTCGATAATATCGGCGTCTTCGATCGTAGCGCCCCGCTCCCGACCGGCGGCCACATCGAGCAATCGGATGCCACCAGCTGGATGGGCATGTATTGCCTGAACATGCTGACCATGGCGTTGGAGCTCGCCCGTGACAACCGCGCTTACGAAGACGTCGCCAGCAAGTTCTTCGAACACTTTGTGTATATCTGCCGGGCCATGAATAATATCGGCGGAGAAAAGATCGAGCTTTGGGATCGTGAAGACGGATTCTTCTACGATGTACTGCACCTGCCGAACGGCGAGACCAAGCACATGAAGGTCCGTTCCATGGTCGGTCTCATCCCACTGTTCGCAGTCGAGACCCTCGACTCGGAATTGATCGACAGCCTCCCGCGCTTCAAGCACCGCATGCAGTGGTTTATCGAGAACCGGCCCGACTTTGCGCAACATCTCGAAACCCAATCATATGACGGAGGCGTCCGTCGATTTCTCTCGCTCGTCAGCCGTGATCGATTACGGTCCGTACTCGGCTACATGCTCGACGAAGAGGAATTTCTCTCGCCCTACGGCATCCGTGCGCTCTCGCGGTATCACAAAGACCACCCCTATGTGCTCAACGTCATGGGCCATGAGCATCGAGTGGACTACGAGCCGGCCGAGTCGAGCACCGGACTGTTTGGCGGCAACTCCAACTGGCGAGGACCGATCTGGTTCCCTGTCAATTATCTTCTGATTGAATCTCTGCAGAAGTTTCATTACTTCCTCGGCGACCAATACAAGGTGGAGTACCCGACCGGTTCCGGCCATCAGGTCACCCTCTGGCAAGTGGCGGCAGAAGTGTCCCGACGGCTCACCCACATTTTTTTGAAGGATGCCTCCGGAAAAAGGCCGGTGTTCGGCGGAACATCGCGATTCCACGACGACCCGCACTGGAAAAATCACGTGCCCTTCTATGAATACTTCCATGGCGACAACGGTGCCGGCATCGGCGCAAGTCACCAGACGGGATGGACGGGATTGGTCGCGAAGTTGATTCAGCAGTCGGGAGAGTGACGAAGCTGAAAGCTGACGACTAGGAATCTGACGTGAACATCAGCGCCCAAGATTGCCAGAACCTGGACCGCGCACTCAGTCTCGAATGGCTCGAGACGAACGGGCGCGGCGGATTCTCATCCGGCACCGTCGCGGGAGCCAACACCCGCCGGTATCATGCACTCTTACTGACTGCGCGCAAGCCGCCGAGTGAACGGTTCGTACTGGTGAACCAGATGGAAGAGTGGCTCGATCTCGACGGGCAATCCTTCCCGCTCTCCACCAACTGCTATCCCAGCGCTGTCCATCCGTCCGGCTATCAGTTTTGTACAAGGTTTGCTACCGATCCTTGGCCAACCTGGACCTTCATCTGCAACGGCACAACAGTTCAACGTGAGATCTTCACGGTCCATGGCCGTGATCTCGTCATCGTTCGATGGAGATTGCTGGGCAAGAAGAAGCAGCAAGCGATTCTCCGGGTCAGGCCGAAACTCACCGGGCGCGACTACCACGCTACGCATCACGAGAATGGCGACCTCTCGACGGACGCTTTGATCGAGACAGGTGCCGTCACCTGGCAGCTCTATACCGATCTCCCCCCCATCCGAGCCTTCCATGCGGGCGAGTATCACCATGCCCCGGAGTGGTATCGACAAATTGAGTTCCCCGCCGAGCAACAACGCGGGCTCGACTATAGGGAAGATTGGTGGTCGCCGGGAGAGTTCACGTTCAGCCTTACACCGGGGGCAACCCAAACCTTGATCTTCACCAGCGAAGCCTTCGACGGGCTCGATGTCCCTGCCCTCACCAAGCGTGAGCGGGCGCGCCGGACCCGACTCACGCAGACTGCTCCGACCGCCGATCCTCTGGCCGGCACACTCCGGCGTGCCACAGACGCGTATCTGTCCGAGCGAGGCACGCAACAGACGGTGATCGCCGGCTATCCGTGGTTCACCGACTGGGGCAGGGATACCTTCATCTCGTTGCCGGGGCTCTGTCTCGTGACCGGTCGATGGGAGGTCGCCTGGCAGATCATCGCCGCATTTGCCACCCACGTCTCAGAAGGCATGATCCCGAATCGCTTTCCCGACGCCGGCGAGCAGCCGGAGTACAATACGATCGACGCCTCCCTCTGGTTCATCCATGCCATTGATCGCTACTTCGCTGCATCCCAGGATAACTCCCGTGTCCGCGGCACGGCCTGGCCTGCCATCAAACAGATTCTCGATGGCTATCGGCACGGCACACGTTACGCGATTCGAATGGACGAAGACGGCTTGATCACCGGGGGAGCTCCCGGCGCCCAGTTGACCTGGATGGATGCCAAGATCGGTGACTGGGTCGTCACCCCGCGGCATGGCAAACCGGTAGAGATTCAAGCCTTGTGGGTGCACGCCTTGGGTGTCGGAGAAACCCTCGCCCGCCTGTTCGGCGAGGCCTCATACGCCGATCAATGCCAGGCTGACCGGCAACGAGCCCTAGCCACATTTCAGCAGCACTTCTGGTACGAACAGGGCGGCTACCTGTATGACGTCATCGACGGACCGGAAGGCAACGACACCTCCTTGAGGCCCAATCAACTCTATGCCATCGCACTGGGCAATGACCTGGTCCCGCGCGATCGTGCACAACACATCCTCCGGCTCGTGAAGAAACAGCTCGTCACTCCGGTCGGACTTCGCACGTTGTCACCGGACGATCCGCGCTATCGTCCCCGTTATGAAGGAGGCGTGCGGGAACGAGACAGCGCTTATCATCAAGGCACCGTCTGGCCGTTCCTCCTGGGACCGCTGGTAACGGCCTGGATCAAGAGCTTCGGACGGAATGCCAAATCGCGATCAGAAGCCAGAGGATTTTTGAATGGCCTCGAAGCGCATCTCAGCGAGGGCTGCCTCGGACAGGTCTCCGAGATTTTTGATGCCGAGGCTCCGCACCACCCACGCGGGTGTTTTGCCCAGGCCTGGTCGGTCGCGGAGCCGTTGCGCGCACTGATCGAAGATCTCGGAACCTCCGTGAAAATCCTTCAAACCCCAGTGAAACCAAGCACCATTCGGCAACGACAAGTCTCGACCCCACCCGTCGCCCCTAAGACAAACCGCTCGACCAAGGCGCCGAAGAAACCGGGCACGAAAGCCCGATCAACCCGTTAGGCTACGTAAGCTCAACGCCAACTATTGCTGTGCGTATCTTTCATCGAATCCACAGTTTCGCGTAGGCACATGCTGACGGCCCGTTTTTTTCGGCCTGCACGAAGATCACACTCAGCGTGCGAGAGAAGGATGAACGACTGGCGAGGTCCTGTTGTATGGCGACGCGCCTGCCCGCGCCGCCTTACAACAACACAAAATTCTAGCGGCGATTGGCTTGATCGCGGCGGCAGCTTTCCTCAGCCAACATCCGCTGACCCGCGGAGGCGTCCTTGGGAATGCGCGCCATACAGGCATTCAGATTGTCTTCGACCGCGCCTGCAGCGACACGCTCGATATTCTTCGTCGTGCCGAACGTCGCCCCGCTACCGGAAGACGACCCGCCCCCGGATGTTCCCATTGCGCCATCGCTCGCACAGCCGCCAAGCAGCAGTCCCACCAATGCGATCACACCGCACAGGCCCAGTGAACGATCTGACATAACAATCCCTCCTCAACATAGATAGAACACGACGAAACAGCCAGGCCATCCTACTGCGACGACGAGGGAAGAACAAGCCGGTTTTTTCAGAGGGAAACCCTTCAGGCCCGTTCGCTTGAAAGGATCTGCTCCCAATGGCCGGACCGGGATGGCACACCACCCGCAGTCCGGCCACACTGTGTCACGCTTTGTCAGTCACCGTTATTGCGGCGAGGCATTGATCTTGGTTCCCTCCTTGACCGGTGGTTCAATCTTGATGTTCGGTCCCTGCACGGTTGGCAACACCCCCGCGCCGGGCTTTTCCAAGATCCGCTGGTTATCGTGATTGATCGACAGGCTCTGCTTGGAGTGGCTGTCATCGAATGCGGCAGCGTTCACCAGCGACCCTGCCCCCGTCGCATTGGTCTGACCGGGGTCATTCGCGAGAGATTGCCCTCTGACCGGATCGATCGCTTTGCCCATCGGATAGCCCGGATGCTTCGGCAGCATATCGGGATTGGCGAAAACCGGCGAGATGGCCAACAGCACGACCGCGGATGCGATCACAAGAATTCGTGAGGTTTTCATGGTGCAACCTCCTTGATGATGGTGGGAGACACAACAACGCCCTCGAAGGTATGCCACCGCCGAGGGCGCATGGAAGCGGACAGAAGTTCGGGAAACGTACACAGCGGTGAGAGAGTTACCCCGGTCTCATACGACACCTCCGGGACATCTTTAGCATCGCTCCCGCAAAATGACGGAGTCAAGCAGGCGCAGACCGGCTCACAGTGGGCGCTTGGCGAGAAGCAGGTCCGATACAAAAAAGCCGAGCTGCCTGGCCCGTTCGGCCAGCCGTCGGCAGATCACCTCGTCTAACTGGGGGTACGCAAGAGAATCTGGCTCCCGTTGAACGGCGCAAAGAAAAGAAACGCACAACGCGTGGGTGGTCACCGGCAGCGCTATCACTCCTGCAGCATATTCTTTCGGAGCAGTGCTCGCATCTCCCAGAACGAGGGAGACGGCTCGTTGACATCCGGATGTTCCAAGTCGATCTGAATATTATGGAGCGGCGGCGCGCTGCTGAGAGATTGAGTGACCGGGTACCAACAGTCGTACTTGAGACCCCACCGATCCCGATAGCTCAATCGGAGATAGCCATGACTCTGCGGTTTCACCCGTAGCGGGGTATCCGGCCCCAACACGAGCGAAGCCGCGTGCTTCTGATAGCGCGGGCCCCGTGGATACACTTTCTTCACCGAAAAGCTGCCTTCCCACCCACCAAGATGCAAGACGCAATCGTAAGCCACCCCACTCCCGACATTTTCGAGCTGCGGAATGAGGGTGAGTATATTCCCCGCGGTCATCGCAGACAGGTTGGTGACCCGGAGCATGGGCTGCTGCGCACGGAAGTCGTCTCGTGTTTGAGCCGAAAGCACCTGCCACAAATAGTACGCACCTCCGCCCGCAAGAAACAGCACGAGGAAACCGATCAACCAGAACCAATCCATGACCACTCTCTATTCGGTGAACAAACTGGGTGCGGCTGAATTGGGGAGAAGCTACGTTCTGGCGAGAAAAGAGTCAACCAGTAGGATGCGGAGAAAACTCAGGGATGGGCGCACCAGGGCCTCTTTGATAAGAGGCCCTGGCAGCGGTGACGTTGCTGAATTGTAGCGTTACTGTACTTCGACGGTGATGGTCTGTGTGGCGGAGACGAGCTTGTGATCCTTGTTCGCACCGGTCACAGTGACCTGATGCTTTCCTTTACTCACACCCTTGAACGTTCCGGGAAAGCCCTTCTGATATTGATTGTCCAAATACACGTGGGCGTGAGCCGCCTCGGATCCTTTGGTCAATTCATACTTCAGCTCAAAGGTATCGCCGACCTTGTCTCCATCCTTCGGAGACGTGATCACGATCTTCGACCCGTCCTCGATTGGGGCATCTGCCGCAAAGACCGGTGCGCCGCTCAGCGCACTCACCAACGCAATACTCAGTCCCATGAATCCGATACGTTCAAACACTTGCATCACGACCTCCTTGTTTAAACCATTCAACCATCTGAATACTCTATCACCCCTACGGAGTAATAGCTCCACTGGATTCCTCTCATTGATCGAGATCTGATCGAAGAGGATGCCACTATACACCCTCTTCGACTTCCTCAGATCGTGCGGGCGGCGGGTGACCCCGCCCTGTTTGCTCCGCCTCAAGATCGAACTTCGGCCGGCACACTCGGGCGCGAGTACGTATTATGGCTAGGATCCAATGAACCTTATCTTTTGTCGGCACTGCTTGCTACAATGCCCCCATGCTGCGCTGGCAATCATTTTCTCGAAGCGGGAGGCTGACCTCCTGCGGATTGTGTCTCCTCGTCCTCTGTGTCGTGCCCTATTTGCTCGATATCGCCATCTGTGAAGAATCCTCTGCTTCCCCACTGCATCAACCGGCCTTGTTGGATGGAGAAGAAATCACCTCCTCTGAAGATACCTCCGCATTCCTCTCGCATGACAACCACGTCACAAATCTCATCCTGCTGTCGGCCCACTCAGAGAATCGGTGGCCTGCCATCGATTCAGTTCCGCTCACACCTCCCAATAGCTTTGCCGTCGTGTCACTGACTTCTCGACCGCCGCCCTCTTCCTAGTCCGTCTCCGTTCAATCCAGCAATCAACAGGCCGCGACGGACCATGCTGCCATGAATGCGTGAAGGGTGGTCTCTCCGCGCCGTTATGACGAAGTAACCGATTCGCAGGAGGGAGCTCGCGTGGAAGCAAAGATTCTCGTCGTCGAGGATGCGCTCGAGAGCTGGACGTTACTCAGCTCGATACTCCTCACTCATCGCTATCAACCGATATGGGCGGCTGACGGGATTCAGGCCCTGAGCGAGGCCCGAAAACACCAGCCTCACGCCATTCTATTGGATCTGGGGCTGCCGGGGGGAGACGGGTTTGTCGTCCTCGAACGGCTGAAGAATAACCGGTTGCTCTCGGCCATTCCGGTGATTGTCGTGACGGCGCGAGACCCCGGGGTGGCAGAACAGAAGGCGCGGGAATATGGAGCAGCGGCGTTCCTCCACAAGCCCGTGAAGGCGGATGCATTGATCGCGACCATCCGAGGCGTGCTCGGTCAGCCCGCGGGGGCGGGAAAGAGCGAAGACCGCATGGCCGAGCTTGTCACGCGGAAGCATCAACGATTCGAGCGATCGGTGCCGGTCCGGTACCAGGGGGCCGGAATTGCCGGTGAAGGAATCATCAATGACCTATCGCTGAGCGGGAGTTCCATGACGGGGAATGCACCGGTCTCCGTCGGGATGGTCCTCACCCTGCACATGTTTGTGCCGGGAGATCCGGAGCCATTGCTCATTGATCGCGCCACTGTGCAATGGGTGAAGGGGTCTGAATTCGGAGTGGACTTTGGGACGCCTCCGCCGAAAGCGGCCGAGCGAATCACCCAGGTCATCTCCATACTGGCCAAGATACAACAGAACGTATCTCGCCAGGGATAAGAGAAACGGACGGATAGACCGCCCCATTTCAATTGAAGCACGTCGGGTCAGGTCTAGAGAGTATGAAAAGACTCCCGGTACATTTTCGTCTTACTCTGGATCCAATCGCCTCCCAGCACTTAGAGGGTGTTTTGGAGCGAACAGGACGGCAGCGTAGCAGATAGCTCATAATGCTGCCTCCTTCATTGGCGTGAGATCGCTCCTCACATCGCTAACTTGAGCCTCGATCTTCCGAACGAGGTCTTGTGCCTGCGACTGAGTCGCAGGCACATGGCACGGCGATCTTCGACTGAGCCACGTTTGGTAACCCAACGCTTGTCCACCATGTTGTTCACGACTTCAACCACCGTCGGCAACTTCAATCAGAACGCGGTTGCAAGGTCCTTCACTCTGCCATCCTCGTGACGACGCAGGAAGAGGATCACGCCCGCTTGGAGCGACGCTGTTACATCTTACCCTGGCACTTCATCTTTGCCTGTGAATACGCGGCTTGCTGCTGTTGGGCGGTCCCACCATTCGCCTTTACTTTCTCCGCTGCTGCTGTGGCAATTCTTTGACAGTCCGCACCGGTTGGTGCTTTCATAGGCGGCGGATTGGTCTGCGCAGCGTAGCCCGGCGCGAAGGCGCCAACCGTCATGAATAACGCGCTCAGCAGTGCAACAACCGTTCGCTTCTGGGTGTTCATGTCTGCCTCCAGGTTAGAGTTCAGTCTCGACCATAAGCACACAGCATGTACGGTCTGTCGACGCCGTGCGGGGAAAGGTTCACGACGGACGTCACCTGGGCGCAGGTGTCGGTGTGGGCTGGGGCTTTTTGCACCCCGACAGACACGCACAGTTCTCCGTGTTGATGCTGCCATCGGAGTTGCTGCTGCAAGTCCAGAGGCTGCCGTCTTTAGCTGAGCATCTCCAATTCCCAGCGCTACGAGAACAGTCGGTGCCCGCCGGAAGTCTGCTGGAGGATTCGAGTTTGGTCTTCGGCGGGTTCATCTTCGCAATCGCCGTTCCGGGGAACATGCCGCTGGCCAGCATGAGTCCAGGCCATGACGCAAACAAGAGCACACTTCCCAGCCCTCCACGGAGTGTCCATCTGACAAACGTTGATCCCATAGGAACCTCCTTGTTAGTGCGTCGTCCCCTTCGCCAGCCGCTGTCCCATTTCAATGATCCTTCCCAGCCGCTCCAGCAAGTTCAACGACTGATGTGAAGTCAGGCCGTTCTGATTGAGCAACGCGAGTTTATCGTCAATGATCTTATTCTCAGTCTCCGTCAGGAGGTATGGCTCAGGGAAAGCGATTCCCCAGGTCGTATGTCGTATAGGGAGATCGCCAGAAAGACGCAATCCGCTCAATGATAGATTCCAGACGATGCCCTGGCCTTCGAAAGGACCGGCGTTGTCTGTGACGAAGCATTGCACAGGGGACCGACGGTAGGGGCGAATCGAGAAAGGCATAGGGGCCTCGCAGGAAGGCGTATTGTAGGGCGGCACTGAAAATGGCGCAAGAGACGCCTAGAGAAATACATACATTGCACACAGAAAGGGCTTCGGGGTGAAACCGGCCTACGTGCTAATGGGAAAGTATCAAGGTTTCCGGGAGCGTCGAAGTTGGCGAGGGGCACCAGTCCTATTTTTCCGATTTTATCTCTATGTATCAGCTTGAAGCGTTCTACAAAACTGAGACGTATACCGGATAGAAATTAGCTTCCTTCAAGGAGAAGTCGTAGGCGAGGCTACAACACGGAATCGAAGACTGGGGACCTCGTTTTCAGAAACTTAGCTGTGCTGAAATTGTGTCAGGAGAAGGGGTGAACGGCGGGAGACAATAGAAAACTTAGAAGAGCTATAAAAGTGGTTCGCCTGCATAAAACAATGACGTCAAAGGCTTTATTGGGAGACCAGACCTTTGAGCATCAACTTACGCGAATGAGGGAGATGGGGTGAGTGACGGGTTTCGAACCCGCGACCTCCGGATCCACAATCCAGCGCTCTAACCAACTGAGCTACACCCACCATCTGGAAAGAATGACTTCTCGCACGTCGCGGAGGGATCTTAGCAAAGAGCGGGGACAGGCCGCAACTCGACCCGGCCAGGACTACGGGCGGGCATCGAACGCCGTTTGCATCTCGTTCACAATCTCGGTCACCGTGGCCACCGGATCGACGGCATCCCGGATCGGCCGCCCGATCACGAGATAATCGGCCCCGGCTGCGATCGTCTGGGTCGGCGTCGTCGCCCGGGCATGGTCGTCCACGCCCTTTCCTGCCGGACGCACCCCGGGCGTGACGATCAGAAACCGGGGCCCGACCTTCTGCCGGATGGCTGCCGGCTCTTCTCCGGACGCGACGACCCCGTCACAGCCAACCTCTGAGGCTAACAGCGCGCGCGCCGTCACAAGATCCTGCACGCTCCGCTGAATCCCCATATCGCGGAGATCGTGGCTGTCGAAATTCGTCAGCACGGTGACCGCCAGCAATTTCAAGGCCGACCCTTCACGCCCCTGCACCGCCGCCGCCAGAGCCTTGCGATTGGCATGGATCGTGAGAAAGTCGACGCCCATGGCGGCAACCTTGGCGGTCGCCCGGCGAACGGTTTCTTCGATATCGAGAAACTTCAGGTCGAGAAACACCCGCATCTTTCGATCAAGTACCCGCTTAATCATGTCCGGCCCGGCGGCGGTATAGAGCTCCAGTCCGACCTTCACGAAGGAGATATGCCCCTGGAGCCGATCCAGCAGGCGCTCGGCTTCGACGACCGACGGAACGTCGAGAGCGAATATCAAACGGTCACGCGCAATGATCTTGGCCATAGGATTCCTTTTGAAGGGGTCGGCCGATTGTTGACGGCTCACTGTCCCCTATGTTACATAGTTTGCTCTTTTTTTGGAGGAATAGACAATGCCTGTGATCCACAAGTCCACCCTTCGCAGTGCCCGTCAGGCCGAACGCCGCCGTGATCGGAACAAAGCCACATTGAGCGCGGTCAAGACTCTGGTCAAGAAGGTGCAATCGGCCGTGGCCGACAAGAAGACGGATGACGCCAAGACTGCCTTGCGCGCGGCCACCTCGGCCCTCAGCAAAGCCGTGACCAAGGGAGCCCTGAAGCCCAACACCGCGTCCCGCCGTATCTCCCGCTTGACCCAACACGTCAACGGCCTGTCCGGTTCCCGCTCGTAATCGTTCTGACATTCGAAACCACTCGCGCCGCGCCCCGCCCTGTCGGGGCCGGTGGGCGGCGCGGTGCGTCGGGCTGTGCGCGCTGCACCGATTGGCAGAGCCGCAACAATACCCCCTCCATGGTCATCTTGGGCTGGCCGCTGCTGCCTCCTTTGAGTTGCCCGTCGGCTTCCCAAAACCATCGTAGCGCATCCCGCACATGCCCATCTGACAGACGGCCCAGGAACGTCCTGACCTGTACCGGATCCATGCGCAAGGTCCTCGCGGCCTCCCCCTCACGCCCCCCTTCACGAAGCAATTCTTTCATTTTCCAGATCCGGCGATATTGCCAAGCCAAGGAACCGAGAATACGCAGCGGCGCCTCGCCGGCCTCAAGATTTCTGGCAAGAATCGACAGCACTCGCCCACGTTGGCCCTCGGCGATCGCCAGCGTGAGATCAAACACCGACGCACCGGGTTCAACTCCCCGCAGCTGATAGACATCGGCAGCGGTCGCTACGCGGTCGGTCGTGATATAGGACGCGAGCTTTTCGAGTTCCCGCCGGACGGCGTACAACGATCCTCCGGACGTTTCCTTGAGTACCTCTACAGCCTTCTCGTCCAACCGCAATCCAAGGCGTTGCGCATCCCGATTTATCCACGGCCCTAAGTGCATATCCCGTAATGGCGAGCAGTCGACCGTCACAGCGGCCCGCGCGAGCGCCTGAGAAAACTTCAGCCGCCCGTCCAATTTGGTGCTGACAAAAATCACGGTGGTTGCCTGCACCGGAGCGGCAAGGTACGGCAGCAGGACCTCGGCCTCACGGGCAGAGATTTTTTCAGCGCCTTTCACAAAAACTACCCGACATTCGGCAAACACCGGCACTTCCAACGCACAGGTCAGGATGTCGCTCCCGGCCGCCTCATCGCCATAGAACACATCGAAATTAAAATCTCCGCCTTCTCCCAGCAGCACGGCCTTGAGCGTGGCCACGGCTTCATCGCGCAGGAGATCCTCCTCCCCCGCCACTAGATACACGGGCGCAGGAGGCTGCTGCCGCAACGCAGCCTGAAGTTGCAATGGATTAAGCGCGGTTCCCATGACGTCCTCGAAAATAATCTACTTGGCGGCTGGCACTGTGGAGGAGGCCTCAGCCGCAGGCTTTGTCACCCCGCCGGCCTCCAGATGCAGAAGAAACCGTGAGGCAAGATCTTCTGCCACAAACCGGCCGGCCTGCTCCAACGCGCGAGTTTGCAAGACACGGTTAAATTGCAGATCGGGAGTAATATAGAACTCGGATGAGCCCTTGGCGACCTGCGTCCAGATCAGCTTTTTCGTTCGCGTTTCCTCGATTTTCACAACGACCGTCACTTCGGCCCGGCTCTCCAACGTCGTAGCCGATCCCGTCTGACTCCCAGGAGTCGGCGTCAGACTGAAGCTTAAGGTCGGCACCTCCACTGACAGGATTTGCCCTGTCAATACAAGATCAGCCGCCTCGGAATCCGGAACGACCTGCGCGCCGCTCCCTGAGGAAAATTCCCGTCGTAGATAGTTCGTATAGCGGGTCTCCAGATTCGGCTCGAAACTCTTATTCTCCAGCGTGCGAATGACCAGCCGCGAGGTCGGCTGATCCGATGCCTGAGCACGCGTTCCCCCGATTGTCGGTCCGGCTCCCTCCACACGGAACTGATACCCGCACCCTGCCAATAGCAGGAAACAGGCTGCCGATACCAGCGGGGCGCCCCACCATGCGATGTTTCGGGCTTGCGTCATATGACGAAATTCACGAGTTTCTTCTCGACGTAAATCACTTTCTTCGGCTCACCGCCTTGCAGCCACTCCCCCACAATCTCACGGGCTGCTCGCTCTACGACGTCACGTGCGGTGTCCGCTGCCACCTCGATCTTCCCGCGAAGCTTGCCGTTGACCTGAACCGGAATGGTAAGCCGATCACTGACGGTCAACGCCGGGTCAAACTGCGGCCAGGGTTGCTGAGACACGCTCGGCGCATGGCCGAGAATAGCCCAGAGTTCCTCCGCCACATGCGGCGCAAAGGGCGAGAGCAGCAAGACAAACGGTTCGAGCAAGGCCCGTGAGCGTTGGTCGGCCTTGGTCATCTCATTGGTGAACACCATCATTTGTGCGATGGCGGTGTTGAAGCGGAGTTCGTCGATATCTTCGGAGACCTTTTTGATGGTCTGGTGCAACAACCGTTGCTGCTCAAGGCCGGGCGCAGCCGAGAGCACGGCAGGGGACAGCCCGCCCTCCTCCGTCGCCATCAACCGCCAGACTCGCTCCAAAAATCGCGTGACGCCCTCGACCCCGCGGGAACTCCAGGGCTTCATCGCCTCCAGCGGCCCCATAAACATTTCGTAGAGCCGCACCGCATCGGCACCGAACTGGTCTATCATATCGTCAGGGTTTACGACATTCCCCCGGGACTTGGACATCTTCTGATTGTCCTCGCCCAATACAATGCCTTGATGCACAAGCTTCTTAAACGGTTCCGGCGTGCTCACCGCTCCAATGTCGAACAGTACCTTGTGCCAAAAGCGTGAATAGAGGAGGTGCAACACCGCATGTTCACTGCCGCCGACGTAGAGATCGACCGGCAGCCAATAGTGCTCCATCGCCGGGTCCACCAGCTGCTTCGCATTCTTTGGATCGGCGAAGCGGAGATAGTACCAGCAGGAGCCGGCCCACTGCGGCATAGTATTCGTTTCGCGCCGGGCCTGACGCCCTGTGGCGGGATCAGTCGTCACCAGCCACTCTTCCAGATTTGCGAGCGGACTTTCTCCGCTGCCTGACGGCTTGAAATTGCTGGTCTCCGGCAAGATCAACGGGAGCTGTTCCTCGGGCAACGGGTGTGACTCCCCATCCACCCATACAATCGGGAACGGCTCTCCCCAATAGCGCTGTCGGGCAAAGAGCCAGTCGCGTAACTTGTAGTTGACCGCCTTCTTTCCCTTGCCCTGTTGCTCGAGCCAAGCCGTGATTGCCGGAATGGCCTCAGCCGGTCTCAAGCCATTCAATGACAAAGACCCGTCCGGCATGGCCGAGTTCACGACCGTGCCACGATCCGTGGCCACGAAGGGTGCCTCCTGAACCTGGCCGCCTTGAATCACTTCGCAAATAGGCAACTGATAGGTCTTGGCGAAGGTCCAATCCCGCTCGTCGTGCGCCGGGACCGCCATGATCGCGCCGGTACCGTAGCTCATGAGGACGTAATCAGCCAGCCAGACCGGCAACCGTTCGCCGTTCACCGGGTTGATCGCGTAGCCGCCCGTGAACACGCCGGTCTTTTCCTTGTCCAGTTCCTGTCGCTGCAAATCGCTTTTTCTGGCGGCCGCATCGCGATAGGCCCCGACAGCGGCCTTCTGGGAGGCGCTGGTCACCACGTCCACCAGCGGATGCTCGGGCGCCAGCACCATATAGGTCGCACCGAAGAGCGTATCGGGCCGGGTGGTAAAAACGCGGATCGTGCCGCGGGTGTCGGCCAGAGTAAACTCCACTTCCGCGCCGATCGACCGGCCGATCCAATTCTTTTGCATCTCGAGCGTACTGGCAGGCCACTCGACCAGCTTCAAATCTTCCAGGAGCCGGTCGGCATAGGCCGTGATCTTCAAGACCCACTGACGCATGGGTTTGCGAATGACGTCGAACCCGCCGACCTCGCTCTTGCCGTCGATAATTTCTTCGTTTGCCAGCACCGTGCCGAGCGCCGGACACCAATTGACCGGCACCTCGGCGACATACGCCAGCCCGCGTTTATAGAGTTGGAGAAAGATCCACTGCGTCCAGCGATAGTAATCGGGGTCGGTCGTACTGAGTTCCCGTTCCCAATCGTAAGAGAGCCCCACCCGCTTCATCTGCCGTTTAAACGTGGCGATGTTTTGCGCGGTTGTTTGGGCCGGGTGCACGCCGGTCTTCACCGCATACTGCTCGGCCGGCAGGCCGAAGGCATCCCACCCCATCGGATGGAGAACATTGAAGCCCCGCATGCGCTTGTAGCGGGAAACGATATCCGTCGCCGTGTAGCCTTCCAGATGCCCGACGTGAAGCCCGGACCCGGAGGGATACGGGAACATATCGAGGCAATAAAACTTCGGCTTGGTCGTGTCCTGGAGGGCGCGAAACGGGCGATGCTCTTCCCAATAGGCCTGCCACTTCACTTCCAGCGCGTGATGATCGTACCCTTTTGCCATGACTCTCCGGGGGATTAAAAAAGCGGAGGAACTCTAGCACAGACCGGCAGGGGCAACAACAATGGGGAGAAGAGCGTGGAGCGGGTGGGGGCCGGCCGGAACCGATTGGCCGGCCCCCGAAGAAACTCTAGAAAAGGGAACTGACTTGAGTTTGTTTGTGGGATCGCCTATCTGATTCGAGGGCTTGAGAGTCTCTTGACGATGCATCCCCTCAGCCGACTTTCTTTGGTCTCACGCACCCGTCACCGTATGGTGTAAGAATACGGGAAAAGAGTGAGGCTGGATATTGCTCAGAAGATGGGAACGGCATCCTACTAAAGAGTGAACGGAAGGCTGGTATGGGACTCTATTCCGCTTACATCTTTCCTCGGCTCATGGATTGGATCATGGGCGGGACCGGCTTTCAGCGTCTTCGAAACGAGGTGCTGCAATCCGCACGTGGCGAGGTGCTGGAAATCGGGCTGGGAACAGGATTGAATCTTCCCCACTATCCCGTCGGCGTCTCACGGTTGCGGGCCGTCGATCCGGCCCCGCTGCTCCCCGATCGCGTAACGGAACGGATCGCGAGAGCCCCGTTTCCAGTTGAACTCTCCCGCACAGGCGCTGAACACCTTCCCTACGACAACCACTCCTTCGATTACGTGGTCAGTACCTGGACTCTCTGCACCATTCCTGATCCTGTCCGGGCCTTACAAGAGGTCCGGCGTGTGCTGAAACCGACCGGACAGTTCTTGTTCCTGGAGCATGGCCGGAGCGACGACGACGGAACCGCCGCCTGGCAGGACCGGCTGAACCCGATTCAAAATATGATCGGCTGTGGCTGCAACCTGAACCGGCGGATTGACCAACTCATCAGCAAGGCAGAGCTGCGCATCGTGCAACTCGATCGATTTGTGATGGAGGGAGTCCCGCGTATCGGGGGAGAACTGTACCGTGGAATCGCAACACCAAACCGGATAGGCGTTAGCGCCCCGCCGGAAACGGATGGCCGTTGAGCAGCGCCGTCATGTGCTCAATCGAGGTGAAGGCGCTCGACGCTTCGGCAGGCAATTGAGAGCTGGACTTGGCGCTGTGGATGATCTGGGCCAGACCGAACCGTTGCGCCGCATGGAGGCAGCCCTCGTCATCATCGACAAAGAGCGCGCGCCCCGGATCAAATCCGACAAGCCTCTGGCAGGTCGGCCAATATTCCGGTCGCATTTTAAGATAGCCCACCTCAGCCGCATCGACGATTCGATCCACATAGCGATCCAGGCCGGTCTTGGCTGTTTTGACCTCGACTCCCGATGCATGCGCGTTGGTGAGGATCGTGATCCGTTTTCCACGCCGACGAACCTCCATGAGGAAGGGCTCCGCCCCGGGAAGAAACCCGATCAGATGATCCAGCTCCTTGTGCATCGCGACCACATCGATACCCACCCGTTCCGTCCAATAATGGAGATCGGTCCAGGCCAATTCCCCTTCCACCGATCGATACATCGCCATCAAGCGATCGCGCGATTCTTCAAACGGGAGACCATGAAGGGCCGCATAGCGGCGCGGCAACTCTTCCTCGAAAAAGAAGTTGTCGAAATGCCGGTCGAGCAACGTGCCGTCCATGTCGAGCAACACGTCGTCGATTTCGGCCCAATTGATGCCTAATTGCCTCATTGATCCGGAAGTGTACCTGAGGCCGGTTGTGTTTGCCAAAATTCCTGTGATACGGTCGCAGACCTATGAAAAAGATGCGCGATTCGCCGACCAAGACCAAAACCCTGCCGTTCAGCACCGCTGCACCGATGCCGCTTGTCGCCATCATCGGCCGGCCGAACGTGGGCAAGTCCACCCTGTTCAACAAAATCCTCGGCGTCAAAACCGCCATCGTGGATGACGTGCCCGGCGTGACCCGTGACCGCAATTATGCGGATGCGACCTATCGTGACCGTAAATTCCGGCTGGTCGACACCGGCGGGCTCGATCTCTCCTCTTCCGACGGCATGTTGACCTTGATTCGCCGACAATCCGAACTGGCCATCGCCGAAGCCGATATCCTCATGTTCATCCTGGACGGCCGGGCTGGGTTGACGCCGCCGGATCACGAGGTCGTGAAGCTCCTGCGCGGCGTGACCAAGCCCATCTTTTACGTGATCAACAAGATTGATACGCCGAAAGCCGAGCCGCTCATTGCCGATTTTTATCAGTTGGGAAAAGCCGAGTTCCACGCGGTTTCCGCCGAACATGGCATTGGAGTGTCCGAATTACTGGACAACCTCTACCCACTGTTACCCCCAGCGGATGAGACGACTGAACTCACGCAACTCCCGCGGATCGCCCTTGTCGGCCGTCCGAATGTGGGCAAGTCAACATTGACCAATGCCGTCCTGGGTGAGGAACGTGTCGTCGTCAGCGATATGCCAGGCACTACACGCGACCCGATCGATTCACTGGTCGTACACGACGACCAGCGCTATATTTTCACGGATACGGCCGGCATCCGACGCCGCGGCCGCATCGAGCCTGGGCTCGAAGGGTATAGCGTCATGCGCTCCCTGAGAGCCATCGGCCGTTCCGATGTGGCCGTCCTGCTCCTTGACGCGGTGGAAGGCGTGACGGAACAGGACACGAAAATCGCCGGGGCGGTGCTCAAGCAGGGACGGGCCTGCATGCTGCTCGTGAATAAGTGGGATCTCCGGGCCAACGATGCCGAAGCCCGCCAGGAATATGAACGTGAGCTCCATCGACGTTTTCCGTTCCTGACCTGGGCGCCCGTACTATTTGGGTCTGCCGCTCAACCCGATTCGCTGCATCAGCTCTTCCCCAACATCAACAGCGTCTATGCGTCGTTCAATAAGCGTGTGCCGACCGGAGCGCTCAATCAATGGCTCCAGAAAATCCTGGAGTCTCATCCGCTCCCGGTTCGGAAAGGCAAACCCACGAAAACGTCGAAGGCCGCATTCATCACCCAGGTCGCCACGAAGCCGCCCTCCTTCGCCTTGTTTTGCGGACACCCGCAAGACGTCGGTCCGGCCTATATCGGATTTCTCGAGCGCCAGCTCCGGGACGCCTACGGATTTTCCGGCACGCCGCTCCGCATTCTCGTCCGCAAGAAATAACCGCCGCCTTCACGAATTTTCTCTAGGCGATCGTCCTCGTCGTGTCACGAGACGAAGGGAATTCAACTTGACTCGATTCCAGCCTCATGTTATTCGCAGACTAGCTGGATTGCGATCTGAGCGACTCCGCCCAGATCATGACGATTCCCTGTCCGGACTCAACGGCGCAACTATGATGGCAACACCGTCGACCACTCTTCGCCTCGCACTGGTATGCGTCGTCCTGAACGGGGCGGCGCTTCAAGGATTTCCCGCTCTGGGTTCCGCGCAGCCGCTGCCGGAACATCAGCCGGAGCTGTCCGCTACGACCAATCACGAAGAGACCAGTCCTTCGATTACCTTGAAGGGTTCGGTCTGGAGAGCGAAGCCCGGCATCGTGTTTTTAAAGACTCCCGTAGGGTTGCTCACCCTCAGTTCGAAAACCACGCTCAAGGATATGCGCGCCTCGCAGAGCGTCTCATTCTGGATTCACGGGTCCAGTATGGCTGTTGAGATCCGCAAACGGGCTGACGATTCTCTCGTCCATCGCTATCTAACCGGTCCCGTTGCGAAGGGCTCAGGAGACACGAAAGAACTGATCCGCTGGACCCCGGACGGTGACACGTCCTTTCACTGCGGGACTCATGAGTCGCAGATCTCCGCACTCCATGACGGCGATCCGGTCACCGTGGAAGTCGATGACACCGGTACCATCATCGGCGTGCATGACCTCCAATTCGATTTGCAGATCGGCCAAGTGCCCCCCGGCGGATCAGAGGCGCATGTGCTCTTGAACGGGACCGTGTCCAAACTCAAATCGAACTTCATCTTCTTCAGAACGCCTGTCGGCGTCATCAACGTCAACGCCAAGATCGGCATCAAAAATGCCAAAGTCGGCCAGACCATGACGCTCCATGTTCACCACCACTCGGTCGTGGCCGACTTGACCCCGGCCAATGGGACGGCCCCAAAACACCGGTTCATCACCGGCCCGCTTGAATTTTCGACCCCGGATCGCACCGGGGTGAGATTCTGGACCCCTGCCGGTGAACAAACGTTCCCGACCGATCGCGGGAAATCCTCACTAGCCGGAGTCAAAGAAGGCAATCCGATCACCGTGGAGCTGAATGGCGACGGGACGGTCGTCGACTTTCATCGCTTCAACTAGACATCAGGCGCCCCCACCATCCTTGACAGTCTTTTCGATCCCTCCGTAGACTCTCCGGTACAAGATGAAAACTCCAGCTCCTGCCAAACAACCCACCCCGGCCTCACGCAATGAGGCGCGTACCGCTGCAAGCTTTGATACACTGTATCGAGACCATGTCGATCAGATGTACCGCTTCGCGACCAGACTCTGCGGGGAACCCGAAGTGGCGAAGGATCTGGTCCAGGAAACCTTTCTCAATGCCTATCGGGGCTACCAGACCTTCCGCGGGGATGCGCAGGTCTCGACCTGGCTCTATGCCATTGCGGCGCGGGCCTGTTCACGTATGCGGCGCAAACGGAAAGGAGCGCCTGACCGGGAGCTATCACTGGAGGAATTTATCCCGACCTCGGAGGGAGAGTTTCGCCTGCAAATTCCGGTAGACGGGCTCAGCCCGGAAGAGGCGCTGCAGAATAAAGAACTGCGCCAGGTACTCGATCGGGCTATTGCCAAACTGCCCAAGAAATATCGCATGGTGCTGGTCCTGCGCGATATGGAAGGACTGAGCGCCAAGGAAGTCGGCAGCGTCGTCGGGCTCAATGAGCGCGCCGTGAAATCCCGGCTGCATCGCGCACGCTTGTTTGTCCGTCGCGAGCTCAGCGCGCAGGGAATTGCCGCATCCGAACCATCGCACAACGGCCACCCGTTCATGCAAGGAGGACGCTAGCCATGGCCAAGCGGACGACGACCCGATCCGTTCAGCAGAAACCAGCCCACCGGCACGGGAAAGGTCGCTGTGTGGCCATCTTAAAGAAACTGTCCGCCTACATCGACGACGAATTGCCCGGCACGCTGTGCGAGGAGTTGCGCAAACACCTCGGCGCCTGCCCCAACTGCGAAGAGTTCGTCGCCTCGCTCAGACAAACCGTCGCCCTCTGCCAACACCAACCGGCACCGGCCCTCTCGCAGGCCGAACGAGCCCGCATGCGAAACGACATTCTCCGAGCCGCGCGCCCGCGCTAACGACTTCAAACATTTCACGATTCCCACCACAAGCAGGCGGGTGCTGCCAGATCATCACGGGCTGCTCTTCCCGATGAATATCGGCAAATCCGCTCCCCTGGCCTCTTTCAGATTCGTCCGACACCATGCTACAGTACTGGTCTTTAGCCCTTATTATGTGCGTCCAGGAAATAGGTGATGATAATGATTGGTCGTATCCACAACAACCTTCGTGCCTCCATCCTGCTCACTCTGATGACCGCCCTCCTGGCAGGATGGTCCGGAGTGGAGACCGCGTTCGCGGCGTCCTCGCACAAATCCAAACCGGCCGGCCATGCCAACAACCCGGCTGCCGATACCGCGCGACGTTATACCGAAGCCCTCGCCAAGGGAGATCACGTTACGGTCGGACAGTTGGACTTTGCCTGTCAATTTCGTCTCCTAGGGGCCGCCCCGTCGGGATTGAAGGCCTACCCACCGGCTACCGACCCGTCATATGAATCCTGTTGGGAGGGCCTGAAAACCGCCCATGCGCCCGCGTTGAAACGAGACGATGTGGGAATGACGGTCCTCTGGCCGAGCACCGGCCCGCTGGTCTTCTTCGGAGACGAGCTCGCGCGCATGCCGGCATCGGCCTTCGTCATGGAAGAGCTTGGGATCTCTCCTCCGGGCAGCGGTCTCCGTGTCACCGTCACCAAGAGCCAATCCCTGCCATCCAGCTCTTTCCGATTGAACGCCAACGGAAAGATCCTGGCCGTGCCCACGACACTTGTCTTGTTGAGCGTACAGTACCAGGATCCCCTAGCCTCACCGGTCACCTATGCCGAAGGGACGGTCAAGTGGGCGAATACCATCAAGCGGGCACGCAAGTCGCTGAAGTCGATCACGACTCAGTGGGTTGTCTTCACGGGGCTGAAGAAACATGGCTTCCCGGGTGACGCCACCGTGTTCAATCTGCCGGTGGTCACCGAACCGTCCGTCGCGGGAATGGTCGCGGAGAAAATTCCGTTCACAACGGAGATCAGCCGGCCGCTGCCTGAATCTATGGTATGGTGGGGGCCGGGCGATCAGCCGGGGACGCTCACAGCCGCGGCAGCACGAGCCGCCACGTTTCCTGAGTTGCGCGACAGGGTGGCCTTGCTCAACCGTATTCTGATTATCGACCCGAATCAACCGGACGCGCTGACCGTTCTCACCAGGAACCTCTACGCCGTCCTACTGCGTGAAGGAAGCAACGGGCACAATCTCACGATCAGAGACCCGGCCCTGTCCCTGGTCGCCAACGAGTTCTACTGGAACATCTATGCCCAATCCACCCGGACAGACCTGTCCAACGGGATGGAAATGGGCGGCCTCTCCCAGCCAACGCCGGCCGATTTTCTCTTCCGCATGTTGCCGGCACTGGAAACTCTGGCCAAAGTCAGACCGGAACAACTCGACAACCGGTTCCGGTTGGGTGTCGCTTATCGCTGGAACAACGACCAGCAGGCCGCCATTGAAACCCACGAGGCCTTGGCCAAGGAGATTCCGGATGCGCGAAGATCTGCCAAGGCCGAAGCCTTGCTGCAACTCGCCTGGTCTCGCCTGCACAAGTCCGCATGGAACAGAATTCTGCACGACCCTGAAATCAACCGGGCCTATGCCGATGCAGACGCATCGCTGGCAGTAGCCGATCTGTCCCTCGACAAGTTCCTGGCAGAATATACGATGGCCTACAGCATGATTTTCATGCCCAACTACGGGGACAAGGCCAAGCTGCTGCACCACGTCACGGAAGCGAAGCGGTGGTTCGACGAGGTGCCAGGGAAAACCGACGACGTCTGGCGCTATTTCCTTCATTCCGAACTGCTCAAAGCCGTGCTGGACGCCGATCCAATGTTCCAACCGATTCTAGCCACGGCGGACGGACACAAGTCCTAGCGTAGAAAGCACGCCGAGCGCCAGCCGGCTTGATCCGGCTGGCGCTACGGTTCAAGCCCGGTCTCTCGAGACCGGGCTCTTGCACAACAGATCCCCCCAGCCACACATCGCTCAAACTGCGAAATATCTAGGGTTTTTCCCCAGCGCTGGCTATGATTTGATCTCGTAAGAGATTTACTCGGCAGGCGACAATGGTTCGCGAGGATAAGAAATTGCCCCCCATCCTGAAAGGCACCCTGATGGCCTGCGAAACCAGCTGGATGATGAGGCTTTAGGCGTATGAGTATTCTGCTTGTTGACGATTCTGAAGAAAGCCGCCTGCTTCTTCAGAGAGTCCTGCAAGAGGCCGGCTACGGCCCGATCACTCCCGCCGAATCCGGACGCCGGGCGCTGGAACTTCTCGGCGTCATAGGCCGTCAGATCGCCCCCTATGATCCGGACGTGATCCTGATGGACTTGATGATGTCGGACATCGACGGCCTGGAAGCCTGCCAGCAGATTCGCTCGTTTGAGCGCACGGAGTATACGCCTATTGTTGTGGTCACCGCTAAAACAGACGCGGCGGATCTGCAAGCCGCTTACACCGCCGGTGCCACCGACTTTCTGAGAAAACCCATCGTGCCCGTCGAACTGGTCGCCAGAGTGTCGACGGCGATGAGCCTGAAGCAGGAACTCGACGCGCGCCGCCTACGCGAGCAGGAACTGCTGGCCAAGACCGAGGAACTGGAGCGGGCCAATCGAGAGTTGAAGAACCTGCGTGGCCTCATCGCAATTTGCGCCAAGTGCAAGCGGGTCCGGTCGGACGGAACCTACCGGAAACGGATCGAAGATTATCTGGAGCAGTGCTTCGAGAGGAAACTGGAACGGGACATTTGCCCCGACTGTATGGAACAGTCCTATCCGAAAGCCGGCTGAGCGATGTCCGACTGCGGGCAATCCTCGATTGCGCACGTCGAACAAGCACATGAGATCACTCGATCGGCTTCAGGCCTCTACTCACACACCTAAGGGAGTAGCCGGATGGTCCTTCACTGCGCGCAGAGAGGGACCACCGCTTCATCGTGAGGCCTCAGCGAGCAAGAAGGACTATCTGGCCACTCCCTCCCCTACCTCTTCCCCATCTTCGCCAGTTCTTCAAAATAATGCGCGAAGGCGGTCATGCCGCTGGAAGCCTGACCCCAATCAAAGTATTCGTTCGGCGCATGGTAGCCGTGCTCGGGGAGACTGAGTCCCATGAAGAGAATCGGCACCTTCCAAGCTTTTTGCATCGTCACGACCGCACCGATCGATCCGCCTTCGCGAATGAAGGCCGGCTCTTTGCCGAATCCCGCCTTTGCCGCCCGCTTCACCGCATCGACATACGGTCCTTCGAAGAGTCCCTGGAACGGCTGCAACATGCCTTCCGCCTCAACCTTGACGTTGGGATTCAGCTTGGCAACAAACTTTTTCAGTAACGCGAAGGCCTTCTCAGGCGTCTGGTTGGGCACCAGTCGCATGCTGACTTTCAGTTCTCCATGGCCCGGCACGACGGTCTTGACGCCGGGGCCATGATAGCCGCCGGTCAGCCCATGTACCTCAAAGGTCGGCGCCGCCCAGATACGACGCATGATCTCGGCAGGATCCTGCGTGCGAAGCGTATGGAATCCGTAGGCAGCTTTGAAGCGAGCAACCTGAAAACCCGACTTGAGGAAACTCTTGATCTCCGCCTTTGTCGGCTCGACCACATCATTGTAGAACCCGGGGATCTTCACCTTGCCGGTTTTGGCATCGAGACAGGCATACGCCACTTCCATCAATTCCGCGAGGGGATTGCGGGCGGCGCCGCCCGTCACACCCGAATGGGCATCCTTCGTTCCCGTCTTGAGGGTCAACCGCGCGCCGATCAATCCGCGCAACCCGTAGGGCATGGCAGGTTTGCCTTTGGCGATCCAAATCGTATCCGACACCACGACGGAGTCGGGCCGTGGAATCGCTATACGATTTTGGAGACCGGCGGCGAAATGCGGACTGCCGATCTCTTCCTCCAACTCCCACAGAAAGCGAATGTTGATGGGAACGCCCTGCTCGATCGCATAACGGGCCCCGAGCAGCGCCGACAGCGCCGGGCCCTTGTCATCCGTCGCGCCGCGGCCATGATAGATGCCGTTGTCCTTGCGGAACGCGAAGGGTGATTCTTTCCACTCCGGCTCCTGCGCCGGCTGCACATCGAGATGGTTGTAGATGGTGACGGTCGGGTAATTGGCTCCGGTCGTCCAGCCTCCTGAAATGATCGGGTAGCCGCCCGTTTCGACGATCTGCGCGTCAGCTCCAAGGCTCTTCAAATATTGCACGGCCAGTGTTGCGGCGCGCGGCATCTCCCCCGCCCGGGCCGGATCCATGCTGATAGACGGCACCTCCACCAATTGACCCAGCAGATCTTCAAATCGCGGGCGGCTGTCGGCAATATACTTCTTGAGCTGCTGCTTATTCACCGTCATACATCCCTCCACATGGTCTGAGCGCGGATTATAGCGACCCACGGCGTGAAGCGAAAGACGGGCACGGGGCGCTTCATGAGTAAACAATGGTAGAATGCGCGTGCCATGCGATCGTACAGACCATTCCTCCTCCAGCTCAGCACCGCCACAGTTCTAGTCGTCATGGGGCTACCGACAATCCTCCTGGCAGAGGAGCCGATTCCCATTCAGCAGATCCTTGAAGAGCCCAGAATCTATCATCTACGTCAGGTCACGCTCCAAGGCACCGTGCGGGACGTGCAACCGCTCGATCCGTATAAGCTTCCCAATGACACCGCTTGTTACGGCGCGTACCTCTTTAAGCTTGAAGACGACACCGGCGTCATGGCCGTGGCTGTGCTCGGCATTTGCGGGAGGCCGCTCATCCGTGATCCGGAAATCGAGGACGGCCAACGGGTCGAAGTGAGCGCCACCATTCAAGCGCCCAGCCACGGCGGCTACTACTTGAGCTTTCAAGGGCTCAAGGTCGTCACCGAGCAAGAAGGCTTCGTGCAAGCTGTGGCCACAAGAATTCTTCCCGTCCTCGAATAGTCCTAGCCGTCCTGACCGCCAAAACGGTGAGCAGCGGCGGATTGCTTTACAGCCCACACCCTTACGGATATAGTTTTACGACTGTGCGCTGAGCAATCGCCACGCTACCACGCATAAACGAGGAGGACGTCTCATGGCCTGGATTCCGTTGATCGTTCTGGTCGGATTGGTGCTGCTGGTGATCGGCATGTACAATTCCCTGGTCCGGTTGAAAGTCCAATCGGAGAATGCCTGGGCCGACATCGATGTGCAGTTGAAGCGGCGATACGATCTCATTCCCAATCTGGTCGAAACGGTGAAGGGCTACGCGGGGCACGAGAAGCAGACGTTCGAAGCCGTCATCACCGCCCGCAACCGTGCCATGGCCGCCACATCTCCTTCCACCAAGGCGGAGGCCGAGGGCCTGCTCGCCCAATCGCTGAAATCACTCTTTGCGCTGGCCGAGGCCTATCCGCAACTCCGCGCGGTGGAAAGTTTCACCCAGCTTCAGGGCTCGCTCAACCAGATCGAAGAAGCCGTTCAGAATGCCCGCCGGTACTACAATGCCGTGGTGCGCGATCTGAACACGAAGATTCAGGAGTTCCCCTCCAACCTCATTGCCGGCTTCTTCAGCTTCAACCAGGGGGAGTTTTTTGAACTTGTCGATGTGACAGAGCGGGCGGTGCCGAAAGTCAGTTTCGACCAGGCTTCCCGCTGATTGCACTGTGGGGCGAACGACTCTTTTCCCTATGCGCGCACGGTACTTCATTCGCCTTGGCCTACTGCTCCTCGCCTGGCTTCTGTCTGACGGACGCGCCCTCGCCGACGCCCGCTCGCTCGTCATCGAGCAGTTTCAGGCCGACATTCAGGTGCTCCCCAGCGGCGACCTCCTGGTGACGGAAACAATCCGGCCGCGTTTCACCGGAGCCTGGAACGGATTGAAACGCGATATCCCGGTCGAATATCGAACACCGCAGGGATTTAATTACACTCTGCTGCTGGACCTGGTCAGCGCGACGGACGAGCATCAGGCTCCGCTTAAGGTCGATAGCTCTCGCGACCGGCATTACCGGAGCTTCAAGATCTGGCTCCCCGGCGCGCAAGATACGACGAAGACTCTGATCCTCACCTATCGAGTGGCCAACGGACTCAAATATTTCGAAGACCATGACGAGCTCTATTGGAATGTGACCGGCGACGAATGGGACGTGCCGATCGAATCGGCGACCGCCAGAGTGACGTTGCCTCAAAAGGCGACCGGCGTCAAAGCCCTCGCCTTCAGCGGCGCCTACGGTGCGCGCGAACAGCAGGCCGAGGTCCGAATCGAGGGCTCCGAAATTCTCTATCGAATGACCCGCCCGCTGGGATTCCGCGAAGGCCTGACCGCCGTCGTCGGGTGGGATAAAGGACTGGTCGACGAACCGGGGCCGTTGCGGCTGACACAGCTATTCCTTCGTTACAACTGGCCCTTGGCCCTGCCGGTCGGCGTGTTCGGTGTGATGTGGTATCTCTGGTACACCCGCGGCCGCGATCCGCGCCTGCGCCCCATCATCGTCAGCTACGAGTCCCCCGACCAGCTGACGCCCGCCGAGCTCGGTACCCTGGTGGACAACTCGCCTGACCTTCGTGATATCACCGCCACGCTGGTCGATCTCGCCGTCCGAGGCTATGTACGGATCGAAGAACGGCAAGAGCCTCAGCTTCTCGGATTGTGGTCGAGCACCGGGTACCATTTGCATCGCCTCCAACCCTCGTCCGCCTGGGACGGATTAAAAGCCCATGAGGCCTCGATTCTGAGAGGAATCTTCCCGGCCGGACTGCACTCCGATGACCACGAGGAAACAGTGGCATTGTCCGACCTGGCCAATCGATTTTACACACGCCTGGACGGCATCAGATCCTCACTGTTCGACCAGCTTGTCACCCACGGCTACTACGTGCGCCGACCCGACCGGGTGAAGCAGGCCTACACGATCGGCGGGATTGTCGTGGCCGTCGCCGCCGTATTCGGAAGCGCCTGGTTGAGCGAACGGATCGGCCTGGCTTTTCAAACCGGAGCCGCTGCAAGTCTCCTGTCGGGACTCATCATCGTCGGATTCGGCCGGATCATGCCGGCCCGGACGCTACGCGGCACCAGAGCATTGGAAAAAGTGCTGGGCTTCGAAGAGTTTTTGACTCGTGTCGAATCCGATCGTTTTGAACGGCTTGTCAAAACGCCCGAGATGTTCGAGAAGTTTCTCCCCTTTGCCATGGCCCTGGGCGTGGAAAAGAATTGGACCAACGCCTTCGACGGCATTTACACGCAGCCGCCTACCTGGTATCAAGGAGCCAACTTTGCTGATTTCCGGCCGCGCAACCTGACCGGCAACTTGTCGCAACTGTCCGCTGCAGCCGGCACCGCCATGACCTCCGCGCCGCGCAGCGCCGGCGGCTCCGGATTCAGTAGCGGAAGCAGCGGCTCGTCCGGCGGATCTTCGGGAGGCGGCTTCGGTGGCGGCGGCGGCAGCGGGTTCTAACGGTTCGATTCTCCTCTCTATGCAGCAGATTGCGCCGGATCATAGTCGGATCGGATGGATTGGCACCGGCGTGATGGGTGCCTTGATGTGCGGCCATCTGCGGCAGGCCGGCTATCCCGTCATCGTCTTTTCCCGCACAAAGGCCAAGGCCCACCCGCTCCTCGACCGCGGCGCTTCCTGGGCGGACAGCCCACGAGTGGTCGCCGAGCAATCGACGGTCATCATCACGATGGTCGGATTTCCCCGCGACGTGCGCGAGGTCTATTTCGGCCCCGAAGGAATTCTGGCCGGAGCCAGACCTGGCTCAATCCTGATCGATATGACCACGACCGAGCCGGCTTTGAGTCGGGAGATCGCGGCCGCCGCGTCAACCAGGGGACTCCAGGCGATCGACGCGCCGGTATCTGGCGGAGACGTCGGGGCCAGGAACGCAACCCTCTCCATCATGGCGGGAGGGAACCGTGAGACAGTTGAACACCTGCGCCCACTCTTCGAACGCTTGGGCAAGAAGATGGTGTACCAAGGCGGACCAGGAGCCGGACAACACACGAAGCTTTGCAATCAAATCGTGATCGCCGGAACGATGGCGGGAGTCTGCGAAAGCTTGTTGTATGGTTTCAAGGCAGGCCTTGATCTGTCCCAGATGCTTGAATCGATTCGTGGCGGCGCCGCCGCTTGCTGGACATTGGATAACCTGGCCCCCAGAATCTTGCAGCGCAACTTCGACCCGGGATTCTTCGTCGAACATTTCGTCAAAGACATGGGCATCGCGCTGGACGAGGCCAAACGCATGAACCTCACATTGCCCGGGCTGACATTGGTGCATGGACTCTATCAACGCGTGCAGGCGCTCGGCCATGGCCGGAGCGGGACCCATGCGCTCATGCTCGCGCTGGAAGAACTGTCCGGCACAGCGATGACAACGTCTCCTCCGGGAAGGATTCCATGAGAGGTCAACGCATTCACTGGCTGCTTCCCATCCTCTTCACCATTCTCTCCGCTTGCTCAACCCACCAGGGGTTTGACCGGGCCGGAATGCAGGACATCTTGCACCAGCGGCTGGATCTCGTCGGTGAACGCGAGATCAAGACCCCCGAGACCAAGAACGCGATAGAGAGCTCTCCCCCCCTTGCAGGACCATTCCGTCTCGGTGTCTACTTTGTCCGAACGGAATTTCCTACCCGTCAGTCGATTCACTCAGGGGAGTGGCTGAGTGCGGAAAAAGACCAGCTGGTGCAACGTCTTGCTCAGTTGCGTCGCGACCAGATCCTTCACGAGGTCGTGGTCCTTGCAGAGCCGACCATACGGACCATCACCCGCCAGGAATTGCGACAAGCCTCCGTACGATATGGAATCGACGTGCTCTTGCTCATCGATGGAATCGGTGCGGCGGATCGGCATAACAACGCCTATGCCCTCCTCTACCCGACGTTGCTCGGCGCCTGGCTGGCTCCCGGTACCGTGATCGACGCGTTTTTCATCATCGACGGTGTTCTCTGGGATCTGCGGACCGATACGATACTCGGCCGGCAGACGGCTGAAGGCCAGGCCCAGCGCACCGGAGCCGTGGTTCTAGTGGAAGATGCGGATGCACTGAAGGAGGCAAAAGGCCGGGCTATCGATGCCTTCGGTGGAATACTTGTGGATCGCCTGCGAGCGCGGATAGGCAAGCACTCTGGCGACTCCTCTCCCCTACGGTGAACAACAGCCCCACGAAGGCCCACCAGCAGCTGTTGCGCGGGAGCCAATTCCAAGACTCCCGATGGGTCATTCCGTCTTGAGCCGATAGCCAACTCCCAACTCGGTCACCAGATAGCGCGGATGGGCCGGGTTCTTTTCCAGTTTGTTTCGCAACTGCCGCATATAGACCCGGAGATAGTGCCCTTCCTCCACATGTAAGGGTCCCCACACTTCTTTCAGAAGCTGACGGTGAGTCATCACCTTGCCGGCGTACCGGATCAGCGTCGTTAGCAGCTTATATTCGATCGGCGTGAGGTGAATTTCCTTCGCCGACACAAACACCTGCCGCCGGCCGAGGTCCACTTTCAAATCGCCGAGGGAAAACACCGGCTCGTCAACGGCGGTGGCAGATCGGAAGGCGTGGCGAAGAGCCGCTCGCATCCGCGCAAGGAGTTCGTCGACCCCGAACGGCTTCGTCACGTAGTCGTCGGCGCCAAGGTCGAGTGCCGCCACTTTGACCTGTTCCTGGTCGCGAGCCGACAGCACGATGATCGGCGTGGCGGTCCACTCCCGCACCTGGCGAATCACTTCACTTCCCTCAAGGTCCGGCAGACCGAGGTCCAGCAGAATGAGATCGGGATTCCTCGACTGGGCCTCCGTCAGCCCGTCTTTTCCTGTCACGGCCTCGTATAGTCGAAAACCATGCGCGGGCAGCGTCGCCCGCAGGAATCGGCGAATCTCCGGTTCGTCTTCAATGAGAAGCACGGTGACTTCCTGTCCTGACATACCAGTGGCGGCCTCCCGGCCGCAATTCTATTCCGGAATGGATTAGGCCAGCTTCGGTTCGGCTTGTTCCGATTCAACGGACGGCTGACGTTCCAGCAGCGGAATTGCAAAGCGGAACACCGCTCCCCCTCCGCGCCGGTTTTCAGCCCAGATACGCCCGCCGTGGGCTTCGATGATCCCACGACAAATGGTCAGTCCAAGGCCGACGCCGCCTTCTCGTGCAGGCTTGGCACGATAGAATTTGTCGAAGATGCGGGCCTCCTCGCCGGCCGGAATTCCCGGGCCTCGATCTGCGACTTCGACGACCACTTCACGATCGTTCGCCGAGGCGGACAGATCGATCGCGCTTCCCGAAGGCGCGTACTTCACGGCGTTCTCCACAAGATTGATCATCACCTGCTCAAGAAGCACGCCATCGACAAGCGCCAGCGGCAGGTCGGCAGGAAACGCCGTGTTGAAAGTATGATCGCGTAACCGTCCCTCCAGTCTGGACAGGGCCGCGCCGACGACCTCGTCCACCGGGTGCCACTCTTTGCTCAGTTGCACGGCCCCTGCCTCGATGCGCATCATATCGAGCAGATTCTTGAGTAAACGATCCAGCCGGTCCGCCTCCCGATATACGGATCGAGCCAACTCGAGCCGCGCGGCAGGATCGAGACGTCCCCCTTCGTCCAGTAAGCTACTGGCAGCTCCAGTAATGGTCGCGAGCGGAGTCCGCAAGTCATGGGAGACCGAACTGAGAATAGCGTTCCGCATGCGTTCCGATTCCGCGCGCACATGAGCCTGCTGGGCTTCCTCTGATAACCGTGTTCGTTCGATCGCCAGCGCGATTTGGTTGACGAGCGATTCAAGCAAATGCAGCTGATCGGTATCCGAGAGGCGGCTGGATTCGGACGGCCGCACAGCCACAACACCGATCGATCCGGCCGAACCGATCAGGGGCAGATACAAGGCGCTGGCTCCCGGGAGGGTATCGGTCCCGAGCCCGGCCCGCTCGTTGTGCTCGAACACCCATTGGGCCACCCCCGACTCTTTGGGGTCGAATTCAAAATGCAGCAGTTCCCCACGTTGCAACTGTACCCGTTTGTCGGCATCCGCCAGAAAAATCGCCACCTGGCCGTCAAACACTTCCCGAAGATGCTTCGCCGCAAGCTGGGCCAGCAGGCCTGTCCCGCGATGCGTGGCGAGATCGCGGCTCAATGCATAGAGAACCGCCGTGCGCCGCTCCTGATGACGAGCCAGCTCCGCCTGTTGCTTGGTACGGGCAGCCAGGCCGCTGATCGTCAGTGCCACGACTAGCATGACCGCAAACGTCAGGAGATATTGAATGTCCGACACGGCGAAGGACAAATACGGAGGAACAAAGAAAAAGTCGAACGCGGCGACACTCAGGACCGATGCGAGAACCGACGGCCCTCGTCCATAACGGATCGCCACCAGAACCACTCCCATCAAGTACACCAAGATGAGATTGGCGACGCTGAAATACGGAAACATCAGCCACGCGACGGCGGTCGAGAGCGCGACGCCCGCAACACCCAGCCCATAGGATAACCACGGACTGTTCCGTTTTAGAGCCTGACTCGCCAACGGGCGGCTTTCTCCGGCCTCGCCCGTAATTACATAAATGTCCGTCTCCCCGCTCTGTTGCACGAGATCAGCCACGACTGAACCGATGACTACCTCCTTCCATCGGGCACGGACCGGCTTCCCCACGATGATCTTGGACACATTTCTCATGCGGGCATAGGTCAGTAGTTCCTGCACGACATTGGCTCCACTCAGCACCGCCGTCTCAGCGCCAAGCATCTCCGCGAGCCGAAGCGTCTGATGTGCTCGATCACGATCGGCTTGCGGCATGCACAGATGCCTGGGAGTCTGCACATACACGGCGATCCATTTCGCATGGAGACCCGTCGCCATGGTTCTGGCAGCTCTCACCAACCGGGGTCCCCGTGGTTTCATGTTCACACAGACCATGATGGTCTCAGCGGCGGGCCATGTACGGACCACGGCATGGTCGCGGCGATACACTTCCATCTGCTGGTCAACCTGCTCGGCCGTCCGACGCAAGGCCAATTCCCGCAAGGCGATCAGATTCCCTTTGCGGAAGAAATTCTGGAGCGCCTGTTGCGCCTGCTCCGGCATGTAGACTTTGCCGTCTTTCAGACGTTGCAGAAGATCGTCCGGGGGAAGATCGATCAGCTCGACATCATCGGCCTGTTCAAGCACCGAGTCCGGCACCGTTTCACTCACCCGCACTCCCGTGATCTGAGCCACCACATCGTTCAGACATTCCAGGTGCTGCACGTTGACGGTCGTGTAGACGTTGATGCCAGCCTTCAGCAATTCCTTCACATCCTGCCATCGTTTCGGATGCCGGGAACCGGGGGCATTGGTGTGCGCCAGTTCGTCCATGAGAATGAGCTGAGGACGGCGGGCGAGCGCCGCATCGAGGTCGAATTCCCGTAATGTCGTTCCACGATGCTCGACCGGGCGTGGCGGCAGAATCGTCAGTCCTTCCAGCAGAGCTTCCGTTTCTGCACGACCGTGCGTTTCGACCCACCCGATAGCCACGTCCACGCCATCATTTTGCTGTTCGTGCGCGGCGCCGAGCATCGCATAGGTCTTTCCCACGCCGGCCGTGGCGCCGAAAAATACTTTGAGTTTGCCGCGCGTCTGGTCGGCTTCTTCAGCCTTCGCGCGTCTCAGCAAGGCATCCGGATCGGGTCGTCGGTCTTCCATAAGATTGTGTGCGATCGGTGACACGTAGTTCAGGATCGATTGGACTGCTTGAATCAGTCTAAAAGAGATGCCGGGATCGGTCAACGAGAGTGCGTGCCGTTTTCCGACAACCTGAGCACGGTTGATCATCGGCCCGGAAACGATTGTGCCAGCGATCTATTTCGCCTGAGTATCCAAGGCAAGATTCAGGGCCAGCACATGTACCCGAGGTTCTCCGAGAATTCCCAGCTGGCGCCCTTCCGTATGCTGAGATACGAGTTGACGAACCACGTCTTCCTCCATCTTCCTAGCGCGCGCGACTCGTCTCACTTGATATGCCGCAGATGCAGGGCTGATATGCGGATCGAGCCCACTCCCTGAGGCAGTGACCAAATCCACCGGAAGGGGGAGAGGATTATCGGGATCGGCGGATTTGAGCGCGTCGATGCGAATCTGCACGGTCTTAATCAGTGTCTCATTGGTCGGGCCCAGATTGGAACCGGACGAGGCGGCTGCGTTGTAAGAAAACGGGGCCGTGGCAGAGGGGCGACCCCAAAAATATTTCGGGGCATCGAACGGCTGGCCGATCAATGAAGATCCCATCCCCTGGCCATCGATAACCATCAGGCTTCCGTTGGCTTGCTGCGGAAACAGCACCTGCGCAACCCCCGTAATCACGAGCGGGTACAGGAACCCGGTGATCAGGGTCAGGACAGCGAGCATCCTCAAAGCCTGGCGAAGTTGGGTCAGCATGTGTACCTCCTCAGACTAAGCGCAGGGCGACAAGCAGCAAATCGATGAGCTTAATGCCGGCGAATGGAACGATGATTCCCCCCAACCCGTATACCAGGAGATGCCGACGAAGCAACAGCACGGCGCCCATCGGTTGATACCGGATACCACGGAGGGCTAGGGGAACGAGAAAGATGATGATCAGCGCGTTGAATATCACGGCCGACAACACGGCACTGGCCGGCGTTGCCAATCCCATGATATTGAGGACATTGAGTGCCGGATAGGTCGAGGCGAACGCCGCGGGAATGATCGCGAAATACTTCGCGATATCATTGGCAATGCTGAAGGTGGTAAGCGCGCCGCGGGTCATCAGTAGCTGCTTGCCGATTTCCACGATTTCGATGAGTTTGGTCGGGTTGGAATCCAGATCGACCAGATTTCCGGCTTCCTTGGCGGCTTGCGTGCCGGTGTTCATGGCAACCGCGACATCCGCCTGGGCGAGGGCCGGCGCATCGTTCGTGCCATCGCCCGTCATTGCGACGAGACGGCCACCGGCCTGCATCTCGCGAATCAGCTTGAGCTTGGCTTCCGGCGTAGCCTGCGCCAGGAAATCGTCTACGCCAGCTTCTGCGGCCACGGCTGCCGCAGTCTGCGGATTATCGCCGGTGATCATGACCGTCTTGATGCCCATGCGTCGCAATTCGGCAAACCGCTCTTTGATACCGCCCTTGACGACATCTTTCAGGTAGATCACGCCCAGCACTTTGGGTCCCTCCGCCACGACCAGCGGTGTGCCCCCCTGCTTCGCAATGGTCTCCACATGTAGGCGGACCGCTTGGGAAAAGTGCCCACCCCGATCCGTCACATAGGCTTCGATTGCACCATCTGACCCCTTGCGTATTTCCCGCCCGTTCAAATTGACCCCGCTCATGCTGGTTTGAGCTGTAAAAGGGATGAATGTTGCGCCTAACTCGCGAAGGTCGCGCGCGCGCAATCCATACTGTTCCTTGGCCAGGACGACAATGCTGCGCCCCTCCGGCGTCTCGTCCGCCAGCGACGAAAGCTGGGCCGCATCGGCCAGTGCCTGGTCGCTCACTCCATCGGCCGGAAGGAACTCGGTCGCTTGCCGATTCCCCAATGTAATGGTGCCGGTTTTATCAAGGAGCAACACATCCACGTCGCCTGCCGCTTCCACGGCTTTGCCGGACATGGCGATGACGTTCGCCTGCACCATTCTGTCCATTCCCGCGATCCCAATGGCGGAGAGCAATCCTCCTATCGTCGTCGGGATCAGACAGACCAACAGCGCGACTAAGACCGTTACCGTAACAGGAGCCCCCTGCCCTGCCGACTGCACACTGTAGAGCGAAAAGGGGAGCAACGTGGCTGTGGCCAAGAGAAAGATGACCGTCAGTGCCGCCAGCAGAATGTTGAGGGCGATTTCATTCGGCGTCTTTTGGCGCTTGGCCCCCTCGACCATCGCAATCATCCGGTCCAGAAATGTCTCGCCTGGGTTCGCCGTGACCCGTATCACCAACCAGTCAGACAGGACGCGTGTGCCGCCTGTCACCGCGCTGCGATCGCCGCTCTCACGAATGACGGGGGCGCTTTCACCGGTAATGGCGCTTTCGTTCACCGAGGCGATGCCTTGGATGACCTCCCCGTCGCAAGGGATAAAATCGCCGGCCTCCGCCAAGACAACGTCTCCCCGCTTCAAGGCGCTAGCCGGGACAATCGAGGAAGGCACGCTGAGATATTGGTTGCCGGACTCCGGCTGGCCCAGTTTCTTCGCGTTCATTTCACGCCGGGAACTGCGCAACGATTCTGCCTGCGCTTTTCCGCGCCCTTCCGCCATCGCTTCGGCAAAGTTGGCGAAGAGGACGGTGAACCAGAGCCATAGCGAGACAGCGAGGATGAACCAGACAGGCGCTTCACCTTTCCCGATCAGCGCCTGGACGAACAGGACGGTGGTCAGCACACTTCCGACCGCAACCACGAACATGACCGGATTGCGAACCTGGTGGCGCGGGTGCAGTTTCCGGACGGATTCCACCATAGCCTGCCGTACAATCTGCCGGTCGAATAATTGTCTTCTTTTCCCATGCGTTGTCATTTCACAATCCTCCACTCCCGCGCTGTCATCGGCTCACCATCAGGATGTGCTCTATGATTGGTCCCAGGGCCAGTGCAGGCACGAAAGTCAGCGCACCCACCAACACAACGACGCCAAGCAACAGCACGACAAACAGCGGCCGGCGGGTCGGCAGGGTTCCGGGACCGGCCGGCACGAGTTTTTTCCTCGCCAGCGCGCCGGCCAGGGCCAACGTGGGAATCGCCAGCCAGAAGCGGGAGATCAGCATCGCGATCCCCCCGGTAAGGTTGTAAAAGGGTGTGTTGACGTTCAGTCCCCCGAACGCGCTGCCGTTATTATTTCCCATCGAACTATAGGCATAGAGCATCTCACTGAACCCATGGGGTCCAGGGTTCAAAATCGAGCTGGTGCCGACACCCGTCACCGACGCGACGGCCGTGAAACTGAGGACCACCATCGGCATGATGAGAATCAGCAGAGCAGCCATCTTCATTTCATAGGGCTCAATTTTCTTCCCAAGATATTCTGGCGTTCTCCCGACCATCAGTCCTGCGACGAACACAGCAATGATGGCGAAAACGATCATGCCGTAGAGCCCCGAGCCGACCCCGCCGAACACCACCTCTCCAAATTGCATCAGGAAGAGCGGCATCAGCCCTCCCAGGGGCGTGTAGGAATCGTGCATCGAATTCACCGATCCGTTCGAAGCCGCCGTGGTGGCGGCAGCCCATAGGACAGAGTTGGCGATACCGAATCGCGTCTCTTTACCTTCCATGTTCCCGCCGGACTGTCCTGCACCGGAGGCCTGATCGATCCCCAGCGCGGTGAAAGCCGGGGTCCCGCTTTGCTCGGCCCACAGCCCCAGCGGAATAAAGGAGAACAGGAGAATGGTCATCGCCGCGAGCAGCGCCCAACCCTGGCGCGTATCTCCGACCATCATCCCGAAGGTGTAGCAGAGCGCTGCCGGGATAAGCAGGATCGCCAACATCTGCAGAAAATTTGACCAGGGCGTCGGGTTCTCGAACGGATGTGCGGAATTGACGTTGAAGAAACCGCCGCCGTTGGTCCCGAGCTGCTTAATCGCGATCTGAGAGGCTGCCGGTCCGACCGCTAATACCTGTTCGACTGCCGTCGCAGGCTCTGTTTTCTGCTGCCCCTGTTCATCCAGTACCGGCTGGCCATTCCCATCCGTCACGGGCTTGGCGTAACCGGCCGGCTGCAGCATGGAGACGGTCTGGTAAGACGCGAACGTCTGGACGACGCCTTGCGACACCAACAGCAGGGACAAGAGCAGGGCCAGCGGCAGGAGAATATAGAGTGTGCTGCGGACGAGGTCCGCCCAAAAGTTGCCGATGGTCAGGGCGCTTCGTCGCACCAGACCTCTGATCAACACGACCAGAACCGCCATACCGGTTGCCGCAGACACAAAGTTTTGCACAGTGAGTCCAAGCATCTGAGTCAGATAGCTCAGCGTCGTTTCGCCTCCGTAGGCCTGCCAGTTGGTATTGGTCACGAAGCTCGCAGCCGTGTTGAAGGCAAGATCGGTCGTGACCGCTCCCAGCCCCGCCGGATTCAGCGGCAGGAATCCTTGGACTCGCTGCAACGCATACAAGGCAACCAGTCCCAGCGCGTTGAATAACAACATAGCGATCCCGTACGTCTTCCAGTCCATCTCTTCTGTTTGACGCACTCCGCACAGGCGATAGATCAGCCGCTCCAGAGGGCCCACTACCCGGTCGAGTCCGCAGGGTTGGCCTTCGTACACCCGTGCCATATACCAGCCTAACGGCTTGACCAGCGCGAGCAGCACCACAAAGTAGAGTCCGATTTGAACTAGTCCGTTGATCGTCATCAGAACCACTCCGGTTTCAGCAATGCGATCATGAGATAGACCAGTAACCCGAACGCGAGGATGCCACCCATAAGATAGACCCCTACCATGTCATTCTCCTTCTTACAGACGATCCAGGCGGTGCAACAGCCAAACGGAGACAGCAAAGAAGAGCAGCATGATGCTGAGATACAGAATATCCAACGTGCACCTCTCTACGAGTGTTTTCTAGTAATCGGTTTAACACCGACAGAGTAAAAACGGTGTTAAAACCAAGGAGCAGGTCGTCAAGAAGGGATCAAAATTCGCCAGGAGAGGAGGCCGGATAAAAATAGGGCTAGCCAATCAAGGCAGGGCTGTAACATCGCGTAGAATCCCGAAGAATCAAAGGAGATCGGTCCAAGATTCACTACCGGCGGGGCTCACCCAGCACACACCACATGCGTCTGGTGCCGGACTTCTGGTCGGTGACCGGTTCGCCGCTGAAGAAACTGACCTGCCAGGCCACAATGTCCTCAGTCGGGTGCGGAGTCGAGGTCCAATAGATCTCAGACTTGATGTTGATGAAGGGATGTCCGGCCGGTAAAGCCGGGTCATGCTGGGAGGGATCGATCAACGTCTTGAGCTCGTCGATCGTCGGACCTCGCCAGCCCGATTGTCCGCCGACGGTTTTCGTGGCGCAGCGTTCGTTCGAACGGCTCCACACATCGTGCTCCCGATCCGGCTCCTGTTCCCAAATCAATCCGGTCTGGCTGTCTTTGACGGCAGCCCCATCAAGAACCAGCGCAAATCGAGCCTCCCGCTGCTCAGCAAGACCCTGGTTCGTCACGAGTGCCAGTGACAGTCCGACTCCGATGAGCCACAATTTAGCAGGAATGGATCCGTGCTTCTTCATGGTAGGCCTCCGCAATTCCCGGCACTCTAATGGCATGGACTCAAGCAGTCTGCCGGAGCCTGCTTGTCTTTTCAATAGCCCCTGTTGCATGCTGGGGGCCGTTTTGAACGGTCGGAACGATCGTCAGACGTTGGATTTATCGAAGGAGGCGGTCTATGAGCGACGTGGAGCATCATCGGCGAATCGACGTGTTGGCGATCGGCCTGTTCGGTCTCGCGGTCGGAGCCCTCACACTGGGTGTGGCCCAACTGGGCGGCATCCCCGATTCAAATAAAGTCGGCACACTGGTCATCGCGTTGATCTTCGGAGGGATCGTGCAGATCCTGGCGGGGATTACCGATATTCGCTATCACGAGCAACTCGGCGGCACCGCGCTGACCATGTACGGATTCTTCTGGCTCACAGTCTCCATCGTCAAACTGGTCAGCGAAGGCACGTCCTTCCACCTCGACATGGTGCTCTTTGCCCCGATTAATTTTGTGTATGCGGCCTTCTCCTTAGTGATGACCTATCTCACCGCCTATCGCAATGCCACACTCTGCATCCTCCATGTCATCATCACGATCACGTTTTCCTCCACCGTCTTAGCCCGGCTGGACATCATCGGTGAAACTATTCCGGGAGTGCTTCACCTCGTGGTCGGACTCATGGCCTTCTATCATGCCGTCGCCAGCCTGACGCAGGCCTTCACCGGCCATCAGCTCGTGCCGTTGGGTCCGCCGTTTCTCCATCAGTCCAGACTGAAGGCTAAATAACTGATCGGGCAAGACGCAAGACGATGGAGACGCGGGAGGAGAGACGGCACTCTCCTCAGCCACGTTGTCGCTGATAGTGGCGCGCCAGGATGACCCCACCCCAGGCGAATGACGCGAGCATCAGCAGAATTCCGATGTTGTAGGTAAGATGGGCCAACCGGTGGTCCCACTGCAGCAGACCCGTCATCGTCAGCAGATTATTCCAATCGTGGCCATCGGTCTCTTTGCCGGTCACGCCTCCTAACAGCATCAGCTCCAAATCACGCGCATCATTGATGTAGGGCGCCAGGTCCATGAAGCTTTCAGCCGTCCACCAGAGCGCGACTGAAGCGCCGAAGGGATCGCGCGTCTTGACGAGAAAGGCCCCGAGACAAATCATCGGCATCAGCACCTGGCCGAGGCTCCCGCCGAGAATCATCATGAAGCGGCCGAACGGGCTAAAGATCAGATGCCCGGCTTCGTGAAACGGCAGATTGATCAAATGGAGAAACGATTCGCCCGTGTAGTTAGTTTCCAGCGGCGTCATGATAAAGATCCGCCCCCACCAGAGGAGCCCCAGGAAAACGACCGCTCGCCCGTACAAGGTCATGGAATCGGCCGCCGCGTCGGTTTCGATCAACCACTGTTTGGCTCTCACCCGCCAGGAAGATTCTGGGCCAGCCGGTTCGGCATGCCCGCCAGTAGGTGCATCGGATAGACGAACGGGAAGAGGGCGGTACTTGGCGAAAATGATTCCGCATTTGACACACTCCTTCCCGCCTTCCAACCGATCTGCCTGACACTTGGGGCATATTCCAGTGTGTGCCTCTATCGACTCCATGTCTGCATGCTAGGGCCAACCGGACGATCCGACAAGAATTTGCCGCAAATCGCCAGCGTGAGGTCGGATCCCCAGCCGAGATCCTCCTCAGCGGACGACGATGGGGAACGGTGTGAAGATGAGGATGAAGAGAAGGACGGTCGCTCGTCCAAGCCAGGTTCGCGTCGAGCCCAGCGGCGAAGCCGGATCAGGGATCGGCGGATGGCTGACTCCAAGAAGGGTTGAAAGGAACACCCACAACCACCAGCCCTGCCAGCCGAGATAGCCAAGCACCAGGAGAACGGGAATAATCCAGAAGGCGATAGTTCGCTGCCTCCCGCCCCAGAGAGCGTAGGCGACATGGCCCCCGTCAAGTTGTCCGATGGGAATCAGGTTTAAACAGGTCACGAAGAGCCCGAACCAGGCCGCCTCTGCGATCGGATGCAGATTGACGCTCGCCCCCCTCGGCAGATCCCCCAAGACGAGGGAGATGCACCAATCAATGAGTATGGATCGCCCGACATAGAAGGGACTGGCCGAACTGATCCCCACCTCCACCTGCGACCAGTGCAAGCCCACAACGAGCGCCACAAGCGCGACGGCAAATCCGGCCAATGGTCCGGAGATCCCGATATCGAAAAGGGCCTTCCGCTCCACGATTTGACCACGCACGCGAATGATCGCTCCAAAGGTACCCACTAACAGCGGCAACCCTGGAATGAACAACGGCAGCGACGCCGGAACACGATGCCGCTTCGAATAGGCATAGTGTGCCAGCTCATGGGTGACGAGAATCAGGAGCAGCGTGGCCGCAAAGGGAATCCCGTTGGCCAGTTCACCGGGCCGCTCGGTGAGCAACTCCCAGGCTCCGCGAAAGGGATGAAACAAATTGGGATGGTCTTGATAGGCACCGGCCCACAGCGTGGTAAAGACCGTCAGACCAAACAGGCCGATCGGCAAGAGGTAGCGCGAAAACGTCGACTCTTCGAATTCATCTGCGTCATCGGCGTCCCCATTCTGCTGGTCGCCGTTCATGCACGCTCCTAGGCAAACGCGTAGAAGGGGTTATGCGCCAATTCTTCTTCGACCGTAGTCGCGGGACCATGACCCGGCAACAAACGATACTCCGGCGGGAGGCCGAGCACGGTGGTCCGGACGGATGCCAAATGGGTCTGATAGAGCGTGCTGGGATTCGAGCGGCCGATCGAGCCCGCAAACAACGTATCGCCCACAAAACACACCGGCGTCTGTGAATCATCCACCCGGTAGCAGATCCCGCCGGCGGTATGGCCCGACGTCATCAGACAATGAACCCCCAGGCGGCCGACGGCTATCGTCTGCCCGTGAACCGGTGTCATCAACTGCGACTGAGGCGGCCGCCAGCTGAGAAGCTCGACATCCTCAGATCCAAGATAGACCGGTGCCGGATGGAACTGGAGAATCTGTTCGATGCCATCGGCATGATCCGTATGACCGTGCGTCAAACAAATCCCGGCCAACCGAAGATAGTGCAGGGATAAAAACTTGATCATCGCCGGCGCATTGTAGGCCGTATCAATCAGCAGCGCCTCGCTTCCGTCATGGATAACATAGCCCTGTACACCGTACCCATTAATCGAGCCATGAATCGTCTCCACCCAGACGGGCGGGCGCTGGACAACCGGCTCCCATTGTTCAATCGCAATCTGTGCAAGCGGTTCGGCCCGCAGGCCTAAGGCCTTAGCCAGGGCCCGCACTTCCGTGCGATCGCGCGGGTGATCCCCTCGCTCCAGCGCCGCGATATCGCCACCCGGCAAACCCGTCATCTTCGACAGATCGACCACCGATATTCCCTGGCCGATGCGGGACTTTTTCAGAATGTCGCAGAGTTCATCTTCTAATGGCATGCCAAACCATCACTCCGTTCCTTGTCCTTCTTACCCCATTCGCCCCAAGACCGTCTTGGCAGGGATCGTGCGCATTGCGCGCATGCACCGAGCACCGTCCATTATCGCCTAGAATCGCATCTTGCGTGCGCGGGGCGCGAGCAAACGCACGATCCCCGTCGAGACGGTCACTCCCCTTCACCCCTCCGGACTCAGCTTGATCTCTTTCACTTCCCCGAACGTCGAGAGCACTTTCGGCAGTGCGTCGCCGGAGCCGACGGCAATGATCTTCAATCGGTCGGGATGCAGATGCTTCTTCGCCGCCGCCAGCACGTCTTCCTTGGTCAGCTTGACCACTTTCTCTCGGACCTGCTGAAGAAAATCCTTGGGCAATCCGTCGTTCTCCAGCTCCACTAACCGGCTGACGATAGCCGATGGGCTGCTGAACGAAAAGACGAACGAATTCACGTAGGCCTCTTTTGCCTCAGCCAACTCCTGATCAGTGACCAGTTCCGTCCGCATCCGTTCGATGTTGGCGATGAACCGGCTCACCACTTCTTGCGTGGAAACCAGCTTCGTCTCCGCCCGCATAAGCCAGACGCCTTGATCGTGCACGCCCGCCATCAAACGGCTGCCGACCGAGTAGGCCAGCCCGCGCTTCGTGCGCACGTCGTTGAAGAGCCGGCTCCGGAACGAACTTCCCCCCAGGATATCGTTGGCAATGGCCAGGGCCACGTAGTCGGGATCATTTTCCCGGATCGTGAGATGACCGACCCGCATATGCGTCTGCGAGGTCTCTTTGTCGACGAACCGGATGGCCGGTGTTGCGCTCTGACTCTCCGGCACGTCGGCAATCTTCAGTTCCGGCACGGCTCCCTTGGCCCAATCTCCAAACACCTCGCGCAAGGCCGCCAACATGTCAGCCGTCTTGAAATCACCGGTCACCCCCAAAATAATGCCGTTGGGATGGATCGTGTTCCGGTGAAAGGCCGCGAGATCGGCACGGGTAATGCCGGAGATCGACGCAATGGATGTCTCACGGGCAGACGGATGCTCGGGGCCATACAACAACTTCATGAACTCTCGCCCCACCACGGAGCCGGGATTGTCCTGCCGTCGCCGGATGCCCTCAAGTGCCTGCAACTTCGCGATCTCGACCCGCGCCGGTTCGAAGGCCGGCGTCCGGAGCAGACCAGAAAAAATCTGGAGCCCACGCTTCAGATCCTTCTTCAGCACATCGAGCGACGCAGAGCCGGACTCGTGCCCGATCGACACACTGACATCCCCTGCGAAGTGTTCTAATTCTTCATCCACCTGTTCCGGCGTGAGCCCGCCACCACCGCCCGTCCGCATGAGGGCGCCCGTGAGGGACGCGAGGCCGATCTTATCCGCCGGGTCAAGCCAGGTGCCGGTTTTCATCGTGGCGGTCACCGTAATGAGGGGCAGCTCATGATCTTCCAGGAGATACACGACCATGCCGTTGTCGAGCACCACGCGATTCGGCTCCGGCGGGGTAAACTCGACCGGCTTGAAGGTCATCGTACGCGGATCGCTCATAGACGGACCACCGGCGCAGGCGGTGGTGACCGAACATGTGAGCAATACCGCCACGCCGAAAAACCCCAACACTCCTGCTCCTCTCGTCCCTTGTCTCTCAATTCCTGCCCCGTTCATCGTGCCACCTCATTCCCTGCCGTCAGATTCTTCTCGCGCGCGTGCTTGACGAGCGTGCCGACGGTTCGGTTGGACTTCGTGAAATACTGCCTGGCGATCCGCTGAATATCCGCCGGTGTGACTGCGGCGATCCGGTCTCGGGATTTCAAGACATGCCGCCAATCACCTGCCACTGTCTGAAACAAGGCCAGCTGCGACGCGAGTCCGCTGTTCGAGCGCAGGGCCCGCACCAGATCCGCGTCGAGATTGTTGACGATTTTCTGTAGCTCTTTCGCCGGCACCGGCTCGGTCTTGAGCCGTTCCAATTCCGCATAGATCGCGGCTTCCACCTCCACCGTCGTATGAGGCGCCAGCGGAGTGGCGGTGAGAATAAAGAGATTCGGAGCGCGGACGCCGGGGTAGTTGGCATCGGATCCGACCGACGCGGCCAGCCGTTTCTCCCTGACGAGAATGGTCTGCAGGCGGGACGTCAGCCCGTCGGTCAGGATTTCGTCGATCACGTCGAACACATCGTCGTCGGGATGGCCCAGGCCCGGTTTGTGATACCCGATCGCGACAATCGGTTCGGCATCGAATTCGACCTCGACACGGCGCTCGCCCCGCTGCTCAGGCTCCACCGTCATGATCTCGGGCGTGGCACTCGCTGCCGGAATTTTCCCGAACGTCCGCTCGATCAAGACAATGACCTCTTTCGGGTTGATATCCCCCACGAGGGCGATCGTCGCGTTATTCGGACCGTAATAGGTTTTGAAGAAGGCCTCAGTCGCCGCCGGAGTCAGCGACAAGATGTCCGATCCCCATCCAATGGTCGGCACGCCATAGGGATGCGCCCGAAAGGCCGCCGAGGTAAAGGTCTCGAACAGGAGCCCGTTCGGACTGTCGTCGTTGCGCAGGCGGCGTTCTTCCATCACCACGCCGCGCTCTTTGTAGAATTCGCGGAGGACCGGATTCGCCATCCGGTCTGCCTCGATCGCCGCCCAGACCGGCAACCGGTTGGCCGGGAGGTTGATCGTATAGCGGGTGAGATCTTTTCCGGTGGAGGCGTTGAGCCCCACACCACCGTGGCGCTGATAGAGCAAGGCCATCTCGTTGCCGACCACATACTGGCCCGCTTGCGCTTGCAGGTCCGTGACCTGCTTCTGCAAGGCGTCAAGCGCGGCCTGCTCATCCGGCGTCACCGCAGAGCTTTTCTTGGCCAACTCGCGCTGCCGCTGATCGAGGAGAGTTCCCACGCGGGACAGCTCGTCGAGCGTCAGTTTCTCTTTGTCAAAATCCTTCGTCCCGACGGTCCGCGTGCCTTTGAACGCCATGTGCTCATACAGGTGGGCCAAGCCGGTCTGACCGACCTGCTCATTCACCCCGCCCACCCCGAATGTAATGTTGATCGAGACCACTGGCGTTTGATGGCGCTCGACCATCAGGACGGTCAGACCGTTCGCCAGTTTGTGTTCGATCACCCGGTCGGCAAGACTCGGGCCCTCGGCGAACACCAGGTCGAGGTTCAGGCTAAAGCCGAGGATGACAGCAATGCAGAATGCCGGCCTCCACCATCGCGTTTCTCTCCCATTCTCTTTCAATCTGAACCTCAGCCTCAAGCTTGACCGTGTCTTCATGAAAATATCTCCATCAGTTGTTCCGGTCGTTCGATGAACCAATCAGGCTGACAGGCCGCCATCTTCTCCCGATTCCCCATCCCGTAGCCGACGGCGCAGACCCGAATGCCGGCGTTGTGTCCGCCGTTGATGTCGTTGGTGCTGTCGCCTACCAAAATGGCGCGCTCCTTGGGGACCTGCACCTGCTCTAGCAGATGCAACAGCATACCAGGATCCGGTTTCAGGCCAAACCCGTTGTCTCCCCCGACGACCCAGGGAAAATGCCCCGCGCCCAACCCGTTGAGAATGACGCGCGTGTATTCGATCGATTTATTCGTCGCCACGGCTTTGTGCTTGCCAGAAAAATGCTGCAACATCGGCTCGATCCCGGGAAAGAAGACCGTGCGGTCCAGACAATGTTCGAGATAGTGGCCGCGAAAAACGGTGAGGGCCTCGTCAAAGCTCACCCGATTGCTCTCACCGACGGCTAGCCGGAGGAGCTTCTTGACCCCGTCGCCGACGAATCCGAAAATTTCTTCAAGCGGACGTTCCGGCAGCCCCAATTCGACCAGTGTGAGATTGACCGAATGGGCGATGTCCCACTTCGACTCGATCAACGTGCCGTCCAAATCAAAAATCAACAAATCAACCGGGGTCTTCGTCATGGTTTGACCTTTCGCAATGTCTCTCCCAGGGCCGCCAGAATGCCGTGCTTCTCGGCATCGGTTTCTTTGACCTCCGCTTCGCGCACCAGATCGATCATCCGCTTCAACCCGATATGCGGGGGAATCACCGGCTCCACGATCCGCCATTTGCCTCGAACGGCCTTCACGCGAAACCGGACTTCCTCGGTGATCGCCTCAGGCACAAACGCCGCCGCTTCCAAATACACTGAGCCAAAAACCGTAAAGGTGACCGGAATTACTACTTCGAGCTGGTTCACCACCTCCCATTTCCGGTAATCCTCCGGCACCGTGACGTCTTGAATCACCACGATACGACCCCAGAGCGGCTCCTCTTTCCAGTCGATGTAGGGCACCAGCGTCTCGAACGACATGGCGTCCATGCGGGCGCCCTTCTTGTCGAGCCCTACATATCGTTTGACGACGGCGGTCGGAGATTGATCGAGCGATCCGCTCTGGGCGAGCGCCGGCACGGGACTGCACAGCAGGGCAAGCAGAGCAATGAGTGCGGATACTCGTCGCATGAGCGGGCGCTCCTCTCGGATGGCGCGCGGTTTCAACACAATGTTCGCTCCTCGCATGGCGCTCGTCATGCGTCCCTCATGGGCCTCACGATGGAGTCGGATCTTTCTGATTTGATCTCGTGATCGGATGACAACCCGTCCCGGATTCATACTCTGAACAATCCGCTCATATTCTATCCTACGCACGGAGTGACCGCAAAGCGATCACACCTCTCTCGCTGAAGAAGGTTTGACCTCCAAAAATGCGCATGCTACCGTCGATTTGTCGTTGCGGCAGACGAACAGGACTCTCGTAATGCCTTTCCCCCGGATCCGGCGTTTCTCACAGTCCCTTGTGACCGCCTTCCTGCTTGGACTGTTGGTCTGTGCCTGGCTGAGCGCGGGAACCAGCCTGGCAGAGCCTCTCATTCAATCACCGCCAGCGGTGACGCAGGATCACGACACCGTCTCGATAGCGCCCCTCAAAGCCCAGGACCTGCTCAAGCGTTTGCAGGAACGGGACGGAGCCCCACTACCCGGGTACATCGGCGGGCGGGAGTTTCAGAATCGAGAGCGCCGGTTGCCGCGCGGCCGTTATCGCGAGTATGACGTGAATCCCAAGATTCGGGGTCGTGCGCGTGATGCGGAGCGGCTGGTGATCGAACAACATACCGGCAAAGCGTACTATACCGGCGATCATTACCGAACCTTCACTCCTCTCAACTAGGACACTGATCATTCCATGACACCACCACGCACCTTGATGAGTTACCTCCAGACGCCAAAAGCCCCCTGGTCGTCCTTGCTTGTCCTCCCGGCCGGCACAACGGCGGCCGCTTTGGTCAAAGTCCAGGCCGGATTCGCGCTGCGCGTGATCCACGGCAAAAAATGCACGACCCCAGCCGGCCTGTTCACCGAATTCGCCCACGCCTTGGGCTTCCCCGACTATTTCGGTCACAACTGGGACGCAATGGAAGAATGTCTCGCGGATTTGGAATGGCTGCCGGCCAAAGGCTATATTCTGCTCCTCACCGATGCGCAAGCCGTCTTGGCCGACGACGAGGACGAATACGAAACGCTGCTCGAGATTCTGAGCGATGCCGGGGAAGCCTGGAGCAAAGGCCAGGCGGGCGGGGGGCCCAAGGCGATTGCCTTTCATGCTCTCTTTGCGGTATCAGATCAGGAAGCACCTAAGAGAAAACATTGGGGGATCGATCCGGCACCGATGCCGGATCTCCCACCCCCGACGAAAGGGCGATCGTCTCGTCCCGCAAAGAATGGGAGGACACCGCAATGAGTCTCATGGATCAATTAGGACAAGCGGTCGGCGGCATGCTCGGCGGAAACAGCAACCAAAATCCTTTGCTGCAAGCATTGACCGGCTTGCTCGGCCAGAACAGTTCAGTCGGAGGGCTTGCAGGACTGGTCCAAACCTTCCAAAAGAACGGCCTGGGCGACATCGTGAACTCCTGGGTAGGCACCGGCAAGAACCTGCCTGTGACCCCTCAGCAGATTCAACAGGGCCTCGGCGGAGATCTTCTCAGCCAGCTGGCGACCAAGGCCGGAATCTCGACCGAAGTTGCCGGTACGCAACTCGCCGGCCTGTTACCGGATCTCGTCGACAAGCTGACGCCGACCGGAAAGATTGAAGCCGGCGGGCTTGAGCAACTGCTGAAGATGTTTCAGGAAAAGTAGACAACGTACGGCTGGGGGAAACTACAACCCGGCTTTCCGCGAGAGATTCCGCAGTCCGCCCCAGAGGTGGGCTGCGGAACGCACGACATACCCGCCGACTTCTGGAGTGGTTGCACCCTGAGTGCTGTTGCCACGAGCAAATCCTGCTTCCGTCCACCCGTCACGAACCTGGATCCGGTGTGACGGACAGATTCCATGGGTCTCCCGCCGATCCTCAAAGGGAGCTTTTTCTCCAAAAACTCCGGCTAATCCTTCATGCCGGCACCACGAACACACCACCGTCATAGTCACTCCTCATTACACTGACACTCCGTTACTCAAAAAGCAGCAAAAGTTGGACCGGAATGTCCCGTGCCGTTACCCACTGAATTTCCCAATGATTCGCCCCACCCTGGCTATGACCCACTGGGGCCGATCGTATCTAAAGTGATAGAGCCGTATCTCATGAGACACTTTTTGTCCCTAGATGAAGCGATGAACGGCAACTATGCTCATCCAGGAGGGCTTTCTTGACCGGTACAGAGCAGCATGCTAGGGTGCGCCCCCGTCATGAAAACCACTCGCTCAGCTCAACTCTTTGCCGCAGCGCAACAGCTCATTCCCGGTGGGGTCAATAGCCCCGTCCGAGCATTCCGCTCCGTCGGGGGGCAGCCCCGGTTCATCAAGCGCGCCAAGGGAGCCAAACTCTACGACGTCGATGGTAACACCTATCTCGACTATGTCCTCTCCTGGGGCCCCATGATCCTGGGACACGCCGCCCCGGCGGTCATCCGAGCGATCAAGAAAGCCGCCGACAACGGCACCAGTTACGGTGCACCCACGGAATTGGAAGTCACGCTCGCCCGCATGATCCGCGACGCGTTTCCCTCCATGGAGAAAGTGCGTCTGGTCAGTTCAGGAACCGAAGCCGTGATGAGTGCCATTCGCGTCGCCCGCGGCTTCACCAAGCGGGACAGCATCCTGAAATTCGAAGGCTGCTACCACGGGCACAGCGACTACCTGCTCGCCAAAGCCGGTTCGGGTCTGGCGACATTGGGCATTCCCGATTCACCCGGAGTGCCGGCTGACTTTGCCAAACACACCCTCACGGCTCCCTACAACGACATCGATGCCGTGCGGCGAATGGTGGCCGAACATCGCAAGGACCTGGCCTGCATTATTCTGGAACCGATCGCGGGCAACATGGGCGTCGTTCCCCCGGCCCCTGAATTTCTCTCCGCTCTCCGCCGGTTGACGGCAGAGAATGACATCCTTCTCGTGTTTGACGAAGTGATTTCCGGATTTCGGGTGAACTACGGAGGCGCGCAGGCGCTCTATGGCATCACGCCGGATCTCACCATACTCGGGAAAATCATCGGCGGAGGGCTGCCGGTCGGCGCCTACGGCGGACGGACAGAGATCATGGATCTGATCGCCCCGTCAGGACCGGTCTACCAGGCAGGCACGCTCTCAGGCAATCCGTTGGCCGTCTCGGCGGGAATCGAAACGCTGAAGCAGCTGAAGAAAAAAGGCGTCTACAAGAAGCTCGAATCGCAATCTGCGGCCCTGTCAAAAGGCATCGGGGAAGCGGCCAAGAAAGCGGGAATTCCGCTGGTCCAAACCCGCGTGGGCTCTATGCTCACAGCATTCTTTACTTCCATGCCTGTCAGTGATTGGAATACCGTGAAGCAGGCGGATACGGCGCGCTATGGAAAGTACTTTCACAAGATGCTGGACCAGGGCATCTATCTCGCTCCGTCACAATTCGAAGCCTCGTTTCTCTCCACGGTCCACACGACCCAAGATATCGACAAGACCATCCGCGCGGCACATTCCGCCTTCAAGAGCCTCTAGTCCGTCATTCGTGAAATATCTCTCGTATCTCGCGGGATACGAACCTAACCGCTTCGATACAGCTACGGCCTTGCGGGTTGATCAAAACGATCCTCCGGCAAGGCCGCAGCGAGCGAAAGACTGAGGCGTACTTCCTAGTACGTTGAAGTCTTGAGCGACGCGAGAACGCCGCCGGCGATTGTTTTCATCGACCCGCCTATTCGTCGTCCTCGTCCTCCATGTCTAATACTTCCTGCCGCTTTTGCTCTTCCATTGCGTTGTGCAGGAGCATCCGGATAAACATCGAATAGAGTGAGCCTTTTTCGAGTGTCCCACCAGGCGGAATCGCAATCTTCCCTTCCTTGATCATGCGATCCATCCATACTTTTTGATCCGGGGCGATCAAGATCGGCACCTCGATCAACCCCACCCGTCCCATCATATCCATCGTAAAACCTCCGTGATTCGTGGTTCGTGAAACACCGGCATTCCAGCACGCCGTTTTGATCGTTGTCAACCGAGCGGCTCATGGCATGCGCCATGCTTAGCACTGAGACATGCGGCTCACACAAACATCCAGCATGACGCTCTGTTTTCTCATTGCGGCAACCTTCTGGTTAAACTCGGCCCAGGCCTCCCGACTCACTGCGGCCGGTGCAGAATCAACCGTCCAGAAAAACTGTGACCTCTGTTGGTCGCCCTCAGTCAGTGAATCACCTCCTCCATCGACGCTGCAACCGCATCGCCAGCACCACCCGTCAGGGAGCCGACCTCATCGATTACCCAAAGGCCGATACAAAATCACGCCGTACCAGAAACAGGCGCAGTCCTCGGCCTTAGGTCGGATCTCCGGGAGAAGAATCCCTACCAGCCAACCGATCCACACCATCGACGGCGATACGCTGCGCATGGGATCGGAACGTATCAGACTCCGCGGCATCGACACACCGGAACTCAACGAACCTCGTGGACAAGAAGCCCAACAGCGGCTGGAGCAACTCCTCAAAGAAGGCCCCATCCGTATTGTGCCCCACGGACAGGATGTCTACGGCCGCACCGTCGCCGATGTATTTGTGAATGGGAGAAATGTGGCGGAGGTGCTGAAACAGGAAGGGTTCGCAAAGACAGGCTAGCTTCACAGCAAGGACAAGAACACCGCAGTATGGGAGGGCTGGAGGCACCGAATGAGACTGCGGTGTGAATAGGGCAGGCGATCATTCTGCATCCAGATATTGCGATGGCTGTCGTCCCGCTTCATTTCTCGAAGCCTCACTGGACCGAACTCATCCGTCATTATCTCGCCAGCACGAATCGCTCCAATACTTGACTTATTACGCTTCAACCGCGACATTCGCCTTCAAGCGCTTTCTCGGTCTGAGCTTGCACTGATTCTCCACCCACGGAGATCCGTGAAACCGTTTCCTAGGCCACGATGGACCATCAGAATCCTTCAAACAGCACGATACCAGCATCGATCCGCCTACAGCCGAGCCGCATCACGTTCATCCTCGCAGGCGTGGCTTCCAGCTTGGTGCTATTGAGCCTCACAAGCCAATTCCTCCGATATGGACTAGGCCATAACTATGTGTACGGGCTGCTCCCCATAACAGAACAACTCTTCCACGTCGATCTCGAACAGAACATCTCCACCCTGTTTTCCGTAACTCTCCTGCTCTGCTCAGGCTCCCTGCTGGTCCTGATTGCCCTGCTGAAACGGCAGCGGCACGACTCTGATGTCTCAAAGTGGATGATCCTTGCCGGAGGATTTTTCTATTTGGCAACTGATGAGGGCTGGTCACTTCATGAACGGCTGATTGATCCGGTACGCGGCCTGCTGGGGCACGGCGACCTGGGGATTTTCTATTTTGCCTGGATCATTCCTGCGATGGCAGGTGTGGCGCTCCTGGGATTGCTGTTCCTGGGATTCCTTTCCCGCCTTCCCTCATCCACACGGTGGTCCTTCATCAGCGCCGGTTCGCTCTATCTTGGCGGGGCCATTGGCATCGAAATGCTTGGCGGGCGACAGGCCGAATTGCATGGCGGGGAAAATCTGACTTATCAACTGTTCGCCCATCTCGAAGAAAGTCTCGAGATGGCGGGAATCATCCTCTTCATTCATACACTCCTTCGCTATCTCGCCGAACAGTATCCTGAAATCCGCTTGCTCACGCATGAATTAAGACCATCACAGAGCCGGGACAAATAGCCTCAGGAATCTCAGCAACGTGCTTCTCTTGCTACGGAAGACAGACCCGTGAATCGTGAGGCGGAAAGTGCTGGACGAAGAAGTGCGCGGCGCCGCTGAGTTACGGCTTCTTTTTAGTCTTATCCGACGGATTCTCTGAAAACAGCAGCCAGCCGAGGACGATAAATCCGATGGCGACGCCGGTGACGGCGAGCCAGGTTCCGAGCTTATCCATTCAATGACTCCTTATCGGCTTCGGACTGTAGTACGGCTAGGACCGCCTTGTCGAGACGTTTTACCTTGCCGTTTCCATCTGTCGAGGCCAGTCGAGCAGAGCCTTCCACGATCACGCGCCCGCTCGCCTTTTCTTTCACCACATGCGCGAAGGTCATAGAAGCTGCACTCAGATCTGAAACGATGGTATCGACGAGAAGCGTGTCGCCGTACCGCGCGGGAGACCGATAGTCCAGTTCCGCACGCACGACCACAAACACCGTCCCTTGATTCATCAGACCGGACACCGACAGCCCCCGCTCTTCAAGATAGTGCGTCCGCGCCCGTTCAAAGTATTTGAGGTAGTTCGCGTAGTACACCACTCCACCGCAGTCCGTATCTTCATAGTATATTTTGACTTCCATGTAGGTTAGAGCGCGAGCGTGGGGAGCTTCGGCAACGATGACTCTGTTACCCCGGTCAACTTCAAGACGATGTCGTATAACTGTTGCACCCGTTCGGCCTTGACCGGCTCAAAACCGTGGCCGAGCACGCCATGATTGGCGGCGTCGAGCAGCGGTTTCATGGTCGGCCAGTCGCGCACAAATGCGTGCCCCAGTGGATCGCCCAGTTCCGCGAGGGCTCGGAACTGACTCTGCAACGACATTTTGTACTTGCCGTCGACATCGTCCAACCAGGACGTCCGGCAAGCTTCCTGAAGTGCCTGCGGAAGCTGCTCCGGCAGCACATCCCAGGTTTTGACCTTGTGCTGTTTGAACAGCTGCCGCTGAGCGAACGATTCGAGCGCGCGCAACAGAGCGATCATCGCCGCTTCAGGATCATGAACCACATGGAGGCGACGACTCACGTGAGCAAGCAGATCGAGGTTCAGCGAATCCTTGACCGCAGCGGGATCGAGCACGAGGCGTTCGAGGAAGCCGGCGTTGGCTTTGATCCCCGGCAGGACGGCTTTCAATCCCGGCGGGCCGCCCCAGAGGGAGGCCATTTCTAATGCCTTCGTGGCGGTCTTCAATTTGTCCCAAGCCTGCCGATAGTGGAATCGCTCCCAGAATGCATAGCCCTCGGCAAGATCGGCAAAGGCGCGATAGGTCGGTTTCTGCCCGCCGCTCACCCTGGCCTCAATCTCGCGAAACAGTCTGGCCGAGGCCTGATACATTCCTCGATTGAACAGCTCGGCGGCCTCATGACGTGAGACCAGCGCCACATCGTCCCAAAGATTGCCCTGTGCCCAGCGCACCGACCGGCCATTGAATGAAATCGGTTCACCCTCTTCCCCCTCACTCCACGGCAGCAGCGCCACCGTTCGTGAACTGATCGGGAGCGTCACCAGCGTCAGCGCCCCGGCCATGGCCGGAGTGGCGCCGGTAAGATCGAGCACCAGATCGCCTGAGTGGACATCCCACATCTTCAGCAAGTCCGGCAGCGCACCAGCCAGCACGTGGTGGCAGGCTGCCACATCGATCATATCGGCCAGTACGACCCAATCCCACCGCCTGGGCATGTGCTCAATGTTCGGTTGAACGGCCGATTCCACCAATGTCTTTGCGGATTCCGGCAACACGAAGCACAGCGCCTCCGGCTGGAGCCGATTGATGACATAGACCGCCGCCGCCGCATCGTCGGTGAAGGCGACCAGCAACACCTTCGTGGGTTGTTCGTGAGCCATTGCGCGCGGACTATAGCATCGGCCAGAGAGGTGATCAATTCTCGGCCGGGCAATGTGCGTTCTGCTTGACGGTCTCCGGAAAGCGGCTTAGACTTTCCTTCATTATCCATGCCTCTGTGCTCGCTCACCACACAAGGCGAGGTTCTACAATGACCTGGTGGTACTGGCTCTTACTCGGGTTGCTCCTGTCGGGCGCCGAGATGATGACCCCCGGCGGGTTCTATCTTCTCTTCTTCGGCCTTGCCGCCCTGGTGGTCGGAGCCATCGCGTGGATGGAACTCGTCCCGGGAGAGTCCACACAATGGCTGCTTTTCTCCGGCATCGCCATCGCGTCATTGCTGTTGTTTCGCGGCCCTCTGTTGGCGCGCATGAATGCCTCAGAAGTGAAACATCCCGACGTCGATTCGATGGTAGGTGAAGTCGCCATTCCCGTAGACACGCTGGCAGCCGGCGCTTTCGGAAAAGTCGAGCTCAGAGGCACCACCTGGTCGGCCAGAAATGCCGGCCCCACTCCCTTGAATAAAGGACAACGGAGCAAAGTCACCGGCATGGACGGCCTGACGTTGCTGATCGCCGGCGAATAGCGGAAACCTCTTACGTGGAGACGATATAATGGATGGTGGTATGAGCGGCGGATTTCTGGTCACACTGTTATTGGCCCTGTTCGTCCTCTATGTCTTCGCGAAGACGGCGGTCGTCGTCCCGCAACAAAGCGCCTATGTCGTGGAGCGGCTGGGAAAGTATTCGGCCACCTTGGACGCCGGCTTCCACATCCTGCTCCCCTTCATCGACAACATCCGTTACAAACACTCGCTCAAAGAAACCGCGATCGATATCCCCGAGCAGGTCTGTATCACCCGCGACAACGTGCAGGTCTCGGTGGACGGCATCCTGTATCTCAAAGTGTTGCATCCGCAGCGCGCCTCCTATGGCATCAGCGACTACGGCTTCGCCTTGATCCAGCTGGCCCAAACCACCCTGCGAAGCGAGATCGGGAAGATCGAACTCGACCGCACGTTCGAAGAACGGACCAACATCAATATCCAAGTCGTGAACGAGCTCGACAAAGCCTCGGACCCCTGGGGCGTCAAGGTCCTGCGCTATGAGATCAAGAACATCACGCCGCCGAAAGATGTGCTCAATGCGATGGAAAAGCAGATGCGGGCGGAGCGGGAAAAGCGCGCCGTGATTCTCACATCGGAAGGCGAACGCGACGCCGCGATCAACCAGGCCGAGGGTGAGAAGCAGCAAGTGATCAAGGCCTCGGAAGCGAAAAAACAGCAGCAGATCAATGAAGCCGAAGGCGCCGCCTCGGCCATTCTCGCAATCGCCCAAGCGACCGCCGAAGGACTCCGGAAAGTTGCCGAAACCATTCAAGTGCCCGGCGGACAGGAAGCGGTCCAGCTGCGTGTGGCGGAACAATACATCTCGAAATTCGGCGAGTTGGCCAGGACCAACAATACGCTCATTCTCCCGGCAACCGTCTCCGACGTGGGCTCCATGATCGCACTGGCGATGAGCGCCATCAAGCAGGGCTCGCCGACCCCGCCACCGAAAGCGTAGCGTCACAGCCGCCGCGTTTGACAGTCTCACCGCGCTTGCCTAGAATCGCCGACTGATGAAGGATTTTATCCTCAAGGCCTTTTCCGACAGCGCGACCGTGAAGCAGCAGTTTGCGCACGACCACGCCGACCGCATCGCTCAGGTCGCTGCATTAATGGTTACTGCCTTTCGCGAAGGACGCAAAGTCCTGCTGTTCGGCAACGGCGGCAGCGCCACAGACGCCGCGCATATCGCAGCGGAATTCGTCGGCCGCTACAAACGCGAGCGCAAGCCGCTGCCGGCCATCGCCCTCGCCACTGACATCGCCGCCATCACCTGCATCGCCAACGACTATGGCTTCGACGAACTCTTCGCCAGGCAGGTCCGCGCCCATGGCCAGAAAGGCGACATCGCCATCGCCATCAGCACCAGCGGCAATTCGCCGAACGTGTTGAAAGGCGTCGCAGCCGCCCGCGAATGTGGCATGATCACCATCGCCTGGACCGGCGGCACCGGCGGCACACTCGCCGGCCTCGTCGATCATCCCTTCGTCGTCCCTTCGACGGTGACGGCGCGCATCCAGGAAAGCCATATCACGCTCGGTCATGTCCTGTGCGAACTCGTAGAGGAAACACTCCTTGGCACCGCGTCCTAACCGGACTCCCCCGCAACGTCCCGCGCGGCCGTTGATTCCTCCGATCGATGTCTCGGATCTGACGACCTATCCGCTGAAAAAGCGTCACAGTAAAGTGCGGGTGTCCGACTTCGCCCGGCCGTGGACCAGCGGAGGATCGTTCGAACAATTTTTCGCATCACTGCCCGATCTGCTCGCGGTGAAGACATTGCGAGCCGTGGCTACTGCAATTGCGACAGCCCACCGCCAGCATCGTCCGGTCATCGTCGGTATCGGCGCCCATGTGATCAAAGTGGGCCTCGCCCCGCTCCTCGTCGATCTCATGGAGCGCGGCATCGTCACGGCCGTGGCCATGAACGGAGCCGGCATCATCCACGATTTCGAGCTGGCGCTCATGGGGCACACATCGGAAGAAGTGGACGCCGAGATCGACGAAGGCCGCTTCGGCATGGCCGAAGACACCGGCCGCATCTTGAACGAAGCCATCACGCTCGGCGCACAACACGGCCAGGGACTCGGGGAAGCCGTCGGACACTACATCAATCGCTATCAAGGCCAGTTTCCCAACCGCGCGACGAGCATTCTCGCCGCCGGCGCAAAGCTCGGCATTCCCGTTACCGTACACGTCGCAATCGGGACGGATATCATCCACATGCACCCCGCTGCAGATGGCGCCGCCATCGGAGCCACGTCCTTATTAGATTTTCGCCGGCTCGCCGCGGTGGTCGCCGGCATGGAAGGCGGGGTCTATCTGAATGTGGGGTCGGCCGTCATCCTGCCGGAAGTGTTTTTGAAAACGGTGTCGCTCGGGCGCAATCTCGGCCATCCGCTCACCAAGATCACTACGGTGAATATGGATTTCCTCTCGCACTATCGGCCCCTGACGAATGTGGTGAAACGCCCGACTCAAAAAGGCGGCAAGGGCTATGCCCTGACCGGGCATCATGAGATTATGCTGCCACTCTTAGCCGCGGCCGTACTCGAGCAGATCCGCTAGCATCGGCCATCGCCCGGCAGCTGTGTGCTCCCGGAAAGACGGAGCCGGTAACTATGAATCCCTCCATCGAACAATTACAGACAGAGTGGCGCATCCTGAACGAGCGTTACTTTGGCGGGATCCTGCCCGTAATTTCCATTGCCTGGAGCCGCCGCCTGACATCGTCCGTGGGAATGTTCGTCAGCCGCGGAGGCCCTCGCCCGCGGCCGTTCGACGAATCGGCGCAGAATCGGACCAAACGGGAGATCCGCCTCTCCGAGCCATTGATGCTGCGCCTGACCGAACGAACCCCCTACGCCGAGCAGGAACTGCTGAACACCCTGGCCCATGAAATGATTCATCAATGGCAGTTCGACATCCTGAAGCGGAAGCCGAACCACGGCCCTGATTTTGTGCGGAAGATGACGGAGATGAACCGGAGCGGGCTGGTCGCAATTACGATCTACCACTCGCTTCACAAAGAAGTGCTGGCACTCGCTCAGTTTGCGTGGCGCTGTACAGACTGTGGAAAGGTGTATCGCCGTCAACGCAAGACCATTCAACCGCGACGACATCTCTGCGGAACCTGCCGGGGAGCGTTGCAGGAATTGCCGATGGTACATCGTGGGGCGGTGGCCGCGCCGCTGGCCCCCTCTATCATTTCGCCGCCACCGACGCCCCGGCCGTCCGAGGCCGGGCAACTCTCACTCGGCTGGGGGGCGTCGATTCGCGCGCTTTTCTCCAGCCGCTAAGCGACCTTGCGTTTCTCTTCCAGCCACGCGTCGGCATCGATCTCTTTCAGTGAGACCAAGACCTCTACCTGATTGCCGCACCCACGAAAATCCAGCTTATCAAAGCTGATGGCTTTGGCCATCGCGATACCGCGTCCGTGCCCGTCAATAGACCGGGCTCTATCGAGATCGAGATACTGACTCCAATCGAATCCCTCCCCGTCGTCGGCGATGGACATCCGCAAGGCCGTCTCGGTCCGGTCCAGTGAGACCCGCACCCGCCTCGGCGCATAGTCGGACAACGCCAGGCGGCGCGCGATCTCGTCATCCAGCATGCCGGTGTTGAGCAACGCCGACTTCTCCGCATAGGACAGGTTCAGATTCCCGTGCTCAACTCCGTTCACGAAGAGTTCCGTCAATCCCAGTTGCGTCCGCGAGGGATCCGGGAAGGCATAGGCCAGCAACTCTGCAAGATGTCTAGCCTCATCCGGAGTCCTCAATTCAAACCGGCCGTGGTGCATCAACTGCATCGTATGGGCAATGGTCTTTTTTCGCACCGTAATATCTTCCATCACGCCCAAGTAGCGCAGACCACTATCGGTCGCGAGCGGCCAGATCGACAGCTGCACCCAACAGGGTTCCGGTCCGGCCTGGGCCAGACGGCTTTCAAGATTGATCGGCACCATCGTCTTCAACATACAGGTCCAGGCTTCAGTGACGGACTTCCGGTCATCATCGAACACCCACTCCATCCATGAAGAAGCGACCACCGATCCGTCCGCGGTAATCAGGCTGCCCTCGTGCTGTTCACCGAGCAACCGTTGCAACGCCCGATTGCGATACAGGCACCGGCCTTGCGCATCCAGTTCGAAGAGACTCAACGGCAACAGTTCGGACAACATACGGAAATAGACGGCCCCTTCCTCCAGTTGTTTGACCATCGCCTTGCGCTCGGTGATGTCGCGGAGAAACGCACTGAAAATCGTGGTTCCTTCGAGCTTGATCGGAATGATCGTCAATTCCACCGGAAACTCCACACCGTTTTTCCGTAATCCGGTGATTTCGATCCGCTTATTCAAGACCGGCCCCTCGCCGGTTGCCAGGTAATGTTTGACACCCTTGGCGTGGGCTTCGCGCAGAGCCGGCGGAACGATCGTCTCCCCAAGGTTGCGGCCCAGGGCCTCCTGACGAGACCAGCCGAAGATCAGTTCGGCAGGCCGGTTCCATTCGATGATGCGTCCCTCCCGATCCATCATGACCACAGCATCCAACGCGCTCTCGATGACGTTTCTGGCCCGCATCTCGCTTTCCCGAAGAGACCGTTCCGCTTGCATCGATCGCTCGTGTTCCTTCCGCTGACCGGCACCGGCCCAGAAGATCGCGAGAAGCATAAGAAGAAAACCCGCCGCCCCCCACAACCCGATTTTCACCAGCAGGCTTCGAACACCGGCCAGCAGATCCGCATGATCGGCTCGCACCAGCAACCCCCATTGCAAGGCGGTGATGGATCGGACGCCGCTCATTCGCGCATAGCCGCTAATGATTGGAACCTTTCTGATCGGATGCTCTTCTTCGACATAACCGGACCGACCCATGGCCACCTTGAGCGCCGACGGCAGGCCGTCCGTCCAGAGATTTCCTCCTCCATCGCCCTGTTCCGACGTCAGCAAGGGAGTGCCCTCGCGGTTCAATACTTGGTAGGACACTCTCCCGAAGTTTTGTGCCTGTATGGAAAATTGGTTGACGGTATCCTCCACGAGCCGATACCAGAGGGCGCGGTCGACTTCGGTCATGACGGCGCCGAGGAATGCGCCGTCCGCTCCCCTGATCGGAGCCGAGAACACCACCGCCACCAATGTTCCTCCTTTTCGACCAGAGTCGCTGACAGTCTCCGCATACACACGCGGCGCATGCCATACCGACTGGAACCACGAGGCCTGATGCAGGTCCAGACCGATCAATCCTTCGTCGGTGGAGGCCACAACACGTCCCGCCCGATCCACCACCGCCAGCCGCGAATAGACCGGGTAGGCCCGTTGAACCGCTTCCAAGTGGGCACGAATCGCCGCGGGATCGGCGCCCCGCACCTGGGGAGCTGCTGCGAGGACTTGGATATCTCCATCCCGCTCTTGGAGCATCACATCCAGCTTCCCCGCAACCTCAGCCGCCCCGAGCGCCAAGCCGACTCCCGTCCGTGCAATGAGCTCCCGCTCCACCAACCACAAGCTCACAGCACCGAGCAAGGCCGCGCCCAGCACGACGGCCACAATGGCAAACGGTCCCTTTGAAACCATCGCCCGCATCTTTCGACGACACGACATCAGGCCGCCTCTTTGAGATCCTGCTTGAGCTGTGCACGCACTCGTTGAAACTCCAATTCCAAATCCGCCAAGAGGCCCGGCACGGCATCAAGCCCCCGCTCGGCCGCGGCCGACACCTGGTCGCACACCCTAGCCAGGCCCAGGGCTCCGAGGTTCGAGGCGCTCCCCTTGAGACTATGCGCAATGCGCTGGACATCTTCCGCCCGCCCTTTTCGACAGGCCGTCCCCAGCGCAGTCAGTCGAGTGGGCGTATCTGCCAGGAAATGACCGATGATCCTGGACAAGAACCCGGGATCGTCCTCGTCGCTCAACACGCGGAGCCCGTCGAATACCAGCGGATCAATCGTGGGACCGTCGATCTTCGCAGCTGCGGACACTGCCGGCTGAACGGTTTGCGGACGCCAACGCTCAAACACCACGGCTAATGCGTCGCTGGTCACCGGCTTGGAGACATAGTCATCCATGCCGGCCTGCAGACAGGCTTCACGGTCCCCCTGCATGGCATTGGCTGTCATGGCAATGATGGGAGTCCGGCGGTGAGTGATCGGGACGGGATGAAGCCCTGAACCTCTTCCTGACTGCTCGCGCTCCCGGATCTCGCGGGTGGCTTCAAATCCGTCCATCTCCGGCATCTGGCAATCCATGAACACCAGGTCGTACGCGATGCGAGAGAGAGCTTCGACGGCCTCAAGCCCGTTCGCCACGACATCGACCCGATGCCCCAGTCGCTCAAACATCCGGACGGCCACCTTCTGATTGATGATGTTGTCTTCGGCGAGCAAAATCTTCATCCCAGCCGATGTGGCGGCCTCGGCAAGCGTGTGGCGGGTCACCAACTCCGGTCCGGGCTGTGCCGGCCCCCCGGCGGGTGAGGCAGACGCCTGTTCCAACACCATCGCCAGACAGCGCACGAGCTGGCTTTCCCTGAGTGGTTTGGTGAGATACGCCGAGATCCCCAGAGCTTTGGCCGCTTTCGCATCTCCCCGCCTCCCGACTGACGTCAGCAGAATGACGCGCAGCGGCGGCACCCCTGTCGCGACCACGGCCTGTGCAAGCTGAAGTCCGTCAGACTTCGCCAAATCGGCATCAATGATGGCGACGTCATAGTCGATTCCCTTGCGAGCCTGCTCCTGAAGATGAGGGACAACGGCCGAGTGGTCACTGACCACCGTGGACACGACTCCCCATTTCTTCATCAGCAGGTCGAGGATCCGGCAGTTGATCGGCTTGTCATCGACGATCAACACGCGTTTCCCCCGAACCGTGAGTGCTTCCGGTACAGCCGCATCAACCGGTGCGGATTGCGGTTCAAATCGCGCCGTAAACCAGAAGGTACTGCCCGATCCCGGCTGGCTGGCCACGCCGATCTCCCCGCCCATCATTTCCACCAGACGCTTACAAATCGCCAGTCCCAATCCGGTCCCGCCGTATTTTCTCGTCGTTGAGCCGTCGGCCTGGCTGAACGCTTGGAACAACCGGGCCTGTTGCACCTCGGAAAGGCCGATCCCGGTGTCGGTGACATCGAACCGGACGACGATGCCGTCCTGCTGTGAGGCCAGCCGCACCTGAACTACCACGTCTCCCTGCTCAGTAAACTTGATGGCATTCCCGACAAGATTGGTCAGCACCTGGCGCACGCGGCCAGGGTCACCGCGCAACGCGCTCGGCACCTCGGCGTGGAAAAGGCAGGCGAGATTCAGATGCTTGGTAGACACCCGCTCTCCGAACAGATCCAAGGCATCTTCAACGGCATGACGCAGATCGAAGTCGATAATCTCCAAGCTCATTTTGCCCGCTTCAATCTTCGAGAAGTCCAGGATGTCGTTGATGAGCGTCAATAGATGATCCCCGCAATTCCGGACCGCTTCTCCATATTCCCGTTGCTCCGCCGTCAGCTCGGTATCGAGCAGCAGTCCCGTCATGCCGATCACGCCATTCATCGGCGTCCGGATTTCGTGACTCATCGTCGCCAGAAACGCGGACTTGGCTTCGGTGGCGGCACGCGCCTGGGCAAGCGCCTCATCGAGATCGCTGTTACTCTGCTCCAGCCGATGAGCATAGGACGACAACGCCTGCTCCGACTCCTTGCGCCGGGAGATATCCCGGATAAACGCGCTGAACACCACCGTTTCATCCAGACGTAAGGGAGCGATGGAGGCTTCGACCGGGAACACCCGCCCGTCATGATGGCAGGCCTGAAACTCCACCAGCTTCCCGAGAATGTTCGCCTGCCCTGTGTGGAGATACCGGGCGAGCCCCTCACGGTGCGCCGCCCGCTGATCGGCTGGAATGATGGTATCGGCGAGATCTTTTCCGATCGCTTCATGGGCTTGCCACCCGAAGAGCAGCTCGGCCTGGGCATTCCATTCGGTAATGGCCCCATCTCGATCCATCGTCACGACAGCATCGAGCGCTGTATCAATAATCAGGCGGGTCCGGCTTTCATTTTCACGCAAGGCCGCTTCGACTTCCGCCCGCTCCAGGAAGAGCCCGATCTGGCTTCCGATCGTCGCAAGCGTCCGCAAGAGGTCGGCGTCGCGCGGATGAACCTCCCGGCTGAAAAACTCCATGATGCCGAACACGCTGGCCCGCAGCCAGACGGGAAACACACAGCCGGCGTGCAAGCCATTCAACGACGCCGCAGCCGCTCGGACGAATTCGTGATCCCGCATGACGTCCGGCTCCCACAGCGGTTCGCCCCGCGCCCAGCAGCGGCCGGGAAATCCCGCGTCGGATGAAAACGTCTCACGGCGGCTGGCCTCCAGAAACTCTGCCACAGGATGCGGATGGGCTCCCCATGTTTGTGTACACCGGAGGATCCGCGTCTTCTCCTGGACTCGCCAAAATGCGCCCACCTGCCATTCCAGACTTGCCCCGATGACGCGCAACAGCTCAGGAATCGCCTGGTCAACCGTCGAGGCTTCGGCCAGAACTTTCGCCACCGCATGCTGCAGGGCCTGGCGGCGCTGGGCATGTTTCTGATCGGTGATGTCCCGCGTGACACTCAACACCGAGGGTTGCGTGCCGTGATCCCCCGGTAGCAGCACCGACGTCATTTCAAACCAGCGCGACTGCCCCGACAGTCCCAGCAACCGCCCGCTGGTCAAGACCCCCCGTCCCTGGAGGGCGGCGGCATGGGCATCCTCATAGGCGCGACGATCGTCCTCGTACACCCATTGCGCGATGTCCCGCCCCAGAATTTCTTCAGGAAATCCGGCATCGAAGAGCGCGCAGCCGGCGGGATTGATTTGGAGCACGCGGCGATCGGTATCGGTGACCAAAACACCTTCCGGTTCCACTTCCAGTATGGTCTGCAGCCGGTGCTCGTTCGCGCGCGCGTGCATCCGCTCGTCCTGCGCATCCTGCCACTCGACCTGGGCACGGCGCGTTGCCTTGACCAGCCACCCGATGAGCGGTCCCACGATCAATAAGGCGGCGGCCCCCACGGTCCAGAGAAAGCGATGGACCGGCTCCACCACCTCTGCCCGATCCACCCGCAAGAGGACAGTCCACTTCGGTCCAGACACATCTCCCTGATCGCGCGTGCGGGCATAGCCTGTCAGGACCGGCACCTGACGGACTAGATGCTGTTCTTCGACGAAGCCCGACTCTCCTGATGCGGCAAGTCGGACTGAAGGCAGGTTTCCCTGAGCGAGGTTCAACCGGCCCTTGCGCGAAGTATCCGAATCGATGAACACCGCGCCGTCTTCTCGAAGCACCTTATACTCGACCGTGTGGAAGAACGACGTGCGCTGTTGAAACAGATGAATCGCCTCGGTCACCAGTTTTTCCAACTGTTTGGCACTCACCCGGGTCGTCACAACCCCGCGAGCCGAATGGCGGTCGACATCAACCCGATGGTCCACGATCGGAGCGGCGAAGGAGACGGTGTCCGCGCCGTGGCTGACTTCGTCGGGCGCGATATCCCCGATATAGAGCACGGCGTGCTCCTGCTGGACCGCCTGAAACCAACCGGTCGCGCGGACATCAAGTCGCCGGGCTTGAGGCATCGTGGCCGCCGTGATGCGCCCCTCTGAATCAGTCACCCCAATCCAGAGGTATTGCGGATAGGCTTGATGAAAGGTGGACAGGATATGGCTCCGCGCTGCCGATGTTCCTCCATTCATCGCCAGCGACTCCGAGAGGAACTGCGCGTCGCCGATCCGTTCGTTCAGTAAGATGTCGAGTTTGTCGGCAACTTCCGCCGCCATGATGGAAACCGTTTCTCCGGACGTCGCCACCGTTCGCTGCTCCAACCAGGTCACCCCCACGACCGCCGCAATCAGCGTGGCAAGCGTAATGATCCCGATCAGGGTGAACTGATGGCGATGCGTAAAGACGTTGCGTCCGGTACCGGACGATAATGTGAGATCGTTCCCTGACATCCCCCGCCTCTAGAGACTCCACCCTGCCGACCCCGGAAGGGTTCTGCGTGCAATACGCGATCGACCGAGGGTGCAGAGACCTCCCCTGTTCCCGGTTATGGTCTGTATCGGGTCGTTCTTTCGCGAACTTAAGGAATACCGGGCAAAATAGTCGGGCCGCAACGCGTGGCTTCCCATCAGCCGACGCGACAGGTATGATGCAGGCGATGCCGCCCAAGATAGTGACCAAAGAACAACTGGTTGAGCAGCTCCAGCCCCTGCGAGCCGGAGGTTCCCGTATCGTTTTTACGAACGGCTGTTTCGATCTCATGCATATCGGCCATACCCGCTATCTGCAGGCTGCCAAGGCCCTTGGAGATCTGCTGGTGGTGGGGGTCAATAGCGACGAGTCCGTCCGTAGTTTAGACAAAGCGCCGGACCGGCCGATCGTCCCTGAAGCGCAGCGGGCGGAAGTGGTGGCGGCTTTAGGATGCGTTGATTATGTCGTAGTATTCTCCGAACCCGATCCCAAGGCGCTCATTACAGCCGTTCAGCCCGACGTCCTGGTCAAAGGCGGTGACTGGTCTCTGGATCGCATCATCGGACGGGACGTTGTGGAAGCGCGCGGAGGCCTGGTGCGAACCATTCCTCTGGTCCCCGGTTTCTCCACAACGGCATTGATTCACCGTATTCGCTCGGTCTCAGCCTAATCCGTGTCACACACACCGTCTCCCGCAGATGAATGGATCGCCCCGCTCGTGTCTGCTCTCAAGCAGGCTTCGGCACGGCTCTGCGTCATGGGTTTGCACGGATCGACCGCGGCGTTCGTGCTCACGAACCTGACTCACACACCCGCGCTGGCTTCTTACCGGAACCGCCCCTGGATCATCGTCACGGCCAACAATGAAGCAGCCGAGCGCCTGTTTGCCGACCTGCAGTTCTGCCATCAGCTTGTCGGCGCCCCGGGCGACCGGCTGACGCTCTTTCCTCAATGGGAAACGCTGCCCTACGAGGCCACGGCACCCCATGTCGGCCTGATTGCGCACCGCATGCAGACGCTCCACCGCCTGCAATCCAGCCCGGATACGACCCTCGTCACGTCGGTCGCCGCCCTGATGCATCGCCTCTTGCCGAAAGACACTTGGACTCACGCCACCCTCCAGCTGGAGCGCAACGGGACCGTCGAACGCGACACGCTGCTGGCCAAGCTCCTGCGTCTCGGCTACCGGCGCGTCTCGGTCGTGGAGATCCCCGGCGAGTTCAGCATTCGCGGCGGCCTGGTGGATATTTTTTCGACCGCGTATTCCGATCCGCTCCGCGTGGAGTTCCTTGGGGATTCGATCGAAGCCCTCCGGCTGTTCGACGCCACCACACAAACATCGATCCGTCAGGTCGACGAAGCCGTGATTTTACCGGCACGAGAATATCTCCGCCCGGAAGACAGCTCGGAGGCCTACGCTCCGATTGCACCGGATGCGGAATGGCGCGCACCGGATCTCTATCCGCAGATGGGGACACTCTTCGACTATCTGCCGAAAGAGCCGATTCTCATCTTCGATCAACCGGCCGCGCTTCAGACAACCTGTGCGACACTCTGGTCCAAGATCGAGGACGGCTATCTCCGCCACGGGGAACGGGACGCGGCCAATCCCTATCCCAGCCCCGAGCGGCTCTTCCAAACCTGGGATGAAATCGAAATCAACGCCGCCGGCTGGTCGACGATCGCGTTAGAGCCACTGACTCCACCTGACGACTCCTGGACTCCGATCGTGCCGTTCCCGGCACAGATCCCGGCCAGCGCCGGCCTGGGGATTCGCGGAACCCCGTTCAGCCAGACACTCTCCATACTCGATCAGTTGCGGAACGGACATCGCGTGGTGCTCATCGCACGCAGCCGGGGACAAGTCGATCGGCTCCTGGCCTTGCTCCGCGAGCACGACCTGCCGGCCACGGAATGGTCCCCCGCTGCCTGGACGAAACGTGAGAGCGGGAAACCACCGATCGCCGTCGTGTATGGCGACCTATCAAGCGGCTGGTTGTCTGAACCATTTCGCCTGGCGCTTCTGACGGAGGAAGAACTCTTTGCCAAAGGCACGCGCCATAAGACGCAGCCCAAGAGTAAAACCGCAACGTTCCTCTCCTCGCTGGAGGATCTGAATGTAGGCGACTATGTCGTCCACGTACAGCATGGCATCGGCCGATACCTCGGCCTCAAACGGCTGACGGTGCAGGAATTCGAGAGCGACTTTTTGATCCTGGAATTCGGCGGAGCCGACACGCTCTATGTCCCCCTCGACCGCCTCAGCCAGGTCCAGCGCTACAGCGGTGCTGACGGGCACGTACCCCGGCTCGATCGCCTGGGCGGCACCAGCTGGGCCAAAACTACGGCCCGAGTCAAAAAAGACATCGAAGAGATGGCGCAGGATCTTATCGATCTCTACGCGAATCGCGAGTTGGTCAAGCGGGACGGATACGGCACGGCCAGCACGCTGTATCATGAATTCGAGGCGGCGTTCGAATACGAAGAGACACCGGATCAACTAAAGGCGATCCAGGACATCGCAAAGGATCTGGAGTCGGGAAAACCGATGGACCGGCTGGTCTGCGGCGACGTCGGCTACGGCAAGACGGAAGTGGCGATGCGGGCGGCGTTCAAGGCGATCGAGAGCGGGCGCCAGGTCGCCGTCCTCGTACCCACAACCCTGCTCGCCCATCAACATTATGAAAATTTTGCCGAGCGATTTGCGCCCTTCCCGACGAAGGTGGCCGTCCTCTCCCGCATGCAGTCCCCCAAAGACACGAAGGCGACACTGAAGGATCTCGCCGCTGGCGTCATTGACGTGATCATCGGCACCCACCGGCTGTTGCAGAAAAGCGTGGCCTTCCACAATCTCGGCCTCGTCATCATCGACGAAGAACAGTGGTTCGGAGTCAAACATAAGGAACGACTGAAACAACTGCGGACGCAAGTCGATGTGCTCACTCTCACCGCCACGCCGATTCCACGCACGCTGCAGATGGCGATGGCGAGCGTGCGGGACCTGTCGATCATCGACACCCCGCCGGCCAGCCGGCTGGCGATTCGCACCAGCGTCATCAAATCCAACGACAAGGCCGTGCGCGATGCGATCCTGCGCGAGCTGGGCCGCGGCGGCCAGATCTATTTCGTTCACAACCGCGTGGAGACGATGTCGGCGACCGGCGCCTGGCTCCAGCAATTGGTCCCGGAAGCGCGGATGGTGATGGCCCACGGACAGATGGATCCCAAGCTGCTCGAAGCCGTGATGCTGAAGTTCGTCAAGCACGAAGTCGATGTGCTCATCGCCTCGGCCATCATTCAGTCAGGCATCGACGTACCGAACGCCAATACGATTATCGTCAATCGATCCGACACGTTCGGCCTGGCCCAGCTCTATCAACTCCGCGGGCGCGTCGGCCGAGGCGGAGAACAGGCATACGCCTATCTGCTGATCCCTGATGAAGGCCGCCTCACGGAGGATGCACAGAAACGGCTGATGGCGATTCAACAATTTACGGAGCTGGGCTCGGGTTTCCGGATCGCCGCAGCAGACCTTGAGATCCGCGGAGCCGGCAATCTGCTGGGCAAAGCACAGTCCGGCCACATCGCCGCCATCGGTCTGGATCTCTATCTCAGAATGGTTGAGGAAGCCGTGCAACGCCTCAAGGGGCATACGGTCGAAGAAGAACCGGATCCTACTCTGCGTGTGCCGGTCTCGGCCTTCATTCCGGAAACGTATGTGGACGATCCGCACCATCGACTCTCGTGGTACAAACGCCTGACCGCCTGCAAGCAAGTCGGTGAGCTGGCGCTCCTCCACGGGGAAATCCAGGACCGGTACGGACTCCCGCCGGAACCGGTGGAGCGGCTCCTGGAAGTGATGCAGCTGCGGGTGCTTGCCAAACTGCTCCATATCACGGCCATCGACGTGACCCACCAGTCGGCGATCGTCACACTGGGACCCAAGGCCGCGATCCCAGAACCGGCCGTCCATGCCATGATGGATCGTCTGAAAAAGCGGCTTCGCTTCCTTTCTCCGCACGCATTTGAAATCCAGATGCCGCATGACGACTGGGGTTCGACCTTTGCCGAACTCAACACAACCTTGCAAAGCCTGGGACACTGTGATACCAACAAATCAACAACACAGCCGAAATCGAGCGCCTGAACCACGCCGCGCTCCTGTACTGACTGGACATAGAACATCGCCCATGCGCAATTTTCGCTCGTCACTCGCCCTCGCCGCCCTGTTTTCCGGCTTCCTATGGATCCTGCCCGGCTGTACCCCGCCGCAGGAAGAGCCGGTCCTGGCGCTCGTCAATGGTCGTGCGATCACGCAATATGAGTTCGATGTGCGTTGGAACGAACTCTCCGAAGCCACCCGGGTCAAGTATGACAAGGAAGGCGGCAAGCGGCGGTTTCTTGATGAATTGATCACCCGCGAACTGCTGATGCAGGAAGCCCGTCGCCAAGGACTGGATCAGAACGATGCGATTCGTGATCGCGCGCAACGCTACAAAGAACAGCTCGTGCTGGACGAACTCCTGAAAGATCGTCTTAAGGCCAAAGTCGAGCTCTCCCAGGCCGAGTTGGATGCCTACTACGAAAAGCACGCCCACCAGTTGCTGGCCCCGCTCAAGGTCCAAGTCTCCCAGATGCTGCTGAATAATTATCCGGCAGCCAAAGATTTGAAGAAGCAAATCGAAGCCGGTGGCGATTTCGCCAAGTTCGCGCAGCGCTATTCCATCGACGACAAGACCAAAGCCAAAGGCGGCGACCTCGGCCCCTATCGGAAAGGCCTCCTCAACCCAGACGTCGATGCCATCGTCCAGACTCTCAGACACGGCGTGATCAGTGAACCCATCAAGACCGACGCAGGCTACTACCTCGTCAAGGTCAGTCCGCTGGAAAAAGAGACCATTCAGGCGGATCTCGCCACTCGGGAGCGGCTGCGTCAAGAGTTGCTGGCGGACAAACGCCGGAAACAGTTCGAAGAAGTGATTGCGGATATCCGAACCAAGGCAACGGTCCGCCTGGCCGACGCGTCACGCTACATCACCGAAGACACCGGAAAACCGTAAGGCTCACGCATCCGTCTCCTCAAGACCCCTTCATTTCGTGTACAATCCGCCGGTCTGCCCCGCACTTACCGAGGAGCATCGTGCCCGTGCATCTGAATCCGGTTTCCCGCACAATCGTCTCTGTCACGTTCGGACTGCTGATCTCTCTACTCTGGTTCAGACCAGCCCCTTCGGCCTTCTCTGCCACGCAGCTGGAGGATCGGATTGTAGCGGTGGTGAATACCGACCTCATTATGCAATCCGACGTCAGACGCGAGCTGGCCCCGGAACAAGAACGGATTCGCCAGCAATATCACGGCGAGGAATTAGGCCAGCGACTGAAGACAGCCGAATACATGGCACTGACGAAAATGATCGAGCGACGGCTGCAACTGCAAGAAGCCAAAGCCAAAAGCGTGGATGTCTCGGATCAGGAAGTGAAGCAAGCCATCCAGCAGATGAAGCAACAGGGCGAGAAGATCGACGAGAAAGATCCGCTGAGTGTGAGAAACGTGCGCGATCAGCTCGCGCTCCTCAAAGTCGTCGATCGGGAAGTACGGAGCGGCGTGATGGTCGGGGACACGGAGATGAAACGGTATTACAAGGAGCACCAGACGCGCTTCGCGCTTCCGGAAGAATACACGCTGAGTCAGATCTTGATTCAACCCCGTTCGGCCGACGGGACTGCGGAAGCGTTGGAAAAAGCGCGGATCGTGATGACGGAATTGAAGCGTGGAGAAAAGTTTGAGGATGCCGCCTTGCGCTATTCAGATGGGCCGAACGCCTCACACGGCGGCCGGCTCGGGCTGGTCAGGCAGGGGGAACTACTCCCGGCCATTGAGCGCGCGATTGCACCGCTGGTGCCGGGCGGGATCTCCGAGATCGTCGAAACCTCCGAGGGCTACCATATCGTCCGAGTCGATGAGCGGACGCCAAAACAGTTTCGCCCGTTTGATGAAGTAAAATTCGAAATCCAGTCGCTGGTGTTTCAGCAAAAGAGCGAGGACGTCTTTCAATCCTGGCTGGTCGACTTGAAGAACAAGGCTTACATTGAAATTAAGTTTTGACGAGATCCCGTAAGACCCCCCAGAGA
>JABFSU010000027.1 GCA_013140455.1 Nitrospira sp. | reverse complement strand
GAGCGTAATAGTTACTGGCTGGCCTGAGTGAAGCCCAATGCCAGAGCAGGTAATCGGAGCGGCTAGGGTTTGCTGATTCCTCACGAGAGCCTCCAAATTCAAATGACGATCTGTCATTTAGCAAGAGACTTGCCATGAAATGCATCTCGTAAGATATTGATAATATTATGTAAAAATGATTTTATATGATTTGCGAAGTGTTGTAAAAAAAGTACAACTGTGGTTTTTCAAAAATAAATCTGGAACGGTGGTCTTGCGATTGTTCAGGGTCGTGGGTCCAGTTCAATCAATCCTTTCCGGATTGCGAGGATGGCCGCCTGAGTTCGATCATAGACCTGTAGCTTATGGAATATGTTGCGCACGTGATTTTTCACGGTTTTTTCGCTGAGGTCCAGTGCGTTTGCGATTTCCTTGTTAGTCTTTCCGTCAGCCACTAACCGGAGAACCGTGATTTCACGTTCGGTGAGGTCATGTTCCACCCAACCAGGCTTTTTCCCTTTCTTCTGAGCCATGAGGGAAAATTCAGCAAGAATCTTGCTGGCGACCGACGGGTGAATCAACGATTCGCCTCGGTAAATGGCGCGAATTGCCGCGACGATTTGGGAAGATTCGGAATCTTTTAGAAGGTAGCCGGTGGCACCGGCTCGAACAAGATCAAAAATGTACTGCTGTTCTTCGTACATCGTCAGCGCCACGATCCCGATGTGAGGGAACTCTCGTTTGATTTGTCTCGTGGCCTCGACGCCCCCCATGCGGGGCATGCTGACGTCCATAAGAATGACATCGGGAACCAGAGCCTTGGCCTTTTCAACGGCTTCCATTCCATCCTGGGCTTCTCCCACGATATGGAGATCTTCTTTGGTTTTGAGAATGGCGGCCAGGCCTTCTCGAACGACGCGATGGTCATCGGCAATGAGGACTTTAATCTTGTCCATGTTCGCTGGTCTCCTTATTCATGAGGGGGACTTCGACCGTGATCGTCGTGCCTCGCCCCTGCTTGGAATCGATGTGTCCTTCTCCACCGACGAGTTTGGCCCGCTCAATAATGCCTCGAATGCCAAAGTGGTCCCATTTATCAGGATCTCGCAATACGGCGTCCATATCAAAGCCGATGCCATTGTCTGAAATGGTCACGCGCAACATCTCAAGGTTGATCTCCAATTTGATCGAGACACGATCGGCCTTCGCATGTTTCTGGACGTTGCTCAAGGCTTCCTGAATAATCCTGAACAGGAAGATCTTTGTTCGGGGAAACAAAATTTGTTCATCCCCGGTCACGGTAAACTGCGCTTTGATGCGGGCCTGAGTTTCGTAAGACTTGAGGTAGTTGGTCAGCGCGGGAATCAGCTCCATTTTGTCATAATGGAGGGGCCGCAAATTGAAGATGACTTGTCGGGCTTCTTGGATGGCGAGTTTCAGCTGGGCTTTGCTTTCTTTGATGGTGGCGAGACTTTCTTTCGGATTCTTGCGTACAAGCTCCTGGCATAAGTCGAGCTTGAAATTGACGCCGGCGAGACTTTGGACAAGGCCGTCATGGATCTCACAAGCGATGCGTGTCCGTTCTTCAGTGACCGCCGCGCCGGTTTCTTTGACATACAGCCGGTAGAGAGACTGGTACTTATTGAGCGTGCTCTCGATTTCTGCAGTAGCACGGATTCGCGCGCCGATGAGCTCCCACATGAACTTGGCGCTGGCTCCGCCGATGATGGTGACGCCCATCCGGTGAAAGTCTTGCAGGAATTGCCAGACTTCCGCATCGCCGGATACATCAATAATAAGGTCTACCCGCTCCATCGCTAAGAGCTTGCGATAGTCACGCGTCACGGGGATCTGGAGTTGCTTCGCGAGAGTGACGCCGGGCGCCTGCGTGTCGACCTCGGCAATTCCCACGATCTGCACGAGCGGATCGTTGGCGAAAATCTCCATGAGCGCGGTTCCGCCACGCCCGGCGCCGATAATGGCGACATTGGTGGCGCCAACTTTCGAGGACTTCCTGCGGACTTTTGTGGAACGACGTTTCGTGGATGCCATGGTTCTATGAACCAGTGTTGGTTGCCGGGGTACAATTGATTGCTGAGCTGAAAAATCGAAGGAAGAGAGACGAAGGAGAGGAAACAGAGCGAGGGGCTGAGGAGCCCGACGTCACCGCTCCCGACGCTGCTGAGCCAGGGATTTGAGTTCGTCCATGAACTGATCAATGTCCTTGAACTCGCGATAGACAGACGCGAACCGGACATAGGCAACCTGGTCGAGTTGGTGCAACTCCTTCATGACTTCTTCGCCGACGACCCGACTTTCAATTTCACTTTCGCCCATCTCCTGGATCCGTTTCTCGATGCGATCCGTGACGTCCTCGATCGTCGCCGTGCTGATAGGTCTCTTCTCACAGGCTTTCTTGAGGCCGGACAAGATCTTCGTGCGGTCGAACGATTCGCGCCGCCCGTCTTTCTTCACGACCACCGGGAGAATTTCTTCAACACGCTCGTAGGTGGTATAGCGCCGTTTACAGCCGAGGCACTCGCGTCGCCGGCGAATGACCTCGCCTTCCTTGGCCATACGCGAGTCCACCACCTTGTCTTCGAGTTCGTCGCAGAACGGACATTTCACTGGTGGCGACCCTGCCCTTATGCCTGTGGGCTAGTAGGAGTGGAAAATAGGGAAGCGGTTGCACAACGCCTTCGCTTGGGCGCGGACCTCTTCCAAGACGGTGGCATCGTGGCGGTGTTGCAGAACGCGGTCGATGAGGGCCACGATTTCTTTCATGTCTGCCTCTCGCATGCCGCGCGTGGAGACGATCGGCGTGCCAAGTCGAATGCCACTGGCCACGGACGGGGGCTTTTCGTCATAGGGAACGGCATTTTTATTGACGATGATTCCTGCGGCGTCTAGCGCGGCATCGGCCTCTTTCCCGGTAATGCCTTTGTTGGTGAGGTTCACCAGGAACAGATGGGTGTCGGTTCCACCGGAGACAATCTTGTAGCCGCGGTCGACGAGTCCCTGTGCGAGTGCGCGAGCATTCGCGATCACCTGCTGTTGATATCTCTTAAAGGAGGGCGACAAAGCCTCTTTGAAGGCCACGGCCTTAGCCGCGATCACATGCATCAAAGGTCCGCCCTGAAGTCCCGGGAAGATAATCTTATCGACGGCCTTGGCGTGCTCGGCTTTGCACATCACGATACCGGCACGGGGACCACGGAGGGTCTTGTGGGTGGTCGTCGTGACGAAGTCGGCGAAGGGGACCGGGCTGGGATGGAGTCCCGCTGCGATCAGTCCGGCGATATGGGCGATATCCACCATGAGATACGCGCCGACCGACTTGGCGATCTGTTGGAAGCGAGGAAAGTCGAGGACGCGCGCATACGCACTCGCGCCGACGACGAGCATTCGTGGGCGACATTCCTCCGCCAGTTTTTGTACGGCATCGTAGTCAATCGTCTCGGTCTGGCGGTCCACTCCATAAGAGAAAGCTTTGAAGATCATGCCCGAGAAGCTCACCTTACTGCCGTGAGTCAGGTGGCCGCCATGGGCAAGGTCCATCCCCAGGATGGTGTCGCCCGGCTTGAGCACCGACAGGTAGGCTGCCATATTTGCCGATGAACCGGAGTGTGGTTGCACGTTGACGTGGTCTGCGCCGAAGAGTTCTTTGGCCCGTTGAATCGCCAGCTCTTCGACGGTATCGACGTGCTGGCATCCGCCGTAGTAGCGTTTGCCTGGATAACCCTCGGCGTACTTGTTGGTCATCAAGCTGCCTTGGGCAGCCAAGACAGCGGGGCTGGCAAAGTTCTCCGACGCGATCAACAAGAGTTTGTCATGTTGACGGGTCTCTTCCGCTTCAATTGCGGCGTAGACATCCAGATCAGTCGATTTAAGAGCGTCTAGTGACCCGATCGCGTCGCGCATCACCCCTCCACGGTGTGTCACCGTTATGCTTCAGCAGCAGCTTCCTGTTCTTGTTTCTTGACCACGCGGACCGTGATGGTGGCGGTCACTTCTCGTGGCATCTTGATCGGGACAGTGACGGTGCCCAGTTCCTTAATAGGCTGGGCCAGCTGGATTTTGCGTCGATCGATGGTAAACCCTTGTGCTGCCAACGCTTCGGCCAAGTCTTTGGATGTCACAGACCCGAACATTTTGTCGTCTTTGCCGACCTGTGCCTCAATGGTGAGGGTGACAGCAGAAACGTTCTTGGCGTGCACTTCAATTTCGAGCTTCTCTTTTTTTGCCTTCTCCGCTGCGACACGCTTCACGTGTTCGAATGCCTTGATACTGCGGCTGTTCGCCAACACAGCTTTCTTGCGAGGCAACAGGAAGTTTCGGGCAAATCCGTCCCGAACATCGAGCAGATCGCCGAGATGGCCGACCCCATCCATCGTTTCTTGTAAAATGACTTTCATGCCCCTAACTCCTTCTGTTGGAAAGGAAGTGAGGATACGGGGGATCAGGTTGAAAAGTCAATTATCTTAATACTTTTCCTGGTCCTGTTGGCGGCCTGGACAGGTGCCGAGGGGCCCCTATATCATGGCCCACCGGTCGACGAGGGTGAGAGGAGCGAGATGCAGTTAACAGCCAGAGCCTGTTTGGAAATGTGCGCCGCAAGCCTGGATCGAGAAGTCCTGCAAGCGAACGACGCCGGACTGGATATTCCTATAGTGGTGACTAGGGGACGACTGGTTCATACAGTGGGAGGCCTCCACGTGTATGAATTCACTCTCCCGGCCGGATGTCTCCTGCCAATCGATCTTCCCCTGTCCATTGTTCCTGGAGACGAAATTGAAGCCACTGAGGGGGTGGTGCTGAGTTGTCAGGGTCATGTGGTGCTGGTGCAAGCGGTGGATGCCATTGGAGCCTCAGTTCCTTCCGCGACGCTCATTCCGGACCGCGCCGGGCACCTTGGGACCATCGCGACGCGGCTGCGAGACATGATCAGCCTGGCGGATGCGTACAATCTCGGCCCGTCAGAGCGCCTGGTGCCGCTCTTGGTGTCGTCAGGTGATCCAAGCCAAGCTGCTCTCGGTTCTTCGGCGATCTTGACCACGGTGTGGCTCGAAGATCAAGCCTTGCGTCGTCAGAGGATCGCAACGCTCGTGCTTGAGCTGATTCGCGCGAACAAACGGATCTTACTCATCGGTCCGGATCATCGCTCGTCCGATGAGATGGTCGGTACGATCGCGAAAGCCATGAAGGCCAGCGGGTTGACCTACAAGACCTGGATCAGCCGCTACGAGATGAGCATTGTCTCCCAAGCCAGCGGAATCCCCATCCATGAGCTCGGGTTTGAGGCGCAGATGCATCAGTTTTACGCCAAGTCCAGGGCTGATAAAGCCTCGCTTCGGCGAAAGTATGACCGGTTTCGTGAGCTGACCCCGCTGCTGGCCTATAAGGGGCAGAAACAGAAGGACCTGGATGAAGTCCGTTTGTTGGAGTGGAGACTGTTGACGCAGTTGAGCGAGTTTCAGGCGAAGATCAAGGATGTCACGGCGATTCTGACGGAATACGAAAATCTCCCACTCTGGCGCCGGATCGGTATGCAGACCGTCGGAAAAAACGTCGAATCGCTCCAGCAATATCGGGTGCTCTACGAGCAGCAGATCGATGAACTGACCAAGGAGCTGGAGATCGCCAAGGTACGTATCGACGAATTGGTTCCTGAAGCGGCCGTCCCGAAAGATTTGCGACCGGAATTTGATGACCTCAAAGAGGCCATCACGAAATTGGGCGGGACAAAGAAGATTCGCGAATTGTTAGCGGCAGAAGAAAATACCAATCGCCAGGCATTTATCC
>JABFSU010000117.1 GCA_013140455.1 Nitrospira sp. | reverse complement strand
CCCACCGCGTATCGGGGCTAGTATTGTCTCTGCGGTTCCCGAAGTCAATCATTCCCCTTTCTTTCCATTTCAGTACCGTCCTGTTACAATTCGCCGCGATGAACAATATCTTCACGATGATCCTGGCCGGAGGCAAAGGCGAGCGGCTCTCTCCGCTCACGGAACAACGCGCCAAGCCGGCGGTCCCCTTCGGCGGGAAGTACCGGATCATCGACTTCGCGCTGAGCAACTGCCTGAACTCCGGCCTGCGCCGGATCGCCGTCCTAATTCAATACAAATCGCACTCGCTGGACAAGCACATCCGGAGCGGATGGAACATCCTGAATTCGGAGCTCGGCGAATACATCGCCTCCGTCCCTCCCCAACAGCGCATCAGCGAGGAGTGGTACCGGGGCACCGCCGACGCCGTCTACCAGAACATGTTTCTTCTCGATACCGAGCAGGCCGACTATCTGCTGATTCTGGCCGGCGACCACATCTACAAAATGAACTATGCCGAGATGTTCCACTGGCTGCTGGCCAAAGGCGCCGACGCCGTCGTAGGAGCGCTCGATATTCCCATTGAGGATGCCACACGGTTTGGCGTCATCAGTGTGGATGAAGATCTGCGTATCAATCGATTCGATGAAAAGCCGAAGCACCCCACACCGATCCCCGGGGATCCGACACACGCCTTTGCCTCCATGGGCATTTACTTGTTTAAGACCGACGCCATCAAGAAATATCTGATCGCGGATGCCCAAGAAGGCACGGCCCACGACTTCGGCAAAAACATTATCCCGCGCATGATCAAGGAAGGTCGGGTCTACGCCTTCAAGTTTCAGGACGAGAACAAGAAGGCCGTCAAATACTGGCGGGATATCGGGACCCTCGACGCCTACTGGGAAGCCAATATGGATCTGGTTGCCGTCGATCCCCTGTTCAATCTGTACGATCCCAAATGGCCGATCCGCACCTATCAAGGCCAGTTTCCACCGGCGAAGTTTGTGTTCGCGCAAGATTACCAGGGCGGCCGCATGGGCGTCGCCCTGGACTCCGTGGTCTGCGGGGGCTGTATCGTCTCCGGCGGGCGCGTCCAGAATTCCGTGCTCTCCCCGAACGTGCGGGTCCTGGATCACGCCGATGTGCGCGAATCCATCGTGATGGAGAACGTCGTCATCGGCGAACACAGCCGCATCCGCCGGGCTATTATCGACAAAGACGTGATCATCCCGCCCCATACGGAAATCGGGTACGATCGGGAGGCCGACGCCCGGCGATTCACCGTCACGGAATCAGGCCTGGTCGTCATCTCAAAGGGAATGAAGCTCAATGCCTCCCTCGATTCATCCGGTTGATCTCATCGCCGCGCTTCGCGAGAAATCGCTGACGCCTGCGATCGTCTTTCTCACCTCACGCCGTGCCTGCGACGAAGCCATGGAAGCGTTCGACCACGCCCACACGGTGCTCCCGCCGGTGCGCCAGGGGGCCATCGCCGCCGCGCTGGAACGGGTCATCGCCCAATATCCCAGCATCGCGGAACATCCCTTGATTCCGACCGTCCAGCGGATCGGCGTGGCGGCGCATCACGCCGGCCACCTCCCCTCCTGGAAGATTGCGATCGAAGAGTTGATGCGGCAGGGCTGCCTCGACGCAGTCTTTGCGACCACGACATTAGCCGCCGGGGTCGACTTCCCGGCGCGCACCGTCGTGATCACGCAATCCAGCATCCGGAAGGCGCGAGACTTCATGGATCTGACCATCGGGGAAGTGCAGCAGATTGCCGGACGGGCCGGCCGCCGCGGGAAAGATTACGTCGGTTTCGCCGTCGTGACCCCGTCTCCCTATATCGACCTGGATGTGCTGACCAAGGGATTCACCGGAAATCCGGAAGCCATCGACAGCCAGTTCACCATCAGTTATCCGATGGTCCTCAATCTCTTGAAAGCGCACCCGCACGAGCAGATTCAGGCCATTCTGGCCAAAAGTTTTGCCCAGTTCCAGCTCAATCAACGTGCGAATGTGCTCGAAGGAAAACTGGACGTCCTGCACACGCAAATGGAGCCCTTCGGCCCGCGTGTCTGCACGGATTGGATTACTCAGTGGCACACCTTCGATCAAGCCCGGCGACAAAAACCCCATCGACACCAGATCGCCCGCCACGAATCTCCGGAAGTCACGGCGCGGTTCCACTTCATGACGCCGGGCCGTGTGGTCGGGCTGAATAAAGGACGCGGCATCGTCTTGCGCCAATACCGGAGCAAGGGACAAAAGAGTCCGATGGTCACCGTGTTGCGGGCCGGTGGAGCGGTCACCGAATCCCCTGCCGGCATTGTCACCGATGTGTTTGATCGCCTCTTCGAGTGCACGGAGCAGCAAGGCTATCCCTGGTGCGCCCCCGAATCGTTCGATGAATTGCTCTATCAGTTGACGGAATTGCCGACCAGGCTCCCTCTGCTGCCGATTCTGGTCTCGAAAGAGTCCGACTTGATCCCTGACGCCATCGTACAGAGCCTGGGGGATTTCCCCTGCCCGACTTGTTCCTCCCGGCCGGCCTGCCAGAAGGACTACCTCATGGCCTCCCGCCTGCGGCAGGAACAACAGCGGCACATCAAATCGATCCAGGCGCTACGCACCAGTTTGTGGCACCGGTTCCAGGAACGGATCGAAGTCCTCCAGACGTTCGGCTACCTGAGCCCCACCTCGCATTTGACGGACGACGGAGAATGGGCGCGGCTGATCCGCATCGATCACTCCCTGCTCATCACCGAATTGATCCGGGCCGAAGCCTTTGCCGGCGCGGACCCGGCCGTACTCACCGGCGTGATGGCCAGCATCGCCCACGACGACGACCGGCCCGGAGCCTTCCCGCGGGTCAGCACCGGACTCAGCTCGCTGCTTGGGCAAGTCCGCAAACTGGCGGAAAGCCTCTCGCCCTATGAAGATCCCCCGTTGCTGCGCGCCGACATCGCCGCAGTCGCCGAGCGCTGGGTATCCGACCCGAGTCTGACATGGATCGGTCTCTGCCGCTCAACCACCATGGCGGAAGGTGACATCTATCGCCTGCTTGCCCGAACACTCGAATTCCTCTCGCAGTTGCACACCCTGCGCTCGACCCATCCCGGTCTGGCAGACTCAGCCTCCCAGGCGATCGCGCTGATTCGCCGGGGCGTGCTGGAGGAGTTGCCATGAGAATGCACTCAGCAACCATTGGCTCTCAGCGGACCACTGCACGCCGACAACTGGAGACTTGCGCATGACGAGCAACGAACTCGAGCAGCTCCTTGCGCAACAACCGATTGCCGTCCTCCACAAATTAGCGCGTGGACGCGTACACCGGCACTTTCGAGCAGGTAAACGCCGTCTTATTGAACTGCTCCTGCAACACTCGTCACAAAATCTTGCAGGCCTCGAATCCGACTTACACGCGCTGATGAGTGAACGGCCTACACAGCCACAAATCGCGCCGACGCCTGCCAGACAGACAGTGCCGCGACACACTGCCCCTCCTCCAAACAGAAGACCGCATCGGGCGCATGAACCGGAATCAACAGAACCGGGAGTCTCCCTTGCAGCCTGGCTGGAAGGGCTCGGCGTGCCGAGTCCGCAGCCCTTTGTCCCGGACCCCTGGCAGGAAGAGGCGCTGGCAGGACTGGCAGAAACAGACGTGGTCGTGAGCGTGCCGACCGGGAGCGGAAAAACCTACGTCGCCGTGGAAGCCGCGCGCCGCGCGATGGACGAGAACCGGACAGTCATCTACACGTCCCCCCTGAAAGCGCTCTCGAATACCAAGTTCACTGAATTCTCCAAGATCTTCGGCAGCGACCGCGTCGGCATTCTGACGGGAGACCGGCAGGACAACAGTCAGGCGCCCATCCTCATCATGACCACGGAAATTCTTCGCAATCTGCTCTACGACGCAGCCAGCGGCGAAATCGATGTGCGGTTGGATACGCTCGGGTTGGTGATTTTAGACGAATCGCAATATCTGGCCGATCCGGAACGGGGTGTCGTGTGGGAAGAGACCATTATCTTCTGTCCCTCACAAGCGAAGCTGCTGTTGCTCTCCGCCTCCATCGGCAATCCTCAAGATATCGCCGACTGGCTCACGTCCATCCGCCCCTCACCCTGCCGCCTCGTGCGCCACAGCAAACGCACCGTGCCGCTGCGTGCAGGCTTTCTCCATCCCAACGGCAAACTCACGCCGCTCTTCCGCACCGCCGGAATTCCTTACGGCCATCCGGGGCAACTCCACCCGGAAGCCAAACGGCTGTTCCTGCAATATGAAGAGGACACGCTGCCGTCCGGACGTCCGAGGCGTTGAGTTCGAACGATTCCCGATTTGTTAGAAAGTCAAAGTGAGGCCGAATGTCGCGCCATGGCGAAGAGATTGGAATTGCGTGAGCGGATAGGTCTGCGAGCCTCCACCGACTGGATGATTTTTCCAGGTGCCATCCAACATTCTGTTCCACCAGACCCGGTAACCGAGATCCACTGTGAGATTCTTCATCACGTAGAGCTTCAGCCCCGCATCTGCATCAGCGCCCATACCAATCCCATACATTGTAAAACTCGGACTCTGAAACACGTTGAGACGGAGATGGTGCGTGTCTTGATTCTCGAAGATGCTCAGCGGCTTTAGGATGGCTGCTCCATGAATACCTAGCCAACGCGTCAGACGATACTCTGTCTCTACCCCAGTTCGCAACGAATACCAGGAGGTCACATTGGTTATCGCCAGTGTGGACGCACCTACTGACCCGACAGGGCATAAGAAAGCGCCGCCCCCAAGATCTACGGTAGAGCCCGCACCTGAACAGGACACTTGTCTAACACCATAGGCCTTATGCTCTTCGTGCCAATATTGAAAGCCAACCACGGCGTCAAGAGCCCCGCGTCCATTGGGATAGGTGAGGATTCTTCCCCCACCTTCCACATTGACGTAAAACATACTCGAATTCTTAATGTCGCTGTGTGTCCTCAAAGAAGGATTTCCTCCGTCCTGAGCTAAAAAGTCATCGTCTGTGAGGCGCCCTCCACCGATGTCTGCATATCCGAAATTCAGACGTCCAAACCAGCGGGACCTCGTACTCACCTTTACAGTTATCTCTGTAATGTTTGCCGTGTGATCGGTATAGGTCAGCTTGGAAGTCGGATTCCCAAGCGGAGAAACCGATGAAGCATTATGACTCCATCGCGTATCTCCAGTGCTAATCCAAGCTCCCAAACTCACATCGACTTTTAAGCTAGATGGAGCAGGCTCAACCTCGGCCGACACAGTATCGACCATACAGAACATCAGAACCAGTGAAGCCCATATGGCAACAATCTTCTTGGCAACTAAACACAGACTATCTCTCACCGCCTCATCCCTCCCCGCTGAATGACCACCGTATCGACACATCGCTCGACGGTCTCCGGCATGACCCGCTGACAAGCCGCCCGGATATCCGTCTCATTGTGCTGACGTTGGATCATAAAAGAGAACCACACCAGCCAGGTGCCGATGACGGCAACCAAGACCGTGCCGACAATGAGCGCGCCCCACAGTCTCCAGGAATTCCCTAGAGATATGCAGGCGCTCCCGTCGTCACGGCGGTGTGCTTCAGTCTCAGGTGTTTGCATAGTTGACCTTACTCCGTCCTATTTCTTCACAGCGGATAATCGTTCAAATCATACCTGAGCACCTTGCGGCTGAATAGCGTTTTACTCATCTGCTCCATTCTCTCCAAGACCGAATGCGCGGCAACCGCTTCCACTACATCACCTGAGATCACGCTTCGGATCTCACAGATAGCCAACGCTCCTCTGCACAATTCTCTACCCAACGCCCTGACTGACTGCCATTCAAGGGTCTATCGCGACCGCCCTGCATGGTTTCCACCTCCATATTCGCAGTGAAGGCCTCCACGTACAATCCTACAGCCGGCCAATCGGCTCTCAATGCCGCCGCGAGTCGCACATCCTTATCTCAAACCGATTAGCAGGCATTTCACGAGTTTCTTAAAGAAAATCCGCCCACAGGGACGACGGCACGGTCATTGCTCACGCCACCTCCGCAAGGGTTCTCTATCGGTTGTTTGTTGGCGTTGAAAAGTAGATCACCTGCCTTCTGATCACTGGACCTGCTGACTGCACATCGCGGGAAACCCATATCAATCGAGATCGTCGTTGCAACAACTCACTCTGGAGCATGGTGTACCTAATGCCTGGAAATATTCTTCGTGTCCTTGGTGCCGTTCTCTTCGCAACCTGTTTCGCCACGACCCTGCACGCTCAAACCGGCCCGACCTCCGGTCCACTGCGGATTCATCCGACAAACCCGCGATACTTCGCCGACGCGACGGGACGCCCCGTCTACTTGACCGGATCACATGTCTGGCAAAACCTTCAGGAGGGGAACTCGATTACATTCAACTTTTCGGCCTATCTTGATAAGTTACAATCCAACAATCACAATTTTATTCGCCTGTGGATCGCCGAATCTCCCCAGGCTGACGTCGCCCTCATGCCGGCGCCAGGGTTTACCGGAAACACCCCCTGGTATCAGAAGACCGCCCCCCTCCCCTATGCACGCACAGGACCAGGCATCGCGGCAGATGGATCCCCTAAATTCAATCTGACACAATTCGATCAAGCCTACTTTGATCGACTGCGAGCACGCGTGCTCGCAGCACGAGACCGGGGTATTTACATCAGCATCATGTTGTTTAATTTTCGGGATGTCTGGAATGCGAATGCGCCCACTCCCGGCCGCAACGTGTGGCGGTACCACCCTTACAATGCAAGCAACAACGTCAACGGCATCAACGGGGATCCGAACGGCAACAGCAACGGAGAAGAAACCCATACCCTGCAGCTTGCCGCCGTCACACAACTTCAAGATGCCTACGTCAGAAAGGTCGTCGATACGGTCAACGATCTGAACAACGTCATCTTCGAAATCTCCAATGCCGACCAGCCTGGCGACCTGGCGTGGCAATCACACATGGCGACACTGATCAGAACCTACGAGGCAGGAAAAGCCTCCCAACATGCCGTAGGAATTACCGGAGGTGTAGGCACCGGCAACACTGCCCTCCTCAATAGTCCGGCAGATTGGCTGTCCTTCGCAGCGGGAGCACTCGATAACGCCGGGGATCCTTTCATCAGCAGCCCTCCGGCGACAGATGGAACCAAGATCAGTATCCTTGATACCGATCATCTCGGCTATGCACTCTTCCAGAACAATCCCTCCGCAACAAGCATGTGGGTATGGAAATCCTTCCTTCGCGGGCATCATCCAATTCTCATGGAGGACCTGCAGGGATCGACAGGATGGGTGGCAGGACGATCCGCCATGGGTCAAACACGTTCATACGCCACACGAATGGACCTGGCTACCGTGGCGCCTCGAAGCGCGCTCTCAACAACCGGCTACTGCCTGGCAAACCCGGGCCGCGAGTATCTTGTCTACCAGCCTGCCTCAGGCGGATTCTCCCTTGACGTTGTCGCAGGCACCTACACCTACGAATGGTTCAATCCGACAACCGGCACGGTCGCGGCCAGCGGTACCATAGGTGCTCAGGGCGGTTCGCAGACATTCACGCCTCCTTTGAGCGGCCCGGCCGTCCTGTATCTCAAATCGAGCACCACGCTCACTTCCACGGCGTCGACCGACGCCACCGCCATGGGTCATTGGCCATTCGAGGAAGGCGCCGGAACGATTGCCGGCGATAAAACCGGCAACGGGCTTCATGGCACCCTAGTCAACGGCCCCACCTGGAGCGCGGGTAAGACGGCAGGGGGGATCACATTCGACGGCATCAACGACTATCTACAGGTCTCGAATCCTGGCCCGCTGTCGCCGCAAAAAGTGACTCTTGCAGTGTGGGCCAAACCATCAAGCTTTGCCAACACCGATTGGAACTCCACGCTGGCGAACGTGGGGCTCCACGAATGGTCGGATGGATATTATGGATTAGCCATCACCACCACTGGAAAACCCCTTGCTCTGCTGAACATCGGGGGAGGCGAGCCAAATGCCTACTACCTAGAGGGAGCCGCAATCAGCGCCGGGCAATGGCACCACTTGGCCCTCTCCTATGACAATGCCACCTTGCGGCTGTACGTAGACGGAGTTGCGGCCGGCAGCTTATCGATTAACCGGATCAGGCCGAGCAATGCCTCGCCGTTACTCGTGGCCCGGCGAGGAGATGCCGGTTATCATTTCAAAGGTACGCTCGACGATGTCCGCATTTTCAGCCGTGCGATGACCACAACGGACATCGGCGCCATCATGCAAGGCACCGCTACGACCACCGCGTCATCGTCCTCTCCAGATACAGCCTCAACGACGTCCGGCACAACCTCGACCGCCGGACCAACCACGTCGACCACCACCGCATCAGGCACCACAATCACCGGGACTACGACCTACCGGGCCTCGACCGATTTTTCCGGGGTGCAGGGGCAGCGGGGCTGGTTCTATCTCGACTCCACGGGAAACCGGTTGACCTTTAATTCCGCCACCAGCATCTGGCAAGGCTCGGAGGCCTACCTCCAGCTTACTGCCACTGACGGACATCCGGGCGCCACACGTGATGCAGTGCGCCGTTGGGTCGCCCCCGGCGCTGGCACCGTGCAAATTACCGGAACCGCAAGGGACGCAGACTCCGGTGGCGGCGGCGGCGTCACCGTCTCAATCCGCAAAGGATCGACCGTGCTCTGGCAGCAGGCAATCGCCAACGGCAACAGCACCGGCGTCACTTTCAACGTGACCGCTACGCTGACCTCGGGGGAGGCTTTGGACTTCGTGATCAACCGGGGCAGCGACGGCTCGAATTCCTATGACACTACGGCCTTCGACCCCACCATCACCTTCTCCACGACTACGGCATCTTCCACTACAACCTCTACACCCATTGCGACCGGTACCTACCGGGCCTCGACCGATTTTTCAGCAGTGCAGGGGCAACGGAGCTGGTTCTATCTCGACTCCACGGGGACACGCCTTACGTTCAATACGGCGACGAATTCGTGGCAAGGCTCGGAGGCCTACCTCCAGCTTACTGCCACTGACGGACATCCGGGCGCCACACGTGATGCAGTGCGCCGTTGGGTCGCCCCCGGCGCCGGCGCCGTGCAGATCACTGGAACCGCGCGGGACCTGGATCCACAGGGTGGAAGCGGTGTCACCGTCTCGATCCGCAAAGGCGCCACCGTCCTCTGGCAACAACCCATCGCCAACGGCAATACCACCGGCATCACCTTCAATGTGACCACCACGCTGGCCACCGGAGACGCGTTGGACTTTGTGATCAACCGGGGCAGTGACGGCTCGAATTCCTATGACACTACGGCCTTTGACCCCACCATCACCTTCTCATCCTCTACAGTAACATCCACCACCGGCACCACCCCGCCGCCCACAACCGGAACCGCAGCGGTCACCCTCTCATGGAACAGGAATACCGAACCGGACCTGTCATTTTACCGCGTGTACTATGGCACCAGTTCAAGAAACTATTCGAATTCAATGGGAGTAGGCACGACGACTTCTTCGACAATCAGTAATCTGACATCCGGCACAATCTACTACTTTGCCATCACAGCCGTTGATACAAGCGGTAATCAAAGCCCCTATTCACAGGAGATCGCAGTCAGCCGATAATCGCTCCCGTCAGATCGTGGAGACTATGCGTGAGCAGAATCACGCCGCGCTGACTTGACCCATATGAGCTTGGCCATGTATAACCACGCCCTACCTCTTGCTGTCTGGGGGCTTCGTCCCTTCTTACCCAAGAGACCATGCGCCCGTAGCTCAATTGGATAGAGCATCTGACTACGGATCAGAAGGTTACAGGTTCAAGTCCTGTCGGGCGCACCACTCCACCCGCTTCTCGAAGCCAGTCCGAAAATCCGTCCCAAGGGCAGAGCAGGGCGAGATCTTCGCCATTCCCTATTCACGCTTCATGCTTCCTTCTGATCGAGTGATGCCTTAGGATAGGCCCATGGCAACCTCAACCACGCTCGCACAAGACGACATCGCACGGCTCATCTCCGGCACGCATTGGAACCCGCGCGCAATCCTGGGCTCGCATCCGACCCCCCAGGGCCTGACAGTCCGCGCCTGGCTTCCGTTTGCCGAATCGGTCGAGATTCTGTCTGAGGGTCAAACTACTTCGATCCCGGCCCGGCGCATCCACGAGGCCGGCCTCTTTGAAGCCATCCTCCCCAAACAGAGTGACGCGCTCCATTATAAGATCCGTTCTCGGGCTGCCGACGGCACCATCACGGAAGGCCATGATCCCTACGCGCTGCCTCCGTTGCTCACCGATTTTGAGTTACACCTGTTTTCTGAAGGCACGTTTTATCGAGCCTACGAATCGCTGGGGGCGCACGCTCGCACGGCAGAAGGAATCACCGGCGTGCATTTCGTCGTCTGGGCGCCGAATGCCGCCCGCGTGAGTGTAGTCGGTGAATTCAATCGCTGGGACGGTCGTTGTCATCCAATGACCAATCGAGGATCGACGGGGCTCTGGGAAATCTTCCTCCCCGAACTTCCCGACGGAAGCCTCTACAAATATGAGATTCGACCGCGCGGCCAGGACGCCGTCCTGACCAAGGCAGACCCCTATGCGCGCGCCGGCGAGCTTCGTCCCCGCACCGCTTCGATCGTGCGCGATCTGTCCGATTTTACCTGGCACGACGAAGCCTGGATGGGCGCCCGCGCGCAGTGGAATCCCCTGCGCGCCCCCGTCGCTATCTATGAAGCCCATCTCGGATCGTGGATGCGGGTGCCGGAAGAGGAGAATCGCTGGCTCACCTACCACGAGCTGGCCGCCAGGCTGATTCCCTATGTGAAGGACCTCGGCTACACCCATATCGAACTCCTCCCCGTCACCGAGCACCCCTTCGACGGATCCTGGGGTTATCAGGCCACCGGCTATTTTTCTGCGACCAGCCGCTACGGCACGCCGGAAGATTTTATGGCGTTCGTCGATGCCGCCCATGCAGCCGGTATCGGGGTCATCATGGACTGGGCGCCCGCGCATTTCCCCGACGATCCGCACGGCCTCGCGTTTTTCGACGGCACCCATCTCTATGACCATGCCGATCCGCGCCTCGGCTATCACCCGGACTGGCACAGCCGGATCTTCAATTATGACCGGCCTGAAGTGCGCAACTTCCTGCTCAACAGCGCACTGTTCTGGCTCGACACCTATCACATCGACGGCATACGCGTAGACGCCGTGGCCTCAATGCTCTATCTCGACTACGGGCGCAAGGCCGGCGAATGGATCCCCAATCAGTTCGGCGGACGCGAAAACCTCGGCGCCGTCACGCTGCTCAAGGAACTGAATGTCCTCGTACATCGGGACTTTCCCGGCGCCATGACCATTGCAGAAGAGTCCACCTCCTGGCCGGGAGTCTCTCGCCCCACCTATACCGGAGGGCTCGGGTTTACGTTCAAATGGAACATGGGCTGGATGCACGACACACTCGACTACTTCGCCCATGAGCCGGTGCACCGGAAGTTTCATCAAAACCAAATCACGTTCGGCCTGCTCTACGCCTTCACGGAAAACTTCGTCCTGGTCCTCTCCCATGACGAAGTGGTGCACGGCAAGCGCTCGCTGATCGGGAAAATGCCCGGCGATCCCTGGCAGCAATTCGCTAATCTCCGCACCCTGTACGGCTACATGTACGGCCATCCGGGGAAGAAGATGCTGTATATGGGGAATGAGTTCGGGCAATGGCGGGAATGGAACCATGACACCAGTCTGGACTGGCATCTCTGCGAATATCCGCCCCATCACGGGTTACAGCGCTTTGTACGGGATCTGAATCATCTCTACCGGCAGGAACCGGCACTGCACCTGGTCGACTACGAATGGAATGGATTTCAGTGGATCGATTTCAACGACGCGGAGAATTCGGTCATCGCCTTCCTTCGAAAAACGGAAGACGCCTCGGAATCTATTGTCTGCGTGGGAAACTTCACACCGGTTCCGCGGCATCACTACCGCATCGGCGTCCCGACCGCGGGGCACTATCGGGAGCTGCTCAATAGCGACGCCGAACTGTACGGGGGCAGCAACATGGGGAACTCCGGCGGCGTGCGCGCCGAGGGCAGTCCCTGCCACGGCCTGCCCTATTCACTGAGCCTTACGCTTCCGCCCCTCTCGATGCTCTTCTTCAAACTGCAGCCGGAATAGCGGTCCTCGTCTACTTAGCCTTGGCGTCTGCGCGGATCTCCAGAATTTTGACGTCGAAGTACAAGGTCTTCCCGGCCAACGGGTGATTGAAATCCAGCACCACGGAATCCTCTTTCACTTCCGTCACATGAGGAAACAGCGATTGGCCTTCGGGCCCCCGCGCTTCCAGTTCCGCTCCGACCTTCCAGGCATGCTCCGGCACCAGATTCTTCTTCACTTCCTGAATAGCTTTCTGATCCACCTCTCCATAGGCGTCCGCGGGTTTGACGGCGATGTGCTTCTTCTCCCCAACCGCCATCCCCTCCAGCGCTTTCTCCAATCCGGGGACAATTTCCTCCGCGCCGTGCACATAGGTCATCGGCTCACCGCCGACATTCGATTCCACCACATCTTTCTCGTTCAGCTTTAGCGTATATTCCAGCGACACGTGCTTCCCCTTCGAGACCACGATCTTCGAAGCCCCGTTCGTCGTCTCAGCGTGAAGCACCGGCGCATTGACCATCGTACCCAGCAAAGCAACCAGGCACACACATCTCAGCGTATAGAGACGAACGATCATACAATCCTCCTCAAGAATAATGAGTCGCTACAGGCAGGAACAGCCGACGAGGGTACCGCGATGGAGGCACCGAAAGCTACAAGCTCTCACCAGAACCGGAAGGCCCCGGAATCCAGATGCACGAATTTCGAACGCGGATAATAGCCGATGCCGCCATAGCCCAATTCAAGCGCGGCCTGTCGAATGACTTTGGGATGAATCCCCGGAATCTGTATATCGATAGCCTGGCCCTGCATGTGCAGGCTATTCTTCGCCGCACGCCGGCCGGCACGCACGAGTCGCGCATTATACTCCGGAGAGCGATATCCTGAGATGATATGAATCTCCCGATCGCCGCCTAACTTCTTTTGCACCAGATTGACATGTTCCAACACCCGCACGTCAATTGCTGAGACTTCACCGGTCGCATGGCACCGCAGGATATGATTGACATCATCCAACGCGTCCAAATCATACTCGCCGGCATCATTGCGGTACGTCACATCCAGCCGCTCATCGGTCCAGACATTCAAAAGGGTCAATCGCCCTTCCGGAAGCGCCTGCGCCGCGACGCGCTGGGGCCGTAGCCCAGGCAGCACAGCGAGAGCCAAGGCCATCACAGAAGTTTGCAAAAATGTGCGTCGGGTCCAGGCCCGATCCGAATCAGTTGTCACAAAAATACTCTCCGAAGAAGGTGCGTTGCAGAGAACCGGCAGCAGATGAATCGAGTTTTATCAAAAAGCATAGGATCGGTCAATGAATATTCATTCGATCAGCTCGTCGCTCATGTCCGTTCCATTTCGATACGATGCTTCGCGTGATAGCCACGAGTGAGACCGTCCCCTGTTCAAGCCGGTCGCAACCATTTTCTTCCTAGACACACAGCCGGCAGACGGGTAAGATCGCACTCAAGGATTAAGGAAAAACCATGGCTACGATTTTGATCATCGACGACGAAGAGTCCATCCGCCATCTCCTCCGCGAGGTGTTGGAAAAAGCCGGACATCAGGTGCTCGAAGCGTCCAATGGACGCGAAGGGCTTGAGATCTATCAGAAGCAACCGGCCGACCTGGTCATCATGGATCTGCTGATGCCGGATACCGACGGCTTGGAAACCACACTCCAGCTGACTCGTGAATATGTAGACGCCAAAGTTATTGCGATTACCGGCGCGCAAGGCGATCGTAACTTTCTTGACGTGGCAAACCTTTTTGGCGCCAGACGGACGTTCCAGAAACCCTTCGATCTCAACAAGCTGCTCCAGGCCGTGCAGGAAGAACTGGCAGCCAAGTAGCATCTTGCCCCACGCTCGAACAATCCCAGCACTGTCTCCGTCAACATCGTTTCCCGATCACACCTAATCCATCCCGCCTCAAGTTAACTGCCTGTTGTACCGATGGAGGAGGACAGAAGCCCTGCTTCGCGTATCGGTGTGCGAGCGCATTGAACTTCAATCCGGCAGGTTTGTCAGCATGGGATATCATCGGAAGAGCCCGCGATTCGACGTCAATTTTGGGAGCACCTTCGCCGGCGACACGCTCGCAGGCCAGGGTACTATTACCAATCTGTCCGTGGGCGGTTGTAGCATCGAGTCGAGAATCACGCTACCGGCTCAGAGCATCGTAGGACTGCAGATCCAGCTCCCGGACTCCCAATGGCCGCTGGAGGTGGAGCAGGCTGTCGTCCGCTGGGTGCGTGGGAATACCTTCGGTCTGGAGTTTCGAACGCTGTCGGATCCGGACACAACCCGCCTCCAACAACTTCTGCAAGACCTGGATCAGGGGCCGCTGGTGGTCATGCAACGAACCGCACACTGACGTGCGAACACGGACTAAAATACTCGTTGTCGATGACAGCTCAGACTTTCAGCTGTTCATGAAAGCTTTTCTGGATGAAGAGCACTATGCCGTCCTGTCTTCCCGCGATACGCTCCAAGCAACCGGCATAGCGCTCCGAGACAAACCCGCACTCATTGTTCTGGATCTCGGGCTTCCCGGCGGAGATGGCTGGATGCTGCTCGACCGCCTCAAAACGAATATCTTAACCAAACACATTCCCATCGTTATCGTGACGGGACAAACCAAGACCGATCTCGAACATAAATCCCGCTCAAAGGGAGCGGCAGGGTTTTTCAGCAAGCCCCTCGACAAAAACGCCTTTATCGGCGCGCTCACCGCCATCCTCGCCCCTGAATCTCAATTCCCCACCCCACTGCTACCCACACCTCCTTTGACAACGTAGCCTTTCCCCTGTTCACATGTCGGTTCCCAAAATATCTTGCGACCAGCGGCAGACAGTTCCCTCTTAGGACGTGCGATGACATAAACTGTATTTACTGGAAGTCTTTCTAGAGGATCTGAGAGGATCGCGAAAGCTGAGGGTGGTGTCACGCACGATGTTGCAGGAGAATGCTCGACGCTTATTATGTGGCTGACTTTCTGGATTCTGTACAGCTTCCTCATCCTCGCCAGTGGCGTCTATGGGTCCGACTTCGTGGGCCATTCCCATTGGGACTATGTCATTTGGATTCCACCACTTGACGAGATACGATCCCTCCAATTCTGGCTCGACATTATCGTGAACGTCGCCCTCTACGCCCCCTTTGCTTTTCTCTTCCTCGAATATCAGAATTCGAACAAGCGGTCAGCCCTCCTTACGGCCGTACTTGTGGGCTTACTCCTCTCCTGTACGGTCGAACTCTATCAGGTCTACTCCCACAATCGCCGCCCTTCGCCCTTGGATATTGTCTGTAACCTCAGCGGCACAATCATCGGAGTACTACTCTGGCAAGTCTGGCAAAAACGTACGCCGCACATGACTCAACCGAAAGCGCCTGCTATTCCCATCCCATAGGTTCGTACCCACGCTCCTGCAGGCAGCGATTCACAAACTGTTTGAACGCCTGACTCGGCGGCGATTTCCGAAACAGGCCGCGGAGCAGTCCACCGGTTGCCCCGCTCGCCGCTCCGACCATCGCCCCGCGCCCAGGGTGTCCGACGACCACCCCACCCACAGCGCCGGCCGCTGATCCGATCGCGCCGCCTGCCGTCGTACTCCCGGCCACTTGGCCGCTCTTCCCCTGGCTCGGTGTCGCTCCAGCCTCTTTTGCCATGGCAGAACAATCCTCGATATCCTGCTCCGCAGCAGACTCCCCGACCTGGCGAAAATGGGCATTGGGATAGAGAATCGGCTTGGGTGCCGCGCACCCTGCCATCAGAAGGAGAAAGGAAACCGGCAGAAGCGACTTGTGTGACAGGAATTTCATCTCAGGAACTTCAACGTACCGGCATCGACTGCGTTGACCAACCTGCTAGCGTCCGCCCGATAGTTCTTTTCGTACAAGCCCCCGCATCATGACGGGATCGTTGTAAGCCACCTCGCTCAAGGCATCCAGGATATGAACGCCCTTGGAAGCCGCCAACTCCTTCGCCTTCAGGTAATTCTTCGCACCGAACCGCGCAACCGACGACTGGCCGTTCACAATCTGGCAAGCCAGCACCTCCGCGCCGACTTCCAACGTGCCGCCCTCTTCGATCAGCTGCTTGGCCTGCGCAAGAGTGATCCCGTGCAACTGCGCAAACTCTTCCAGCCCGCCGGTCTCGACCAGCCGGCCGTCCGGCATGATGCAGAGCCTCTTGAAGTGCGGAGACCAATCCTTGCGGAAATCGATGTACTTAATATCGCCGCCCTTAGCCACCGCCCGATCGATCATGCGATAGTCCAACCCCAGATTCTTCTGCTCCAGCTTTTCCTTCAACTCATCCGGCAACGTGCGATGGAAGATCTCATAGGCCGCCTCGGCCATCGGAAGCGACCGCGCCCGGGCCAGATGCTCCGTCTCGGCAAACTGCATCAGATCCAACACGAACGTCCGTTTCGGCAGCACGCCCGCCGGATCGATGACACAGGCAAAGAGCCCGCGGGTCAGAAGCCCGCCCTCGGCGGGATAGACATAGACCCCGCCCTGAGCCAATAACTCAGTCATCGTCGCTAACGGCACCCCATAGCTTTCGGACAGAATTTTTGCATGGCCCGGCAGATCTTCCAGATGCGTCATCGCACAGGCCGTGACATTTCCAGGCGCATCGAATTCCGAATAGTCCTCGATGACGTTATAGAGGACCGGCAGCTTCGGCTTCTCGATTTTCTTCTTGATCTTAAACATGAATAACTTCCATCCAAACTATTGGTTTTATAGAATATCGATCGCTATCGATTGAGATGGTGATAAGGCGGCAATGTCATCAATCGTCGATCCTCCACCGGCCCACCGATCGTAAAATGATAGAGCGATTGGAAGGACAAGCCCTGCACCCCCAGCATCTCATGAACCGGATCGTCGAAGAAACAGCCGATCCCCGTCCCGCGCACCCCGGCCGCTTCCGCCTCCAGATATAGCACCTGACCGAGTAAGCCAGCCTCCCAGAACAGCCGAGGATAAAACCAGGCACCCGTTTGACGCAAGCGCCCTTCGAATTCAGCCAACATGCCCAGCGAAAACGCGCTGTCCGCGGCGATCTCCTGATGACAACTCACCTGCGCCGCCGCGCGCTTGGCATCGCCTTCCAACAACCAATAGAGCGGGAGATCTTCAGGGCATCCCGGCGGCTGCGTCCAGACCAGTTCCGGATTGAGCGACTGCTGAACAAGCGGCAGCTTCGCCCGATCCCGCACCAGAACATAGAGGCCGGGCGTCAGTCCCTCGACGCGATGCACGAAGATCATCAGATGGATCGCCGGAGCGTGGGGCCACAGATCCCAGGGCATCGGCCGCTCCAACTGAGCCTGCTCGATGCGCGGCATCACCCGTTGCAGCATTCGAAAGAATACCGCCGATGAAATCGACGTCCGTCCGTCAAACGACACCGCACTGCGACGTTGACGGATGATTTGCCCGGCCGGAGGCCCGACGTCATGCGTCGTATCTGCAGCTTCATTCGTCGCAGGAAGAGGATGCGACAACACCGACTGCTCCTGCGACAACTTCCACGACGCATCGGCTACCTCGTCGATCGCATCCCAATGCACGCCATGCTCGCCGCTTAACTTATTCGCCTTCCCATGCCATGGCGCCTCCGCCAAACCTCTGACTACAGACGGATCGAGGAACAGTGGAATCCCGCCTTCATCGCGCTTTACGGCCTCACGAGGCCACAGGACACAAAGACAATCCGGATGCTCCGGTTCGACATCGGCAAAGTCCTCTACACGATGGGTGCCCAGCACCATCGCCACGGCATTTTGATCCATGCCGTCCAGCAATGCCAGGTTCCACCCCAACGTCGCCGCGGCGACTCGCGCAGAACCAAGGGCATGTCCAATGTCATGATTGCAGTAGCGAAACGCCCGCTCGCCATACTTCCAGGCTTCCCGCCAATGCACTGACGAGAGACCGAACAGCAGCGCTCCCGGAGGAAATGGAGTGAGCAGCCGCGCGACCAGCTCAGCCGAATATGCCATCCGCCGCTCCAGCCCATGTTCCTTCGGCGCGTAGTGATAGAGCCCCGGCTGCAGGTCGAGTCCGTTCATCTGCGGCAGGACCACGTAACCTTCCGTCGGGTGCAGATTGCCTGAAGAGGGATTGCTCCGCAGTGCCCATTCTGTTTCCCCGCCTTTCTTCCAGGCGGACAGGGCCAGGGCGAATTCAAAGAACCTGGACAACGAACGCACAGTGACCGACTGAGAGGGAACCGCCCCCTGCCGATAGATCGCATCATAGGCTAGCGAGATGGGCTCCTCATCCGGCTTCAGCAAGGGCAGCGGAATCAGCTCCGCCCCGGCGAAGCGCCGAAACGGAACAGGCTGATTCGCCCAATCGAGATACCCTGTCGACCGAGCATAGCGATTGAAGTGATGCTTCGTCTGGATGTGATAGCGGATGACCTGATCGACCGGATCAGTTGAGACAGGTTCTACCGCTGGGGGAAACGCTGGCTTCTCAGTACTCATTGCAATAGTGAGGACAGTTTACAGAGCGGCGGGGAAGAAAGTAAACGCGCCCGACAGCGGTCGCGATCTCGTCTCCTCGAGACCACCCATTCAGATTCATCAAGTCGAACCCCCTAAAGACTTCTTCCTCCCCGGCCGATAAGGGCCTGTCGAATTCTATTCTCATGGGAGCGTTGTTTTGTAATGACCGGACTCATTCAGGAATTGAAAGAACATCACATCCATTTACTCTCCATCTTACAGTTGGCGAAAATCAATGGCTTCGCCACGTTGGAAACACGGGAGCTTTTGCGCTCGGCACGAACGACTCTGCTGGATCACCTGCGCAAGGAAGATCTCGAACTCTACCCGGTGCTGCACACAGCCGCAACGAAGAATCCCGCTATCAAAGAAACGCTGGACACATTTGCCAAAGACATGGCCGAAACATCGAAAGTGGCGATCGGCTTCTTCAAGAAATGGGACCAGGGCGGAACAGACCACGATCTCTCGAAGGAGTTCGGCCTGCTGCAGGCCAAACTGCTCAGCCGGATCCGCCGGGAAGAAGAACTCCTCTACCCCCTCTACGAACAAATTGCTGCAAAGAAGGCGGCATAGCCCATTGCGGATAACCGCAGTGCAATCCCCGCTCCCCTGACGACCTCACCGCCACTCGCCCTACGATGAGGCATGACTGGACTTCCACTTGATACTGCACCCGATGCCGGGCTTCTGGTTGGAATTGACTGACTGGCCGCCGAAACTGTATCGCTCGCTGGTCGCAACAGGTCATCACTCGCCAGTGATCATTGACCTCCCTTTCTCTCTCCACGTATCCTGTTCCAACACAATTTGAGGTCGCCACATGCAATTCGATGCAGCTCTTGCCGCGCAGGCGGCGTTTGAAGAAGCAGAGTCTGAGCTCGGGTCCGACTGGGAAACCGCCGCTGATCTGGAAGCAACTTTTTCCTCCAACGCCGGATCGACGGCACGGGAGGCTTACGAGGAATTGCTCTCACTGGCGACCCGCTATCCTCAGGCCCATTCCTTTCAAGCCTTCTGCATCTACATCACCTGGCAACAGGTGACGGAGCAGACGATCGCGCACCACTTCCAGACCGGACTGCGGCTTTCTGAATCCTACCTGGCTTCGCGCGACGGGAAAGATCAGCAGCACCTCGACTACGTCACCGAACTCCTGGAGTCGTTTCGTGCAGGACTGGGATTGGACGAGGAAGACGACATTGTGGTCGAATTCAGAAAAGACACACCGAAGGGCGGCGACTAACACAACTCGTATCTCGTGAAGCGCCGTTCGTCGCTCGTTCATCCCTTCAAGCGAGAAACGCTTCACGAACGGCAAGAGGCGGCACTATGTCAGACGACGACAAGCACCGCGCCAGAATCTTCTTTCACCGCGGGCAACTCGCCCAAGCCAAGACCGCTTATGAACAGGCAGTCGCGGACGATCGCCTCGGCGACAATCCCCGCGAACTCTCCGCCTCGCTCGGCAATCTCGGAAATGTCTGCGCCCTGTCAGGGGATTTTGAAAAGGCCGAAACCTGCTACCGAGAAGTGCTCACGATCCAGCGGACGGAGCGGGACCAACAGGCCGTTGCCCACACACTGGTGAATCTGGGCAATCTCCACATCGGCGCCGGCCGTCCAGAGAAAGCCCGCCCCTACTATCTCGAAGCCCTCGATCTGCTGAAACCCCTTCACGATGACCGCGCGCTCGGCATTCTCTATCACAACCTCGGCATGGAAGAGGCACGGCAGGCCCACTGGGACCAGGCCATCGCCCACTTCACTGACGCGCTGGAATGCCACCGCCGCATCGGCAATGAAGAGGGCCTGGCGCTGACCTACAGCCAACTCGGCAACACCTTCCTCGACTCCGGCGCTTTGCGTCAGGCGGAGAAATGCTTGAACAATGCCTCGGAGCATTTCATCAAACTCGGCAGCGCGCCCGGAGAAGCGGCCGTTCTCCGGCTGCTGGCCGCGCTCTATGTTCGTGAACGGAATTCCCCCTCGGCGATTCGCTGCCTCGAACGCGTTGTGTCGCTCGATCAGCACTATCAGTTCCCGGAACAAGCCAGGGACCGCACGCTGCTCACCGAGCTTCGTCAATCTATTTCACATCCGTAGCCTCGCCCTGCGACCCGCCCTCCCTGACAGTTCTCACATCTTTCTGGACAGATATAAATGCTCTGCTACCGTAGGATCGTGACAGCGATTGCATCAAGTTTCATCCTCGCACAACCGACAAGATACTGACGTACACATGTAGAAGAAGGTGAGATCTTGCTGCTTCGTGCCCTTTGGTTGTTCCTCATAGCCGGCGCCATGACCACTCCAGTACAAGCGACCGAACCCATAGTTCCTCAAATCACCGTGGGCACCCAGGAAGTCGGACTCTCCGCGGGCTACCTCCTTCCCCACCGACTCACGGAAGATCACACGACCAAGCAGCAGGGCGTCGCCTTGATGCCCTCCTGGATGATGACCGTGACCGATCCGATGGGTGACAGCTGGTATCGCGGACAGATTTCTCTGGGCGCTGAGGTGGTGTACATCCAGTTTCAAGAACCCTTTCTCACGCACGGCATGGGCTTTACGCCCAAGATCAAATACACCATGGTCGCACACGATCGCATCCGCCCCTATGCCGAATTTGCCGGCGGCCCGTTTTGGACCGACCTCGCCGGCAAAATCCCCGAAGAATCCTCGCGGTTCAATTTCATTCTGACCGCGGGATTCGGCTGTTCGTTCTTTCTGACGCCTCAGACATCATTCAACATCGGCTATCGATTTCACCATATTTCAAACGCCGGCACGCGGTATCCCAACTTGGGACTTAACTCCAGCTTGCCGTTCGGCGGATTTTCGTTTTACTTCTGACGAAGGGGAAGGGATGGACATCATGAGACAAACCACATCCTCACGCATCATGGCCGTGCTCGTGCTGAGCAGTGCCCTCTCCGGCGGCTGTACCCGTTCAATCGAGGTCATGCCATCCGCCACGATGAGCACCGACACCCCTGCAACCTCCATTGCAAGCACCGAGCGCGTGCCGCTCATTCTCGACCAAGTCAAAGTCAGCCAGAATGGAGCCCCTCAAAATCCATCCACTGAACTGGATCGCCGCCTACTCGGCTCCTTACAAAGCCTCAAGCTGTTCTCCCATCTCTCCCTTGCCGAACAGGGATCACTTGCCGACAGCGAGAAAGCGATCACCGCCCATTTGACCATCGACGACGCCATCGACTCACATCCCGGCGAAGCCGCCTGGAAAGGGTTTGCGATTGGTACCTCTATGTTTCTCCTCGCTCCCGTGATGGACTTCCACTACGACTACGGGACCCACCTCACCTTAGAACTCGAACGCTGGGATGGGACCGTCAAGACCTATCAGGCCGAGTCATCCGGCACGGCCCGATACAATCTCTTCAGTGCAAGTCCGTCGATGATCGCGGAACTGAAGGGTCATGTGATGGAAGCCGGCATCACCGACCTCATGAACCAACTCGTCAAAGATGCGACCTTCTACAATGCCAGCAGCGCCCCCGTAACCGAACGGACCATCCATAGCGTCAGCGTCAAGGCGAAGCGCCGGGGATCAGCTGCAGTCTCCGTCTCCACCTCTGCCCCGGTCAAATCGCGCTGACACCTGGCAGGCACGTTCCCCCTTACCCGACCCCACCAGGCGAGCCCTGTCACACACGGACCATCCATAGCGTCAGCGTCAAGTCGAAGCGCCGGGGGACTGCCGCCGTGTCCGTCTCCACCTCTGGCGCGGTCAAATCGCGCTAACGCCAGGGCAGGCGCCCTCCCTCTTACCCGACCCTGCCCGGCGCGTCCTTTCCACAAAACGGCCTGGTCTCCCGCCGATTGCTAATGCTATGATGCGCCTCTCACAGCGGGAGCACACATGGACATTGAAGCCTTTCGTCAAATGGTCGTCAAAAACCCCAAGGGGTTCCTCGGGCGCTACGGCCTGGGCAATAAAATTCTGCAAGAAGGCGGCAATCTGGAAGAAGCCGTCGAACATCTGCGCGTCGCCGTGCAACTGGACCCGGTGCATGTCGCATCCCACTTGGCCCTCGGGCGCGCTCTTATCGGTGTGGGACGGTCGGAAGAAGCTAAGCCCGTGCTACAAGCCGGTATCGACGCCTCCGCATCCGGACGAGCCAATGGCGGGCGCGACCTCGTTCCTGAAATGCAGATGATCCTCCAAGGGCTACGCTAAAACACGGAGACTCCCATGACGTTGGATACCGCCAGACAGCGCATCGAATCGGCCATCGCACAATTCGGACCGCGCGCGGCTCCCATGATCGATCTGGTGATGAATGAAGTGCGATCCGATATGGGCGCAAGCGCCTTCAACGAACTCGTCGACGAGTTCGATTTGGAATTGGAATACAACATCGCGCCGCTCGAGTCCGATTACTCCAACAGTTAACGATTCACGAGCCACCACTCTGTGCCACTGATCTGGTCCGCCATTTCCGCCCACGGCTACGGACACGCCGCCCAGGTCGTCCCCGTGCTGAACGAACTGGGCCGGCGGATTCCCTCGCTCCGTATCATTCTCCGCACGAACGTCCCCCGGCATTTTTTCGAATCGCGCATGACCATGCCGTGGGAACTACGCCCGGCCCAGATGGATATCGGCTGTCTTCAGCATGGTCCCCTCACGATGGATTGGGACGCGACCTGGCAGGCCCATCGGACCTTTCACGCCAACTGGGAAGCCCGACTCAAGGAAGAAACCCTCGCCATCCGCAACGCTCGCCCGGATCTCGTCATCGGCAATACGCCCTACCTGGCCATGGCGGCCGGTACCGCCGCCGACATACCGACGGTGGCAATCGCCAGTCTGAGCTGGGATGAGATCCTGCGAGACCATGTCGATCCGGGACAGCCTTGGCATACGGCCATTCTTGAGGACATCCGCCGCGCCTATGGAGAAGCCCATCTCCTGCTCCGCCTCACACCGGGACTGCCGATGCCGGCCTTTCGCCATGCCATCGACATCGGACCGATCGCACACCCCCTGCCTCCCGAGCGGACTCGCATCCGCCGGCACCTGAGGATCCCGGATCATGACGCCCTCGTGCTCGTGGCCTTTGGCGGGATCCGCTTCGAAGCGCTCCCGTTTGATCGCATGGAATCGATGCCGGGTATTCAATTCTTAATCGACGGTCCCGTTCCCCCGCACAATCGTCGCGTCCATTCCCTCGCCGCACTCTCAGAGCGGTTTAGCACCCTTCTGTCCTCCGTCGATGTCATCATGACGAAACCGGGCTATGGAACCACGATTGAAGCAGTTGAGGTCCGGACTCCTGTTGTCTACGTCCGCCGTTACAACTTTGCCGACGAAGACTTCCTCGTCACCTATCTGCATCGATATGGTCGCGGCGTGGAGCTCTCCCGTGCAGACTTCCTGGAAGCCCGCTGGGAACCGGCCATTCGACAGGCGCTGGCATTGCCGAAGCCGGCCTCCCCGCCGCCTGCCTGTACCGGTGCGGCCGATGCGGCCATGCAGTTGCTGCCGTTTCTACAGCCTTCAGAAGGATAGCCATGCAGCTCCTGGCCGTCATCGTCACGGGATGCGCGAAGCTTGTGGGAGCCCTCGTCGGATGGCTGGCCCAGGTTCATATGTTTCTCTATGGCATCCTGCCGGCACTCCTGCCGCCCGACCGGCTCGGAACCCTCATGCGCCGCTATTACGACAGGAACTATGAGCAAGCCGGCAACCCTATTCCCCTCACGGCCTATTCCTGGTCGTTGGAGGCCTGGGAGGAACGGGTGCTGACGCAACATCTGTCGCGTCCCGATACCATCCTCATTCTTGGGGCCGGGCTCGGACGTGAGTCACTTGCGCTGGCGCAACGGGGCTATCGCGTGATCGGGCTGGATATTGCCCGTGGCGGATTGGTCATCGGCACCCGACGCGCCGCGTCATTGAACCTCCCCGTCACCTTCGTCCAGGCGGACTTCCTCACCCTCCCGGTTCAAGCCGCTTCCGTCGCATATATCCTCCTCTCCGGCGTCATGTACAGCGCCGTCCCGGGGCGTACACGACGGCAGGAGTGGCTGCGAAGTCTCATACAATGCCTCATGCCTGGTGGAAAGCTGGTCCTGAACTTCGTGATCGCCAGAGAACCGGACACGGCTCTCACGCGCATGATTCGCCGATGCACCGGCGCCATCCTCTCCTGGCCGGGAACCAACCAGACCTATCAAGACGGCGATACCTGCACCAACGGCCACTTCATGCACGTGTTTCGCGAGGAGGAAGAACTGCGTGCGGAGGTCGCGGAAGCCGACGCGACTCTGATCGAACTGAACTGGCTCGATGGCTACGCAGTCCTATCCTGATCCGGCTCGCACCCGCCTCCCAAGCCCCTTTCCCCGAAATACAGCTGGAAGCCCCCCGGAGGATTTGCTATCCTCCCAGCCATGAATCCTACGGCCGTTTATGCGAAGCATCCGGACTATGTCCAGCGCGACGTGGCCGGAGAATGTATTCTCGTCCCGGTGCGGCGCTC
>JABFSU010000047.1 GCA_013140455.1 Nitrospira sp. | reverse complement strand
CGACCTCTTCGCCGTAGTAGTACGACTTGGTCTTGATTTCCTTCCCGTGCGCGTTCGGATCCGTCGTGATGTTGAACGGATCTTCACCGGTATGCACGGCCAAACCAGCGCCGGACCAGGGGGTGGCGGTCCATGTTCCGGCTTTGTAGTTACCGGCCCATGTATGCTGTCCCGTTCCGAACTTCCCGACGTTACCGGTGATGATAAGCACCATCGCGGCGCCGCGGGCGTTAATGGTCTGATGGAAATAGTGGCAAGTCCCTTCACCGTTGTGGATCGCGGCCGGCTTGATCGTGCCTGAATCGCGAGCCCACCGGACGATGAGGTCCTTCGGAGTGCGGCAAATCTGATGCGTGGTATCCAGGTCGTAGTCCTGGAAGTGCACCAGATACATCTGCCACACCGGCATCGCATCGATCTCACGACCGTTGAGCAGCTTCACACGGAACGTGCCGTTGAGGGCTGCGTCGATACCGCTGTTCGTATAGTGCCATCCCACCTGTTCACGATGGAGAGGCACCGCCTGCTTCTTGTTGAGATCCCAGACCATCATACCGCCGAGCCGTTCGATCTGCTCCGGCTTCAACGATTGCATGCGGCCTGAATAGCTCTTCGAGAAGTCGGGGAATGCATAGTCCTTCACCACATCCCGCGGATCCAGATACTGGAGGGTGTCGGTACGCACCAGGATGGGCGCGTCGGTGAATGACTTCAGGAAGTCAATGTCGTGCATGTTTTCATCGACAATGATCTTCATGGCACCCAGGAAGAGGGCGCCGTCTGACTCCGGACGCAGCGGCATCCAGTAGTCGGCACGATAGGCGGTCGGATTGTATTCGGGCGTGATGACGACCACGCGGGCGCCGCGCTCGATACATTCCAACTTCCAGTGAGCTTCCGGCATCTTGTTTTCGACGAAGTTCTTACCCCAGCTGGTGTTCAGCTTGGAGAAGCGCATGTCGGAAAGGTCGATGTCGGAACCCTGAGCCCCTGACCACCAGGGGTGGGCTGGGTTCTGGTCGCCGTGCCAGGTGTAGTTCGACCAATAACGGCCGCCCTGCGCCTGTTCCGGGCTGACCTTCCGAATCCAGGTGTCCAACAACGCGTTGATACCACCGTTCATACGGGTGTTGCCCATCTTACCGAGAATACCGAGCACCGGCATACCAGCGCGATGCTTGAAGCACCGGGTACCTGCGCCCTTCATCATTTCAATCATTTCCGGAGCATAGCCCTGCTCGCGGAGACGACGCGCACCGGCCTCACCGCTATACCGCGTGGCAATGATGACCATCGCCTTGGCCGCATAGGTGAAGGCCGTATCCCAGGACACGCGGAGCATGTCGTCCAGGAAGCGGCTGTCAAACTTGTATTTCCGCTTGGTGTCCGGCGTCAGCTCGGGGGAGCCGTCGTCCATCCACGCCTTCCAGCCTTTCCGCATCAACGGACCCTTCAAGCGATAGGGGCCGTACACGCGGCGATGGAAGGTGAACCCCTTCAAGCACATGCGCGGATTGTGTGCGAACGTTCCGCGGTTGCCGTAGAGGTCTTCATAGGTTTGGTGGTCATAGTTCTGCTCGACGCGCATAACCACACCGTTCCGGACGAAGGCCCGAATACGGCAGGCGTGCGTATCGTTCGGCGAACAACACCACGTAAAAGATGAATCGTACCGGTATTGATCGTGATAGACACGCTCCCACGACCGATCCGGATAGTCACCCAGCGGGTTCCCGACTTCGATGACCGGCTGGAGCGCGGTCAACGCCAGGACCTTGTCTGCTACCGCCACAGCGGCCACAGTTCCCGCAGAGACTTTCAAAAACTGTCTGCGTGACAAAAACATTGTGAACACCTCCTAAGTTGAGGGCTCAAAGAGCCCGCGTACCCTTTACTTCCGCACAACCGACTCCACCACCCCCCTTCCTGATGGATCTGCCCAAGAACCCACCATCGTGCCCAGCTAAATCAAGCTCGTGATTCTTGATCTCGTTAGACATTTGATGAATGTTCCTGGACATAACGGCACTTCATTATCGCAATATCCAAACCATCGCATTTACACAGGATCGCAATGGACGAAAGTATACAAGGCACTGTTATATAAGGACTATATTGTCTATTTTCGTGACAGGATAAAAAGTCGGCATATTGCCACCAATGAGTAGTTCATGTACCAATGGCCCTAGCATGTATGAGCAGTACTCGCAATATACTGCATAAAAACAATGTGTTGCATGTTATTTATATTGCCAATAATGCGCGCTACCATTTGGTAACGACTTAGTTTTTTGTGGCCCAATTCATAAGCTTCTTGGCTCTACAGAATTCTTGGAGTGAGCTGCTTGACAGTACATGTCCGGCTCAGTAGAATCCCCCCTCTTCTTGAGTCCTCTTGAGAGCGGGAATAGCTCAGTGGTAGAGCATCGCCTTGCCAAGGCGAGGGTCGAGGGTTCAAATCCCTTTTCCCGCTCCAATTTTTCCTACACTTACACAATCACAGATTTTCCCCAGACGGTTTATAGACAGTGTTATAGACAGTCTTTAGGCATTCTTCGCCTCCTACTCCCTCTGATTATTCCCCTTATTCAACTGGCCATTCCCGCGATCAGCTTGCGCCTTGCTTGAAAAACCCTCGAAGGGACACTTAGCCACGGGCTAAACATGAAGGGGGAGCCCTATCGGGAGAGGTGGCTTGATGTCTCTAATCGCAGGAGCGGTCTGTCCACAGAAACAGAGAAAATTATTGCTGCTCGTTTAGGAGCGAGAAATTATTGCGTTAGATCTCCAGCGATTCACTTCTGCGATTTCACGTCCACTTAAGATTGGATTGTTTGCTAGAAGGTCGCTGACGCTCCCAAGAAGGTCGAACGGAGTGATTTGGGTTCTTGTGGTGCCGAAGGCGGGATTTGATTTTGGGCTAATTCAGCACCCGCAATACTGACGCGCTATTCACAGATTTTACGCAATAGCATCATAGGCTTGCGACTAGTCAAACAGTGAGATTGAGTGAGACAGAATGAGAGGAAAGTAGCGTTGCTATACGACCATTTTACGACCGTGGAAGTGCAATGAAAAGAACAGCGTTCATGTCGTAGCCATGTCTCTCCCCCCGAGCTTTCGCGATATTCCCATTTCAATCTTGTCTCAAAGTTTATTTCGATTTCGCCCTATATTTTAACAAGCCAGGAGGTTCACTATCGTATTATTTTCATTAAATCTCTGGCTGATCTCTATATGTTTTCCCACTTGAAGAAGATTGTCGATTTAATTACTTCTGGGATTTCCGTCTCGCAAACCTCGAAGGGTTTTCACTTCGACGGTGCCGTAGCCAGAGGTGGCTCCGGCTGGTTGAACAGTGTAGGCCATTCCTTAAGTGGCGCCTGGCGGATTGCTGACTACGCGGCGGTCTGCCGTGTCGTCAGATTCTCATAGTACACCTGGTCAGGCGTCTGGCCGTCAAGCGCCTGATGCGGCCGAGTCTGGTTATAGAACGTCAGGTAGCGCGCCACGCCCTGATGCGCAGCCCCAGCCGTCTCGTAGGCGTGCAAATAGACCTCCTCGTATTTGATACTTTTCCAGAGTCGTTCCACAAACACGTTGTCGCGCCAGCAGCCTTTTCCGTCCATGCTGATCTGAATGCCGTGATGGGTCAGCAGCTCCGTGAACTCGTGGCTGGTAAATTGGCACCCTTGATCGGTGTTGAAGATCTCGGGCGTACCATAGCGGACCACGGCCTCCTGCACCGCATCCAGGCAGAAATCGGTGGTGAGTGTGTTGGACAGCCGCCACGCCAAGACCCGACGACTCGCCCAGTCGAGCACCGCGAAGAGATACAGGAAACCACGACGCATGGGAATATAGGTGATATCCGCCGCCCAGACATGATTCGGACGCGAGATCGTCTGGTCGCGCAAGAGGTAGGGATAGATCTGATGGCCGGGCTGTCGGCGGCTGAGCGACGGTTTGCGATACAGGGCCTCAATCCCCATGCGGCGCATCAGGGTGGCCACATGCCGTCGGCCAATGGCACGGCCCTCTTGTCGCAAAAGATCGCGCAACATGCGCGCCCCGGCAAAGGGATACTGCAGATGCAACTCGTCGATCCGCCGCATCAACACCAGCGTGGCCTCGGAGACCGGCGTCGGCTGGTAATAGGCGGTCGAGCGGGCCAGCTTCAGCAGTTGGCATTGCCGCCGCACCGGGAGTGGATGGGTTCGATCGATCATGGTTTTCGCTCCGCAAGCCCGCCTTGGTGAGCGCCCCGGCTAAAAAATCATTCTCCAGGGCCAGTTGGCCGATCTTGGCGTGCAGGGTCTTGAGATCGGGCGTCTCTGCTGGCGGGGTCGCCCCGCCAAACACGTCCGCAGCCCGAGCCAGCAATTGCTGTTTCCACTCAGTGATTTGGGTGGGGTGCACCTGAAATTGCTCCGCCAACTCCGCTAGTGTTTTATCGCCTTTGACTGCGGCTACGGCTACCTGGGCCTTAAACGTGGCTCCGTGATTCCGTCTCGTGCGCTTCATCGCCTTGCTCCTCTGGTTCGCCACCACCGGGTGGCTTTGGTGAAGCCAGGCTACCACTTACCACACTGTCCGAATTTCCGGAGCCCCCTCTGCCCTTGATGTAATCAAGGTATATTTCCTTCTGAAGGATTGTGTAGATGAAGGGGAGAATCTGATTCTTGAGTCAGAAGGGAGTCCCATAGAGAAGATTCGCTCGATGGGTCCTGATGAGGGAACGCTTACTGTTCAAAGATGGGATATCAGTCTAAGAAAACAAGGTGTCCGGCTCCGTTGGCTTCAAGATTATGTATTTGGCCAACACCATCTCGCTGTAATAACCCCCGATCTCCAAGAAAGGATCTCCGAGGTTGTTGGTTATAAGATGGACCGTGTGCAAACGCTTCATGGGATAGGAGCGGAACTTTTCCTGAGAGTTGTATTTCCCATTGACGAGACCCATGAAGATAAAGCGGGTCTAATTTGTATGATGGCTGGTGAAGAGAAGAACGCATTTCTTAACATGAAAAGAATCTTGGCTGAGATTCGGGATCTTAGGGAAGCACTAGATGACTATAGACGCGTAGTCGAACGGCTTGTTTCAAATGAAGAGTTATTATCCTTATCTGCTTCCGCCAGACAACAGACGTTAATCAAGTGAGTTTGCTCCATATGCTAGCAACCACATTTTTATCTTTGGATTTCAATTGTACCTAAAAGAACCTGAGAGAATTTTCCTGAAGCTCTCTTGAGAACACGGTAGTGGCTAAGTGTCTGACGAGAGCTAGTCTCAACTTCTTCCGAGTATTACGGGGAGGATGTAAGGTGCAATTTTCTCTATTGCCTTGAACACTTCGCTTGAAACCTGACTTACCTGGACCATCTTCTCCCATATGGCTTGAATTGTGGTAATACTTCGTTTCTCAGAAGGAAGCTCTAATTGTTGGGAAAATCCTTTGACAAGATCGTAGAGTTGGCGTTGTTGAACTTGGTGCTGTTCCCTCATCTCACTTACTACAGCTAGTAATGTTTCCAGATGCCTCCCCGTATCAGCGGTAATGTTGCCCGAATTTACTAAGTGGCTTACTGATCCACTTAGTCCGGAATGGCTCACGTTCCCAACTACGATGTTGGCCACATGGCCCTGGATGTTTATGCTTGACACGCTCGCCTCCAAACTGAGATCTCGCAACCTTACTAGGCTCATTAGGGATTCAAGTATTCCAGTCTCACTTAGTTCATGGCGCACAACACGCATCCATTCTTCACCAATATCTCTTGCGAGGAGAGCGCGTGCTTCTGTAAATAAGGTCTGAATCGCTTCTTGAAGGATGGGAGCGAAATGGTCGTCTGTGCTTAACGTCAATCGCGCTGAATTTCTTGAAAGAAGTTCCGTAAATCTTTCAAGGGTTGGGCTGCTGCCGGTTTCAAAGACACCGAGTTAGGTGTATGAAGGAAACCGGAGGTAGGTCATGGAGCGACGGAAGTTTACGCGAGAGTTCAAAATTGAGGCGGTGAAGTTAATCCAGGAGCGCGGG
>JABFSU010000038.1 GCA_013140455.1 Nitrospira sp. | reverse complement strand
GCCAGCAGCTGGCCGACCTTCTGCAACCGGTCGCAGTAGGCCATCGATTCGTCCGAGAGCGCAACCCGCTCGTGGCTCGGCAGGGCATGGAGGATCTTTTCTTCGACATAGATTAGACAGAGATATTTCATGGTGTGCTCCCAGGGGTGACAGGTGGTGTGCCGCATTGCTGGATATCAGCCTTTGCCGGATAGTCGTCCGGGGGCGCTGAAATCGACAATGGAGGTCCAATATAAAAGGGGAGAGCGTTTCACCGCCAGTCTGAATGTGTCTGGACAAGAAACCCATTGAAGTGTCGAGGAAATCCCGTTTCGGTATCGTGTCTGATAAGCGTAGCGAAGAACAAGATGCCTATGTCTGGTGAATAGGGTAAGTAGAAATCTGCACAAACACACAATTTCGTTCTCGAACCGATAGCAGTTGTGTACAGTCGGCACAGTGAATCGAACGAAAGGATGTCTGATGAAGTCTGCCACGATGCCCAATGAGTTGTTTCTTGATATTCGTGAACACACGCGGATGCGCGTGCCGGTTCCATTTTCTTGCGCGCTGGCTGAGAAGGCGCGGCCGCGCTGGTTTGCGAAAAAGCGGGCCGGCCTGGGCGTGGTGTACGATGTGTCGCTCAAAGGCGCCCGAGTTACAACTGAAGCTCCGATGAATCCGGGCGATCAGGTCACGGTGCTGCTGCGCTTGCCGAAACAGGTGGCTCCGTTGGCGGTTGAGCGGGCGACGGTCCGATGGGCGAAGGACCAGACCTTCGGACTTGAGTTCATGCATCTGACCTCCACCGCGGCCACGCGACTGAAACGCTTTCTTTCCCTGCACGATCACCCAGCCATGTGATTCCTCTCGGTGTTCGATTTCCTGCCGAAGGTTCCTCACCCTTGTCCGACCACAAGAGGGGGTTGCAGGCGGCCTGATTCAGTTGACTCTCCCTCCTTCTCTCAGTAGCCTGCGCGCACATACTGCGTCCAAGTAGGTTGCGAAAGGCATCGCGATGGAGAATTTACATCAGCTCGAGTTGGTTATCTTGTTGCTGGCGGTAGTGCTGGTTCTGACCACTGCCGCGCAGAAGCTCGTCGTTCCCTATCCCATTTTATTGGTCATTGGCGGATTGATCCTCGGCCTGATCCCGGGGCTTCCCACGGTCACGCTCAGTCCGGACTTGGTCTTCCTTGTGTTTCTCCCGCCGATCCTCTGGGCGGCCGCTTACTTTACGTCCTGGCGAGAGTTTAAGGAGAATCTTCGTCCGATTTCATGGTTGGCGGTCGGCCTGGTATTGGCCACAACGGCGGCGGTCGCGGCGGTCGCGCGCGCCGTCCTGCCGGGCCTCGGATGGGCTGAAGCCATTGCCTTGGGTGCCATTGTGTCTCCGCCTGATGCGGTCTCGGCCACCGCCATCGGGAAGCGCCTGCGCATTCCCCGACGCGTAGTGACGATTTTGGAAGGTGAAAGTCTGGTGAACGACGCGACGGCGCTGGTGCTCTATCGCGCGGCGGTCGGGGCCGTGGTCGGGGGAAGCTTCGTGTTAGGCGACACGCTTCTACAATTTGTGTTGGCCGCCGTCGGGGGTGTCGCGATCGGGATCGCCGTCGGGATGGTGTCGCGTTGGGCGCTCTGCGCGACGACCGACAGTTTCACGGAGATCGCGATTACGCTGCTCGCGCCCTATCTCGCCTGGGTGTTGGGTGAAGTGACGCATGCGTCGGCGGTGCTGGCCTGTGTGGCGGGAGGGCTGCATGTGCGGCAGCATTTCAGCGCGGCGGTCGCACCGGTGACGCGGTTGCAGGCACGGGCGGTCTGGGACCTGCTGATCTTCGTACTGAACGGGTTCATTTTCATTTTGATCGGGCTTCAACTTGGCTCCTTGCGAAACGCGATCCCTTCCGACCGATTCGGCACGGTCTTGATGGCCGGAGTTGTGGTGAGTCTGACGGCCATTGTCGTGCGTCTTGCCTGGGTGCCGGCGGCGGCGGCGTTGCCGCGCCTGCTGAGCGCGTCATTGCGGGCCCGCGATCCGATGCCGCCCCGGGCGCATATTTTTGTCGTAGCGTGGACCGGCATGCGCGGGATCGTCACGCTGGCGGCCGCGCTGGCTCTGCCGGTGTCGACGGCGGCCGGCACGCCGTTCCCGTTTCGCGCAGAGATCATCTTAATCAGTTTTTCCGTGATCCTCGCGACGCTTGTTCTCCAGGGCCTCTCGCTCACGCCGCTCATTCGTGCGCTGCACATCGAAGAAGACCGTGGGCTACTTGAACGTGAAGAAATGCTCGCACGTGAACAGGCAGCTTCGGCGGCATTGGGTCGATTGGATGGATTAGCCGGAGAAGACGGCGTGCGGCTGGAACATGTCGAGCGCTTGAGGGTGCATTATGGCCGACAGCTCCAACGGTTCGCCGGATCCGGCCTCGTCGATGCGGACTGTTCGTTCGAGGCCGGCGAGCAATTCCGGCAGTTGCGGCATGACACGTTGACCGCCGAACGGCTCACGCTGATTCAATTACGGAACGACGGAACAATCAGCGATGAAGTCTTGCATCGGCTCGAACATGAACTCGATGTCGAAGCGTTGCGCACCGGTATCGGTGAGCGCCGTCTGCCGCGATGAAGATTTGATGTTTGTATTGATTCGATGCGCTGCAGTGTCGCCGTTGAAGGGCGCCGGTCCGGATGTCTCCCTATCGCTGCGGGGAAGCCGGGGGACATAAGACGTTCAGCACGTCTTTCCAGCTCAGAATGCCTGCGAGCGTCTGGTCGCCGATGACGATCGGGAGGCAGGACACCTTCTTTTCGATCAACAGTCTCGCGGCCGTCTCGATAGGAAGGTCAATTGTTGCCGAAACCGGATCACGGCTCATGATCTGGTGCGCACGCTTGTTGAGCGTGGCTCGATCCCGGTCGGTCTCCATCAAGGTGCCGAGGGCGGGGCTGAGGGCTTTGAGCAGGTCCCGGTCGGAGATCACGCCGACCAGTCGCCGCTGTTCCAGCACCAGCAGATGGTGAAACCGGAATTCGCGAAACAACTCTTGGACTTTAGCGAGGGTGTCGTCCATGGTGACGGTCACCACGCGTCGCGACATGATCTGCCCGACGGTGAGGAGGGAAGCAGGCGCTGTCGGGCCGGCGGACGCGGCTGATCCGGTTGTAGGAATGGCCATACTCGGTCATGCTCGTGAGGTGGTAATCGCTTCTGCTGATGATATCGGCAGGAGAGGTGAAAATCTTGACCAATGTCCTTCACGAATGCGCCGGCGGCATCGCGCGCTTACAACTCGATACGTTGATACGAGGGTGCGGCCAGGTCCTGCCGGAGCAGATCCCATTCGATCAGAAAGATCGTCGAGCGTGCCGCACTCATTGAAAGTCGGCGCTCGCCGCCTTTCGCCACGACACTCTCGGCTTTCGTGAAATCCAGAGTGAGATCCGGTCCGGTCCGGTTGCACACGAACAGCGGCAGGCCGGTGTCGCGCGTGCATCGCTCCCATTCGCCGTTGGGGCCGTGAAATCCCGGCGCCCAGGCTGCGGCAGATACCAGCATGCGCGCCCCTTGCCGCAGCAGACTGCCCGCAATGCCCGGAGAATACGCATCGGCGCAAATCAGCAACCCCACTCGGTCGAACGGCGGTGCTGCGAGGGCGATGGCTTCAGTGCCCGGCGTCGACCAGGCTTCCGATCCCACGCGCAGCGCGTTGATCTTCCGGTGGGCGCCGGTGAGCGTGCCATCCGGCGCGATCACGAAGAGGGAGTTATGCAGCTGCTTCGTGCGAACATCCTGTTCCGGCAGAGAGAGGAAGAAGGTGATCCTCAGCCGCGCCGCGAGGCGGCCCATCTGTGTCATCCACTCATCCGGCTGAGGCACGATCCAGTCGGTGCCGATCCGATCGACAAAACTATAGCCGCAGACCGCGAGTTCAGGGGTCAGGATCCAGTTGGCTCCCGCCTGTGCCGCCTGGATGGCGGCGGTTTCAATCATCCGGCGATTCCCCGAGAGGTCTCCTGGAACCGGCGCCAGATGCAAGAAGGCGATGCGAAGGGTGGGCGTAGGCATGGTCCGCATCATACAGGGTCGGTGTGCGCGGTGCGAGGGATGATTCTTCGCAACATCCGCTGTTGGCGGTCGGCAGCGGTGTGGTATGCTGCGCACCCATTATGGATATCGACCAGACACGTCAGGGCGAATTGGCTGCGGCAACAGCGCGCCGTAGGACCTTTGCGATCATCAGCCATCCGGACGCGGGCAAGACGACGCTCACGGAAAAGCTGCTGCTCTACTCCGGACTCATCCGGACGGCCGGCATGGTCCGCGGCCGCAAGGGCGGCAAGACGGCGGCTTCCGACTGGATGGGGATGGAGCAGGAACGCGGTATTTCCATCACCGCGTCGGCCATGCAGTTTCCTTACAAGGATGCGATCATCAATCTGCTCGATACGCCGGGCCACCAGGACTTTTCCGAAGATACCTATCGGACCCTGACGGCCGCCGACAGCGCGATCATGGTCATCGATGCGGCCAAAGGTGTGGAGACGCAGACGCGCAAATTGTTTGAGGTGTGCCGTTTGCGGCGGATTCCGGTCCTGACCCTGATCAATAAAATGGACTTGCCGGGGCGCCCACCGCTCGATCTGATGACCGAAGTGGAACAGGCCCTCAATATTCACGCGAGCCCGATCAACTGGCCGATCGGATCCGGGAGCGATTTCGTCGGTATCGTGGCGCGGGCCGACCATCGCGTCCAGCTGTTCAGCAAGACGGCGCATGGCGGCGCGACGAAGGTCGATGTGGCGAATATGGTCTTGGCCGATCTCGAACGCAGCGGCCGTGTCCCTCCGGACGTGATGGAACCGGTGCAGCACGATCTGGAGTTGCTCGACATCGCCGGCAATCCGTTTTCGCGCGGGCAGTTCCTGAACGGCGATGTTACGCCGGTATTCTTTGCGTCAGCGCTCACAAATTTCGGCATCGAGAGTTTTCTCGATGCCTTTGTGACGCTCGCTCCGTGCCCCAGCGCCCGGCTGGCCGATCGTGAAGACGGGAGCGAGTGTCCCATCGACCCGGTCGAGAACCCGTTCAGCGCCTATGTCTTCAAACTGCAGGCGAACATGAACCCGAAGCACCGGGACAGCACCGCGTTTCTGCGGGTCTGCTCGGGGCGATTCGAACGGGACATGATGGTGAAGCATCATCGACTGAATCGAGAGGTCCGCCTCTCGCGGCCGCACAGTCTGGTCGCGCAGGAGCGGAGCACGGTGGAGGAGGCCTATCCCGGCGACATCATCGGCATCATCAATCCCGGGCTCTTCGCCATCGGCGACACGATTTCGGTGACCGGCGGATTCAATTTCAAGCCGCTGCCGCAGTTCCAGCCGGAGATCTTTGCGCGCCTCCGTCCGACCGATGTCGGGAAACGGAAGGCGTTCGACAAGGGGATGGAGCAGATGGCGCAGGAAGGCACGGTTCAGATCATGCGCAGCCTCAACGACCTGGACTCCTTGGTCGCGGCGGTGGGCCGGCTGCAGTTCGATGTGCTGCAATACCGGCTGCGCCACGAATATCGCGTGGAAACGATCCTGGATGCCCTTCCGTTTTCGTGCAGCGCCTGGCTGGGTGGAGATCCCGCGACCTTCAAAGCGCCGTCGGCATCCATGGTGGTGAAAGATCAGCGCGGGCGTATCGTCGTGCTGTTCGGAGACCAAGTCATGAAGACCATCGCGCGCGATCGCAATCCCGACCATACGCTCCGCGATATGGGGTAGGGGGCTGAAGTGTTGGCCTGGCCGGTCGAGAGCCGCGACAGTTTCCCTCTTCTCCCGTGCTGCTTCGCTACAGTAGGTATGTTCCATGGCATGGCCGATCTCCATCACACGGGAACTTGTCGGGGCGGCCGCGGCCTGGAAATCCGGCAACGATGGCAAGGCAAGAGTGTGCGCGCGGCGGGCGGTCGCGTTAGCCGACGAAGCATGGCTGGCACAGCAGGCGTCTCCGCCATGGTCAGGTGATGCCATGGCTCACCTGCGCAGAATCCAACAAGAGGTATCGTTTCCATCATCTGTCCGGCAGGCGGCCGAACGATTGACAACGACCGTCACCCGGAAGCACCGGGCTCCCTTTACGACGGATCCTATCGGCGATGCGAATGCAGTCATAGAGTTTCTGATAGGGGCCAGCGAGACGCGGCCATGATTGTAATTGTAAAGGAATTCTATCTCGGTTCCGATACCAGCACTGAAGTATGTGTGCGGTGCGGAAAGTCATTTTGGCGAGGAAACTAGCCATGAGGCGAACGTCCGGGCGGCGGGTTGGCCGCGTGATAGCAGCATTGCTCGCGCTGGTGTGGGACGTGGGGCCTCTGTCTCTCTGGGCCAATCCGGCGCAGGATCGGCTTGCGGCCATGCCTGAAGTGGAGCGGAGCGAAGCCTTGGCGGTGTTCGTCGAAAGCGGAGGCCACAGCTGTCGGACCGTCGCGCGCACGTTTTTTCAAGGAGAGGATGCCAAGGGAAATGTCTTCTGGGATGTGGAATGCGCCGGAGGCGAGTCCTACGTGGTGGTGATCAAGAACGATGTGCCGGGTTCGACGCGTGTGATGACCTGCCGCCGCTTGCGGGCGGTGGCCGGCGCGGACTGTTTCAAAAAGCTGGAGTAGTATATCCCGCAGGTGACCAGATATGAGCCAACCTGACTACGTCTTTACGTCGGCCGAAGATCAACTGGAACTCACGCGGTTGCAGGCGATTGAGCGGGAGTTCGATCCGGCTAGTTGCCGCCGTCTGTATGCGACCGGTCTCACGACCGGGTGGCGTTGTTTGGAAGTGGGGCCGGGCGCCGGATCGTTGATGCAGTGGATGGGTGAGCGGGTTGGTCCGACCGGGCGCGTCGTTGCCCTTGACCTCTCGACCAAATTCTTGACGGCGCATCGTCCGGCGCATGTCGAGATTCAGCAGGGGGACATACGGACCGCGTCGTTGCCGCAGGGTTCATTCGATCTCGTCCATGCGCGCTATGTCCTGATTCATCTGCCGGACTACGAGATCGCGCTGTCCCGGATGCTGGCTGCGCTGAAGCCGGGTGGATGGATCGTCCTGGAAGAGCCGGATTTCTCAGCCTCACGGGGCATCGCCGGGACGGCTGCGCAACTCGCGGCGATGCAGCACATCAATCAGGCGATTCATCGCATGTACGAAAGCCGCGGCATGGACGACGCGCTGGGACTCAAGCTGTTGCCGTTGTTACAGATGCGGGGACTCTGCGACTTGTCCATGGAGAACGATGCGCCGGTGTCCGCCGGTAGCTCCGGATTGGCCACGATCATGGCGATGTCCGCTGAGCAGTTGCAGGACAAGTATCTGGCGACCGGAATTGTCAGCGAAGCGGATTTGCAGGGCTATCGCCAAATGGCCGAAGATTCCCAGAGCCGGGCCGTCTACTATGCGACGGTCGTCGTCACCGGGCAGAAGAGGGTCGAGTGAGTAGGTTGTGATGGATGCTCCTGTGTTGGTATTGCCGGGATTCGGCAATTCCGGTCCCGGTCATTGGCAGACGCTGTGGGAAGAACGCCATCCGGCCTGGCGGCGGGTAGATCTTGGCCAATGGGATGCGCCGGATTGCCAGGATTGGGTGCGTACCCTCGATGGGGTGGTGCAGCGCTGCGAGGCTCCTCCCATATTGGTCGCCCATAGCCTGGCCTGTTTGCTGGTGGCTCATTGGGCCGGGCAGTCACGTGCGCCGATCAAGGGGGCGTTCCTCGTGGCGATTCCCGAACCGGCTAGCTCCAGCTTCCCGATTGCCGCCAAAGGGTTTGTGCCGGTGCCGATGCAACGTCTGACCTTTCCCACGTTGGTCGTGGCGAGTGCGAATGATTCGTTCGGATCCGTGACTCATGCTCAGCGTTGTGCGACCGCTTGGGGTAGCCGGTTTGTCGATGTCGGTGATGTCGGACACATTAATGCCGACAGCGGGATCGGTACATGGGCGGTGGGCTATGCGCTCTTTCAAGAGTTCGCGGGGTAGCCGATGTCGATTCAGATTGCTCAGGCTCAACCGGAAGATGCAGCTATCGTCGCTACGCTTGTAGGGGAACTGCTCCACGAGATTATGGCGGCGGTCAACGCGAAGGCATTCAACTTTCATCAGGCTGACACGGAGGCGCGCGCGGCGGCCTGGCTGCGGGACGGACTCTACTCGGTGCTTTTGGCTCGTGACGGCGGCATGCCGATCGGATTTCTCGCTCTGTATCAGAGCTACGCGCTCTATACGGAGGGCGCGTACGGGACGATTCCAGAATTCTATGTCCGGCCGGGGTCCCGCTCACAGGGAGTGGGCGCGGCGTTGCTGGAGCGGGCCAGACGATTGGGCCAATCGCGCGGATGGCGGCAGCTCGAAGTCACGACTCCACCCTTGCCGCAGTTCGACCGGACGCTGGCGTTCTATCAGCGCGAGGGGTTCAGCATCTCCGGAGGGCGGAAGCTGAAACTGGAGTTGCCGTGAAGCCGGTGGTGCAACGTGAACGGACCGGGTGCGGCATTGCCAGTGTGGCGACGCTGGCGGGAATAAGCTACGCGCAAGCCAAACGAGCGGCGAACCGGCTGGGAATCTTTGCTGAAGATCCACGGCTCTGGTCCGAGACGCAGCAGGTGCGTGATCTCTTGGCTCACGTTCATATCCGTGCGGCCGGAAAGGAAGCACCATTTGTGACATGGGACCGGCTGCCGGAGGTTGCGTTGCTCGCGATCAAGTGGCATCGTGAGAAGGGCCGCGCGTTCTGGCACTGGGTGGTATTCTGGCGGAGCCCAGAAGGCCCGGTGGTCTTTGATTCCAAACAGGTACTACGCCGTCATATCCGTACGGACTTCGGTCGAATGAAGCCGAAGTGGTGGATCAAGATTGAGAGTGCGACTGTCGGACGAGGCCGGTGACCGGACTCTGAGGAGAGGGAGTGTCGAAATGAAAGAGAAGATCCGCTGCGATTGGGCCGGCGAAAAGCCGCATATGGTTCGCTATCACGATCAGGAGTGGGGCAAGCCGGTTCATCGTGACCGGAAGCATTTTGAGATGCTGTTACTCGAGGGGGCGCAGGCGGGGCTGACGTGGGATACGGTCTTGCGGAAGCGCGCGGGTTATCGAAAAGCCTTCGCGGGGTTCAATCCGAAGGCGGTGGCGCGCTTCACGGTGAGCATGAAAGCGTCGCTGATGAAGAACCCCGACGTCATCCGCAACCGGCTCAAGATCGAGTCGGCGGTCACGAACGCGCAGGCCTTTCTCGCAGTGCAGAAAGAGTTTGGCTCGTTTGATGCCTATGTCTGGTCATTCGTCGGGGGAGAGCCGATCGTCAATCGGTGGAAGCGGATGAAGGATGTTCCTGCCACGAATGTGGTGAGCGATACCTTGTCGAAAGATCTGAAGAAGCGCGGTTTCCGGTTCGTCGGCAGCACGATCATCTACGCCTACATGCAGGCGATCGGAATGGTGAACGATCACCTTGAGGCCTGCCCTTTTCGGTGATCGACACACTCACCCAGAGCCTCCTCAACGAAAAGTTTGCGAGCGGTGTGCATGCGGTCTGCCGCCCATAGGACTGTGCGTATTACCGACAGTGTTTCATTCATACCACAGGCGACAGCACACCTATCGACTTTAGTTCACAGTTTATTACCTAGAATGTTTTCTTTTTTTGTCGTCAGCCATGTTGTCAAAACGCTGGTAGGGGCACAGCAATCGTGCCATTCCGATGCGAAATCTTGAACGGTACTGATCTTGCTGAGCCACGCCAGGAAATGGTTTCCTGAAATCGGTCGGAGACTCATGGAGTCGGCGGCGCATGGCCGCGAGTAGGGAACGAGTACTCGTAACAAGGAGGTGGGCATGTCCGTGTGGAAATCTCTGGTGGGGGGCTGTGCCCTGGTGGGTTGTATGAGCGGCGTGGGCGCATCGGCGTGGGCGGAAGAGACGTCTTCTACAGCAACGAGTCAACCGGCGATTCATCGTGTGTTCCCTGAGAGCTGGCCGATCTCGATTCGTGGCTGGGTCGACGGCGGGTATACGTTCAACGGATCGAGTCCGACATCGGGGTTTAACGGGCCGTACAATGCCGTGGATAAGGATCGCCCGAAGTTGAATCAGTTGTATGTGATTGTAGAGAAAGCGTTGCAGGGCACCAGTGGATTCGACGTCGGCGCCCGTTTCGATGCGATGGTGGGTTCCGATTATTTTCTCGCTCAGACGAATGGGCTTGAGCGCAATCGTGATGGCTCGAAGCGGTGGAATAACGAATACACCGGTGTGGCGCTGCCGCAGATGTATGCCGAAGCGGGCAATCAGACATTTTCGGTGAAGGCCGGACATTTCTATACAATTATCGGGTATGAGGGTGTGCCGGCGCCGGCGAATTTCTTCTACTCGAAGGCCTATTCCTATCAGTTCGCCGGCCCCTTCACGCATTGGGGCGGCCTGGCGACCTGGAATATTTCTCCGCAATGGATGGTGCAGGGCGGGGTCGTCAATGGATGGGATTCGCTCGATCGTCAGAGCAACAAGCCCGCCTATGTGATGAAGGCGAAATATACTTCGAGCGATAAGTTTGTGACGGCGTCGTTCGCGGTGATCACGGGTGAGGAGCCGTCGGCGATCCCGACGCGGTTCGAACAGCGGACGCGGTACAGTGCGCTTGTCGCTCTGAATCCGACGAAGGATCTCGAATATGTGTTCCATCACTACTATGCCTATCAGGAAGACGGCAAGATCGGTGGAGGGATAGCGCGCTGGTATGGTGTGGACCAATACCTGTACTATCGTCTCCATGAGCAGGTGAAAGCCGGGCTGCGATTTGAATGGTTCCGGGATGAGGCGGGCACCCGCGTGGGTGGTTCTGCGGAACGCGGGAACCCGAACCTGGCCCCGTTTGCCGGGAGTTTCTATTCGCTGACAGCCGGGGTGAATTACTATCCGCATCCGAACCTGACCATTCGTCCGGAAGTGCGGTATGACTGGTTGGTGGGGAGCCGCAGTCCCTTTAACGACGGCAACAATTCCAATCAGGTCTTGGCGGCGATCAACGCCTACGTGCAGTTCTAACCGGCAGAAGGCTGTTCGACTCGCTCGCCGACTAGCAGCGAGCGAGTCGACACTACTCGGTGGTCGGGTGGATCGTACTTGGTGGGCTATGGGATAGTCGGCTGTTTTGTGCGAGCGAATCACCAATGACGGCATCAGCACGTTCAATGCAGCTTCCTCGTCCTTATGATCAACTGGCCGGCTGTGTCTGGCTTCCGCGGTTTGCGGAGAAAGCCAGAAGGTTTCTCGCTCAGCAGCTTCCGTTGACCTATCGAGCAGCTTTCGGCAGCCGGCTCGGCATCGATGGCGCGTTTCTCCGTCACTTCGGTCTTACCGTCGATCAGTTTCTTGCCGCAGTCCGTCACTCCGCAGACAATGAAGCTCTGGCCAAGTGGTTTTTGGCGCTTCCTGCTGTAACCTCTGAACGCATTGCCAGGTGGAATCGTCGCGCCACGCTGTTGGGAGCCAAGGGGCATCCCGGCTACCTCACACGGCATCTCATCAAATGGGTCTTCTATCCCAAGTCGGTGCTGGTTCCCGTCAGTAGCCTCTTCGAAGCCATCGAACAAGACGAACGTTAGGCGGGGTGCGCTCCGCGCGGTTCGTGCGAAGCTGCGTCAAGCCCGCAGACTTGATCCGTAATCGTCTGGCCTGGCGGGGGTATCCTCTCTACTCTTCTGTATGCACTCCGTCGAAGCCGTCGAGCGCGATCCCGAGGGAGGCCAGCAGCTCCTTTGTCTCTGCACTGCTGTCCGAGCGAGCTTGCTTCAGCACAGAACGGTGTAGTGTGCGGAGCGGGGGCAGCACGCGACGATCGGTGGTTTTGCCCAGGGCGCGTACCAGGATGATCTGAGTCTGGAGCGGCTCGTTCGGGAGGACGGTGATGAAGGTGGGTACGATGTCGCTGTTGGGATGTAACGGTGCGAGGCGGCCCAGGCCAACGGCGGCGGCGCGGTGCTGGTCTGGCGTGCCGGTCTTGAAGAGTGCGAGCAGCGCGGGGATACCATCCTCATGGCCGATGGTTCCCAAGGCAGTTGTGGCTGCTTGGGCCACAGCCTGGTCGGAGTCGTTCAGTGCTGCGGTCAGCCGGGGAATGGCATCGACCGCCAGCATGTCACCTAACAACCCGATCACCATCTGTTTTTGTGGCAGCGTTGTGCCGGTTGCATCGAGAGTCTGCACCAATCGTGAAGACTGTCCCCACTCGGCGGCGAGCAAGAAGGGAAAATGATCTATCTGTAATTGGTCGATCAGCTTCGCGATGGCGTACATGCCGGCATCGGCCTGTCCAGCTTTCTGTGCCGCCTCTTGCGGATTGGTGAATGACGTACGGACTTCATGCCGCCAGTCGGCCCAACGGGTGCCGAAGCGGTAGGAGAGTTGGCAGGCCGGCCCTTTCCAGAGTCGGGCCGCCGCATCCATCATGTCGGCATCGCCGCCGGAGCGGCCCGTCCCTTCCCAGGTTTTCAGTTCTTCACACTTTACTTTGACGGTAACCTCGTGCGGCCGATCGTTATCGGTGACGATGCGATATCCCAGCTGTTCGAATCGCGTCGAGACCACCTTCGTAATGCTGCCGGCATCAAGAGGACCATGGCTGCTTAAGGCCAATGTCTCCAGGTGGATCGTTTCGGCCCGGTGCAAGAGGCCCTTTTCGTCGGCTGTAAGCAACTCCTTGCGCGCATGGGTTATGTCCGGGACGCCGGCGGCGATGGTCGATCCGAGGAAGAGGATGGTCAATGCAGCTCGAAGACGACTGACGGCGATGAAATGAGAGCCCATCATAATCCGTGCGCTCCTTGTGGTGCGAATGGAGGAAGGAGTGAATGAATGTGGCAGGATTGTCTCATAGGCTGGGTAAGTGGGGAAAGTCTTCCGTCTGGTCCATCATGAAACGGTGAGGCCATTGCGGTTCTCTATTGAGGCGATCGTACGGCTGTAGGGAAATGGCTACAACGGCATTATCTCTACAGTCTGAATAAGATACGTAGTTATCCCCAGTGTCTACTGTCCTTCTTTCCCTTCGAGTTTGATATGGATCATATGGGAAGGATCTTCTAAAAGACGAGAAAATCGAGGAAGTGCCGGAGAATGATCGGATAACGCCTGGTCGGTACGGCCCTTGCTCTACTCGCTATGAATGTGTTTCATCGAACGTAAGGAGAGAAGATCTAATCATGCGAAATCGTGCCCTTTCAAGAAGTCTGGTCGATGAGCAAGGGGGGCTGGCCCCGGTGAGCAATCGTCGGGAGGAAGTCAGGATTGAGGATTGTCACTCTTGCGAATATGAAATCATAGAATCCGGTGAGCTTCGAGTCGCTGCAGTGCGACAAGGCCAGGTGTTTACGCTCAATCGGAGCGCGCACGGGGTATTGCTGTTGATGGGACAAGCCCCGCGGCTGACTCAGCTGATTGAGGTGCATAGCGCGAGACTGGGTTGGTGGCGCTCCACAATGGTCTATGACGTGCGGTGGACACGGCCGATTCAAATTGGGCCTCAAGGCGATCTGTTTTTGGTCGGATGCCGGCTGACCACAGGATTGCCTTTATAGCGCAGACTTTCAAACCTTTCTCAGAGATATTCTCCCCGCAATGCCGTCAATAACGATTGATTGCCGCAGGCGATCATTTTATCCTGCGCGCATGTTGTTCGGGTTTGTCGCACTGTATCTGCTCTGTTCCGTCGGGATCGGTCTCTACGCGGCGACGCGTGTGCAGAACACAAAGGATTTCGCGGTGGCCGGCCGGAGTCTGCCGTTGCCGGTGGTGACCGCGACCGTGTTTGCCACGTGGTTCGGCGCCGAAGCCGTGCTCGGCATTTCCGCGACCTTCGTGAAGGAAGGGCTTCGGGGTGTGGTGGCCGACCCCTTCGGATCCAGCCTCTGTCTCATTCTCGCCGGATTGTTCTTCGCGCCGCGGTTCTACCGCATGAATCTCCTGACCGTCGGAGACTTCTACCGGCTTCGGTATAACCGCACGGTCGAAGTCTTGTGCACGCTTGCGGTTGTGGCGTCGTATCTCGGCTGGGTGGCGGCGCAGTTCAAGGTGTTGGGCCTTGTGTTGAACGTGGTGACGGCAGGGAGCGTCAGTCAATCGCTGGGCATGATCGCCGGTGCTCTGATCGTCCTGACCTACACGACGTTCGGCGGCATGTTTTCAGTGGCTATTCTGGATTTCGTGCAGATCACGGTCATCATGGGCGGCCTGTTGTATATCGGCTCGATCGTCAGCGGACTGGCGGGAGGAGTTGAGACCGTCATTGCGCATGCGGCCGGCGCCGGTAAGCTGGATTTCTTTCCGCCGGCCAGCCTCAACGCCTGGATTCCGTTCCTCGGCGCCTGGATTACGATGATGTTCGGGTCGATCCCGCAGCAGGATGTCTTTCAGCGGATCACGTCGGCGAAAAACGAAGCGACGGCGGTGCGTGGGTCTCTCCTCGGCGGGACGCTGTATTTCGCCTTCTGTTTTATCCCGATGTTTCTGGCCTATGCCGCCACCCTTGTCGATTCGGCGCGCTTTCTGGCCTTACTTGAAACCGATTCGCAGCTGGTCTTGCCGACGCTGATTCTGGAACATACGCCGATCGCGGCGCAGATCGTCTTTTTCGGGGCCGTCCTGTCGGCGGTCATGAGTTGTTCCAGCGCCACGCTGCTGGCGCCGTCCGTGGCCCTCAGTGAAAACGTGTTGAAGCCGATGGTTGCTCACTTGAACGATGCGGAGTTGCTGCGGATGATGCGGGTGGTGCTGGTCACCTTTGCCGCGGTGGTGTTGGCCATTGCGCTCTGGTCGGATGCCAGCATTTATAAGTTGGTGGTGAGTACCTATAAGGTCACGCTCGTGGTCGCGTTCATTCCGCTACTGGCCGGGCTTTATTGGCCGAAGGCCACGACGCAAGGAGCCATCATGGCCATTGCGGGTGGGCTTGTAAGCTGGTTGGGATTCGAACTGATCAGTACTGCTGATGCCGTGTGGCCGCCGCAGCTGGTGGGATTGCTGGTGGCTGCAAGCGGAATGGTCGTGGGATCGCTGGCGCCTCAAGTCCTGTCGGTAACAACTGAAAAACAGGCAGCGGAGCCGCTCTAAGACGGCTGCATCGCCTGCGTGCGTTTTTCTTCCAACTCCGTCCAGCGGGCATAGAGGCGTTCGACGTTGGTCTGAGCCTCCGCCAACGCGGTGTAACGGGCTTGCAACGCCGTGGCGTCGGATGTGACTGCAGGATCTTCCGTTGCGGCTTGGCAAGTGGTAACGGCGGCTTCCGCCTTGACGATCAATCCTTCGATCTTGTCCCATTCTTTTTGCTCAGAGTGGGAGAGTCCTTTGCGGGCCTGTTTCGGTTTGGGACCGTTGTTGCTCGCAGCTCGGGTGGGCACGGGGCCTGAGGAGCCTCCGGCTCCTCGCTCCTGGGCCGCTTCCCATTGGGCAAAGTCGGCGAACCACTCGGCGTTGCCAGCTCCATCCAGCGCCAGCATCATCGTGGAGACTCGATCGAGCAGCCAGCGGTCATGGGTTACGAGAATCAACGCGCCCGGAAATTCCAGGAGATTTTCTTCCAGCACGTCGAGAGTCGGGATATCCAAATCGTTTGTCGGTTCATCCAGCATGAGCACATCGGCCGGTTGCAACATGAGCCGCGCGATCAAGAGCCGGGCCTGTTCGCCGCCGGAGAGCCGGGACACGGGGAGATCGAGTTGTTCGGGCCGAAAGAGAAATCGTTTGGCCCAGGACACGAGATGGATCGAACGATCCTGATAGATCACGGAATCGCCGCCTGCGGGTGCGAGGGATCGGCGGAGGGACACCTGTTGGTCCAGCGACTCGCGATGTTGTTCGAAGGTAACGATCCGGAGCTTGTCGGCACGGGTGACGGTGCCGGTATCGGGCTTCAACGTGCCGGCCAGTAATTTCATCAGCGTGGATTTCCCGCTGCCGTTCGGGCCGAGCAGGCCCAACCGTTGACCGGGACCAAGAATGAGTTCGAGATCCTTGACGATCTGCTTGGACCCCAGCGCTTTGCTCAGCTGCTGGGCGACGATCAATTGCTTGGATTTGCGCCCGGAGGCCGTGAAGTCGATTCCGGCCGGGGCCAGCTCGCGGCGGCTGTCGCGGTCTGCCAGGTCGTTGATCAGGACGCCGGCGGCATCGATGCGCGCTTTGGCTTTGGTGGTCCTGGCTTTCGGACCGCGGCGGAGCCATTCGACCTCGCGGCGCACTTTATTGGCGAGGGTCGCATGTTCATTCGCCTGGGCTTCGAGGTTGGCTTCGCGCGCTTCCAGAAAGTCACTGTAGCGGCCGGTGGCTTCGAACACGCCCTGCGGATAAATCCGATTGAGTTCGATCATCCGTTCCGCCACTGACTCAAGGAAGCGCCGGTCGTGGCTGATCACCAGATAGGCGCGGGTCTCGGATTTCAACAGCCGTTCGAGCCAGAGAATCCCCTCGACGTCCAAATGATTCGTCGGCTCGTCCATCATCAGCACGTCCGGCTCCATCAGTAAGGACCGGGCGATCGCAAGACGCTTCTTCCATCCCCCGGAGAGGGTCCGCACGAGTTGGTCGGAGTCAGGAAATTCCCCCAGGCTCAAGGCGCGGGCGATCCGGCCGATTTCTTCGTGCGGATCCAGTCCTTCTTCGCGCAACGTCTGCGCCAGCACTTCTTCCACGGTGAGGTCGGGAGGAAATACTGATTCCTGCGGCACATAATTCAGGCGGACGTGGCGGCGTAGAGAGCGGGTGCCGTCGTCGGGGTCCTCGATACCGGCGAGTATCTTCAGCAGGGTGGACTTACCTGACCCGTTCGGGCCGATGAGTCCGACGCGATCTCCCTCGGCCAGGCCGATGGACAGGTTGGAAAAGAGTGGCTTCACGCCATAGCTCTTGCTGATGGACTCACAACTCAGGAGCATAATAGGTGGCATAGATCGTCGATCTGTATCCGGATTGGTAAAGATGTCAGGTGTCGTCGTCTGGAGAGGATTCTACCTGGCAGACACGTTCGTTACACCCCAGTGTAGCAAGGGAAGGGTATCGCTTACTAGATGTAGAGCGAAGCGGGCAAAGATAAAGTTAGTGAGTCAGCGTATAGTTCACCAGGCGGCGAATTTGATCAGCCCCGAACGGCTTCTCCAGAATATGCCGGGCCCCGAAGAGCTTGGCGACGCTGAGGAAGTTCTGCTCACCCGACGCGCCGGTCATGGCGATGACACGGGCGTCGAGAAATTCCCGGGTGAGTTCAAGAATGACCTCCATCCCGTCCTGCTCCGGCATCAAAATATCAGTAATGACCAGATCGGCCGGCTGTGCCCGATAGAGGGCCAGCCCTTCGCGTCCGTTGGCCGCTTCGCGGATTACGTGGCCATCGGCCTCCAGCATCTCCCGCAGCAGGAGCCGCAATGCCTCGTCGTCGTCGATGACTAGAATGGATGCCACGGCCGCTCCTCTATCTCTTAGATGGTGCGAGGTCGGTGATCAGGCCGCTTGGGCCACGATCGATTCGATCCCCAGATGAACCTCGTCGTCGTGATAGTCGGCCTCGTCTCCGACTGCGACCAGCACCGGGGTCGGTCGCGGGGCTTGCATGCTGCGACGATTTTGCTCCATGACGGGGTCATGGACATGACCGCAATTCATGCAGCGCAGGGCACTCACCCACATATGACCGGACGTGCCGTCGAAATCCATTAAATTGTCTTTCACCATCAGTCCGCAGCAACGTGAACAGCTCATGGTCGATCTCCTCGGTTGGGGGTGAAGCACGCATGTCCTGTTCAAGAGGATACCGGGATTGCTGGAAAGCGTAAGACCAGGAAGGGTTACCTCGGAAGAGGGGGGGGGAGTAATGGCGGTCATATACTGCGATTAGCCGCAGAACGGGGGATGCGTCGGTCTGAAACGCGCGCAGGGGGCATGAGATCCATGCCGGTGATGCCGTGATCGCTTCTCCGGTGGGCCTCGGGTATGCTGGGTGTGGAAAGGGATGAGGCATGCCGAGGGTCAGTCGTGTACTGAAATGGCTGGTGGGTGGAGTCGTGGCTCTGGTCTGTGCGGCGATAGTGGCCGTGGCGGGTTACGGGGCACTGTTGGCTGCATCCATTGCCCTCCCGAAGAGCGATGAACATCCACCCTTATTGATCTTCGGTGCGCCGCATCTGTTGAAGCCGGGGGAGCCGGTGATCGAAACCGGGGTGTTCGACCGGCTGCATCGGCTGGGCTATCACGCCGTCTCGGATGTGCAGGCACCCGGCGACTATCTGGCGTCGCAGGACGTCATCGATCTCTATCTGCATGCGCAGGAGGAAAGCCATCAGCCCCCCCGGCGTGTGCATGTGGAGCTCAAGGATGGCGTGATCACGAATGTGCTGTCGGTGCAGGAACGGGAGTCGCTGCCATTTGTGACCTTGGAGCCGCCCTTGCTGAGCGGAATGCGTGGCGGGTCGCGGCAAGTGCGGGAGTGGGTGCCCTACAACCAGATTCCTCCCTCCGTCATCAAGACGGTCTTGGCAGTGGAAGATCGGCGATTCTTTTCCCACTATGGTGTTGATCCCGTCGCGATCGGCCGGGCGCTGTGGGCGAATGTGACGCGCGGCGGCGTGGTGCAGGGCGGGAGCACCATTACCCAGCAGCTCGCCAAGAATCTGTTTTATTCGCCGCAACGGACCATGGGACGCAAGTTGCGCGAGGTGGTGGCGGCGTTTGTCATGGAATGGAAGTATCGCAAGGAAGAGATTCTGGAAAGCTATCTCAATGAGATCTATCTCGGGCAGGCCGGCTCAGTGTCGATCTACGGGATCGGTGAAGCGGCTCACCGGTACTTCGGGAAACCCCTTGATGCCCTCTCGATCGAGGAAGTGGCGCTGATCGGCGGATTGATCAAGGGGCCGAACACCTACTCTCCGACAAAAAATCTGGAGCATGCGACCCACCGCCGAAATGTGGTGCTCCGCCGGCTGCGTGATGAGGGGGTGCTGACCGAAGACGCGTGGAAGGAGGCGGTGAATCGGCCGGTTCAGGTGTCATTGCCAGAAGATGTCGTGACGGATGCTCCGTATTTTGTCGATTATCTGCTGCGGCAGGTGGAAGCGGGAACCGGGATGGGTATTCCCGAAGGAGCCCGGATCTATTCGACGCTCGATCCGTACATGCAGCAGCTGGCGACGGAGTCGCTGCACAAAGGGCTGGCCAAGCTGGAGCAGCAGTATCCGGCGTTGCGCGAGGGTGAGACGCCGCTGCAGGGCGCCGTCGTGGTGCTCGACGCGCACACGGGTCATCTGCGCGCGATGGTCGGGGGGCGTGAGTATCGTACGAGTCAATTCAATCGGGCGGCGCAGGCGCACCGGCAGGCTGGGTCGTTGTTCAAACCCTTTGTGTATCTTGCAGCGTTTGAGGCGGCTCGCGCTGAGGGGAGCACGGGGATCACGCCGGCGACGATGTTAGCCGATGAACCGGTAAGCTTCGAGTCCGGCACCGGTCCCTGGTCGCCGCAGAACTACGATCGCCAGTTTCATGGACAGGTCACGGTACGGGCGGCGCTCGAACAGTCTCTGAATGTGCCGGCGGTGCGAACGGCGCATCGGCTCGGGATCGGATCGATCAACCGGTTGTTGCGGGGGTTCGGCATTCAAGGGGCGTTGCCCGATAATCTGTCGATCGCCCTCGGGAGCGCCTCGGTCTCGCTCCTCGAAATTACGGCGGCGTATGGCGGCTTGGCAAATGCCGGTGTGGTGGTGAAGCCCGTCGCCCTCACCAATCTGGTCCGTGATTCCGGAGAGACGGTCTGGAGTCCGATGGTGGACCGGCACCAGGCGGTGTCGGCGCAGGGCGCGTACTTGGCGACATCTCTCTTGAAGGGCGTACTGGATCGGGGAACCGGATCGAAAGCGAGAGCCTGGGGACTGCGGGGCCCGGTTGCCGGGAAGACGGGCACGACCGATGGCTACCGCGATGCGTGGTTCGTCGGCTACACGCCTGAATTGGTGATCGGTGTCTGGGTCGGGTTTGACGACGAACGGGCGATTCGCCTGACCGGCTCACAGGCGGCGTTGCCGATCTGGGTGGACGTGGCGCGACGGCTCATTCCTGCCGATTCTCCTGATTTTCTTATTCCCAGTGGGATTGTCTCACGAGTGATTGATCTGCGCACGGGCCAGCTGGCGACGGCGCAGTGTCCTGAGCGGGTGACGGAGGTGTTCCTGGAAGGGACGGAGCCGAGCGTGTATTGCGAGATTCATGGCGGGGGACTGTGGGAGCGAGTGAAGCACACGCTCGGATTATTCTAGCGACTCGTTGATGGCCTGTGGCCGTTCGGCTTTCCTGTGCCATGTTTTGACAAACTGCTAGGTGCCTCTCTCCCCCTGGGGTATCCTGAGTGGCGAGTGTTCGGCAACAGGGAGCAGCTATGAAAAAGAGCGGGTATATGGACGACGGGAATATCACGTTGTTGGCTAAAGGGGTGGAACTCAAGGGCGAGATTCGTGTTGATGGTACGGTGCGTATCGATGGCCGCCTGGAAGGGGACATCTATACCAAGGGCCAAGTGATTGTCGGGGAAGATGGCGTGGTGAAGGGGACGATTACGGCCGGTGTGTTGATCAGCAGCGGGCGCATCAAGGCGACGATTACCGCCAGCGATCGGGTGCAATTGCTCAAGACCGGCATCATCATGGGCGAAGTGCATGCCCCGATCTTTTCGATGGAAGAAGGCGCGAAATTTCAGGGTGTCAGTGACATGGGCGTCACGACCTGGCCGGAGGATGTCCCGCGGTTGCCGGGTGCTGTCCGGGACATGAATGGCAATCGTAATCGTCCTGTCGCGGTGTTGGGGAAAAAGCCGGATCTCTGACAGGCTGCTGAAAACGTCCGCCAGCGGCGTTCTCACATCGCTCAGAGGTTCAATGTACGGGAGTACGTCTCGCCTCTTCACTCGTTGCGGCCTTGCTGGACGGCCGTTTTCAGCAGCCTGTCAGTATTGCACTCTCTAGTCTCAAATGCTGTGGGCCTTCACCGCTCCCGTGACAACGCTTCATAAATCTGCTATCAACGTGACAGCTACGCATCTCCTTCTCGGCCACGTATGACTCGTCCACAACTCTTTACGGTCGTCTTCTTCGCCCTCCTGGCGCTGTTGCTCTATCAGATCGGACTCATCTTACAGCCCTTCCTGTTCCCGGCCATCTGGGCGGCGTTGTTGGCGCATTGGGTGTTCCCGCTGCATCGTCGATTGACGGCGCTGATGCGGGGACGCGACACGTTGTCTGCCGGTTGTTTGACCATCGGCGTGCTGACGGTGGTGGTGGTTCCGGTCGTATTGATGAGCGTGGTCCTGGTTCGGGAAGCGGTCGCTGTGGAGCAGACGATTCATGAATGGATCGTCGCCGGCGGTGTCCAGCAGTTACCGGAGCGGCTGGCGACTGTACCGGTGGTCGGGAGCTGGTTGCGTTCGCTGGTGTCGGGCGGCAACGGGCAGCCGGTGTCGATGGAGGACTCTGTGGTGTCGGGAGCCAAATGGCTCAGTCAGTTTGTCGTCAGCCAGATGGGGGATCTCCTGAAGAACGCCGTCGTCCTCGTCAGCAACTTTTTCATCATGCTGATGGTGCTTTTTTTTCTGTTCAAAGACGGCGAGCGCTGGATGGACTCGTTGTATGAGCTTATTCCAATGGACGAGTCGCATAAACGGAAAATCCTCACGCGCCTCGATCAAACCGTCCGGGCCGTCGTCAAAGGCATGCTGGTCACCGCGCTGGTGCAGGGCGTGCTGGCCGGGCTGGCGTATCTTGTGTTGAGCGTCCCGTTCCCGATGGTTTTGACGGCATTGACGATTGTGCTGGCGCCGATTCCCTTTGGCGGAACGGCGTTAGTCTGGGGACCGGTCGTGTTGTATTTGTTTGCCATCGGGTCCGTCGGCAAGGCGCTGGGCATGTTGGCTTGGGGTGTCGGCGTGGTATCGATGGTCGATCAGTTTCTCCGGCCGTGGCTCATTGGTCAAGATGTCCAGATTCCGGTCCTGCTGTTGGTTCTCTCCGTGCTCGGCGGACTTGGATTGTACGGACTGCTGGGACTGTTTGTCGGTCCGATCATCATCAGCCTCTTCATGACGGCGATCCAGATCTATCGGGAAGAGTATTTCGCTCCCGATGCCGCACAGAGCGCTCCTCTATCCTCCTGACGCCCACCGCCTGGGACCGGTTCATCTTCTCCCTGAGAATTAGTCCAATGGAATTGTGATCGCGATGGCTCCCATCACGTCATTCGCTTTGAAATCCCGCTTCGGGCTTAACGGGTGGCTGTTGTGGCACGACACGCATGTTGGAGAGACTGCGCGATCCGGGTAAATGGCCTGGAAGAATTGTTTCTTTCCGCTCGACACCATGCCGGTGATGGGGCGGTCCGGTTGCTTGGTCAATGTGACGAGGGCATTCCGTTCGAAATCCGTGGCCGGGGCGTTGCGCTGATAAATCGGGGAAAGGCCGATGAGGCGATAGCGGATGCCCCGTCCGCTTTCAGCGACGATCTTTCCCGAGTGCTGCAGGAATTGGGCGGGGAGCGGCAGCGCGTTGTCTTGCTCCCAATGTTCGGTGGCGTTGACGATGTGTTTGTCCTGCATCCGGGTCACCACGAGCGTCGTGTAGATCGTCCGGTCGGCCTGGACGACGGCATGGACATAGTCGGCGACCTTTTCCGGTGAGATCCCCGGCAGGATCGGAGGCTCTTTCGCCAGCGGCGGAATGGGCGCGAGCATGAGCCCTGCGACTAGGAACGCGACGGCTGTGACTCCGAGCGTGGTGACGAAGCGGTGCATGTACCCTCCTCAGGTGACTGGTTGCGGATAGTCGGCAGTGTGACGAGGCAGGTGGTGCCTTCTCCCTCGCGGCTCTCGATCTGCAACTCTCCGCCGAATTTCCTGATGATGCGGCGGGCGACAGTCAGGCCCAAGCCCGAACCTTCCCCTTGTCCTTTTGTCGTAAAAAACGGGTCAAAAATCCGCGCGAGGTATTGTGGCGCAATTCCCGGACCGGTGTCCGTGATCCGGGCTGTGACCAGTTGATCGGTCTGCGTGGTGACGATCGTCAAGGTTCCGGCGCCTTTCATCGCCTGGACGGCATTCATAAAGAGATTCATCATCGCTTGCTGGAGTTGGTCGGGGATCGCCAGGACCATGGTTTCTCCGGCGAAGGTCTTGTGAATGGCCATCCGGGTCAGATCGGCGGTGATCTGCATGGCGGCGAGCGCGCGCTCAATGGTCGTTTCCACGCAAACCGGGATGCGCTGGGCTGAGGCGTCCCGAGCGGTGATGCCGGTGAAGTCCCGGATGATGGCGGCCATCCGGCGCCCTTGGGCGACGATATCGCGCGCATGCGATCGGGCGCGGGTGAGATCGGTTTCATCCTGAATGGCTTCTCCCAGACCCAGGATCCCGAACAAGGGATTGTTTAATTCATGTCCGATGCCGGCGGTGAGCACCCCGAGACTGCCGGATTTCTCCGCTTGAATGAGTTGATCCTGCATCCGGCTGTCATCGGTGATGTCGCGGAGCACAAGCCCGCTGTGGGGTTCTTCTCCCGGGCGGTTCGGCAGACGAAACCACAGGTAATGGTATGTCCGTGCGCCAATCTGAAGTTCCGGCCGGTCGTGGGTTCCCTCGTGGGTCCCGGTTTGAGCCAGGGGATCCCGTGGAATTTTGTTTCGAATCGGTGCGGCGGCGTCGAGCACCCCGGATGTGGTCCCTGAAAACTCTTGGCGCAGCTTGGTTTGGCTGGTGGCATCGAGCGGAAGCACGGTGAACAGTGAGAGCGGCGGCGTCGCGTCGGGCGCGAGGTGGAAGGTCTCACGGGCGGCCTGATTCACGTAGTGGACGGATTCCCGGGCATCGATCAGGACGATGGGCGTCGGGACCGCATCCAGAATCTGATCGGTGGACTGCCGGAGGTAATCCACTTCTTGCGTTTTCAAGGTGACTTGGTCGGTCAAGCCGGCAAATGCGGCCTCCAGTTGTGCATTCATCCGGGTGAATTCGTCGGCCAGATCTTCTAATTCGTCGCCAGTTCGAATGTTGATGGCGGTTTGGAGTTCCCCTCGCCCAATCGCCTGGGCGGCCTGTTGCAGCGCGCGGACCGGTGTGACGATGCGGCTGGCGGCGACGTAGCCAAGTACGGCGAGGAGTACGACGGCGACGCTGCCAAAGAGGGTCATCCAGGTGAAGAGATGGCCGATGGGGGCGAACAGTTCGTCGGATGACTGCCAGACAAAGGTATGCCAGCTTCCTTTCTCGAGAGTGCCGTTGGTGGCGCGACTGGTTTCGGGAAGCGGTGCAAAGCCGATGATGGAGCGGCTGTTTCCGCCATGTCCGTCGCTCGGCGCATGGACCCATCCGGGAGCCATGGGTGTGATGAGGGGGATCAGGCTCTTATCGGAGATGGACAGGCCGGTCGGCAGGATCGGGCAGCTCATGACGATGCCACGGCTGTCGATCAACATGACGTGTCCGGTTTTTCCAAACCGGATCACATGGGTTGAGGGGGAGAAGAACTCTTTTGCGTCGATCACACGATGTAAGACCCCGACCACTTCGTAACGGAGACTGTCCATGACAGGGATGGAAATGGTGAACGCATACGCGTCGATCTTTTCGTCAAAGTGGACATCTTCAATGTACAGCTTTCCCGCACCTTGGTTGTACGCGCCTTGCCACCAGGAGGTGTGGTCATGTCGAAATTCAGGTTTGGTGGTCATGGCTGCCACCAGCGTGCCCTGAACGTCGGTCAGGAACAGCATCTTGGTGGCGGAACGGACGACTTGGGGCAGCAGTTGGTCGGGGGCACTGTGGGTTCCGGTGTAGTACTCCTGCAGCAATGTGGCCAACGGACTTCCGCTGATCTGCTTGATCAGCGTCGGGTCGTGAGCGGCCCAGCGGGCTTTTGCGTCGGCCTCGGCTGGCTGGGGCGCGTCAGGGGGACGGCTCTGTAAGGCATCCCGGCGGTGTTCAAGTTCCCGGACGACGGCGGGATCATTGGCAATGCGGCCGGTGCGTGCCACTTCGTCGGCCACAAGTAGGTCGAGTTTTCTCGCGGCTTCGGTGGCGAGGGCTTTGAAACTTTCTCCGTTGACTTCGCGAATTTCCTGTGACCCTTGCCAGAAGGCCATGCCCAATCCCACGACGAGCGGCACGATGCCGACGAACAGCATCGAGAGGATCAGCTTGGTTTTCAGCCCCCACCGTGTCTCTCGCAGTGTGTGTGGCGGGCGTGCCGGTCGTGGTGTCGTCATGGGGTCACGTCTGAGCGGTTTGTGGTAAGGCGATGGTAAAGGTGCTGCCGATGCCAACCTCGCTGGTCACCGCAATGGTGCCGTGCATCTGGTGAATCACGTGCTTGATATTATACAGGCCCAAGCCGGTGCCTTTCCCCGGCGGTTTGGTGGTGAAAAATGGTTCGAAGATCTCATTGAAGAGATCGGGGGGGATGCCGCAGCCGGTATCAGAGACCTGCACGATCACCGTGTCCGGTTCAATGGCCGTGCGTAGCGTCAACGTGCCGCCGCGCTCCATAGCCTGGATGGCGTTGGTGATGAGGTTGACAAATACATGGAGCAGTTCGTCGGGATGTCCGGTGGCTGCCGCTTCAGGGGCATACTGTTTGACAATGTCGACGTCGTGGAAGCCGACGGCATAGCGGGCGATCCTTAGGGCCTCATCGAGTTTGTTGTTGAGAGGGATCAGACTATGGTTGTGAGAGGCGGAGCGGCGGCCGTAGGCCGTGAGGTCGCGGCAGATGCCCGTCGTGCGTTTGACGGCCGCGATAATGTCCACCGCCTGTGCGTGGATGACCTCGAGATCAGTTTCTTCGGCAAGGTTTTCCGCGAGCCCCAGAATCAATTGCAACGGGTTGTTGATATCGTGGGCGATGCCTGCGGCAAAGGAGCCGATACCGGCTAGCTTTTCCGCATGCAGCAATTCCGCTTGCAAGGCCGATTCGTGCTGGACGAGTTCCCAGAGAATACGAGAGGCCGATCCGCTGAGCACGTCCGCATCCGGCCGAGCATGACGGCGAAGGATCGCCCCTAAGGCGGGGTTGCCGGTCACGTCGAGAATCAGTTGCACGCCGTGGTTCTGGATGAGTTCGGTGACGTGGGCGACGACCGGCACGCGCAGTTCGCGGGCCCGCTGCAGGCCGGGTGCCCCGGGGTTACAATCGGTGATGCCGATGATTTCGATGGCCGGAATTTGGTGGAGCAGGTCGAGGAGCGCGGTCCCCCCTCGCCCTGCTCCAAGGATAGCGACTTTGGTGGGCGTCACGTCTGTGGGGCGGGTGGTTGTCATAGGGGTGACGGAATCCTTGTCTGGTGGGGCTGGGG
>JABFSU010000126.1 GCA_013140455.1 Nitrospira sp. | reverse complement strand
AATGAGGGGATTGGCACGGACGAGTGGAGTGGAAACCAAGAAGGAAGTCTGGCTTTCGGTGGATAGTCGTCGTCGCCACAGCCGGTATCTGCGCCTTCGTTGCACATCCAGCCATTCTGCACGCCACCCATGAAGCAGACCATCGGTATACGGTTGAGGGGTTCGTATGTAAGGCCGATGGGACCCCGAGCGCCAATACCGAAGTCTTAGTCAAGGATACGAGAATTTCATATGGACAGACCGTCACAACGGATGACGGGGGGTACTATAAAGCAGCGTTTCACCTGCATAATGACAACTTAGGTGATCCGCTCCTGGTTGAGGTGAAGGGCGAGCAGCAGCACCATAAAATCCAGTTCGATCCGAAAGATCTTGAGAGCGAACGAAGGATTCAGGTCAATTTCGGATCCGGTTGCATTCATGATCGTTCGGCGCCTCCAGCATGGCTGTGGGTTGTTCTTGGGGGAGTCGGCGGGTTGGTGGCGATCTTGGTTGGCGTGAAAGTCGTTCGGTCTCAGCGCAAGCAGGACGGAAAGCGAGAGAAGGGGCAGGGTAAGCGGAAAAAGTAATCGGCCGGTCCGTGAGCAGAGTGGGTGCTCGCTGGAGTGGAAGGCCAGAGATGTTGGGGTATGTACAGCTGTGGTTTTTGGGTGAATGCAGAGTAGCGCTTTTGTAAGGGTCGGCCCCTTGCGGAGGCGTTTTTTTCTGCCTTGAAGGTGAATGTGCTGGCATTGAGAAGCATTGTGGGGCGTAGAAAAGGAGTGGAGGAGATCATATGAAAATGTCGTGGCATCTGATGTTGGTATTGGGTCTGGGCTTGACGGTGGCTGGTTGCGGCGGAGAAAGCGGTGAAGGGCCAGTAGTTCCACCTCCTCCTGCCCCTGCTGAATATGCCGACAAGCATATGCCCGCCGGCTGGTGGGCTGATGCGGCAAAGATGGAAGAGGGCCGGAAGCTCTTCATCGGCGAGACGAATCCCGATGTGAATTGTGCCAGCTGTCACGGTAAGGACGGCAAGCCGGTGAAGGCGGGCGCCCGCGATTTCCGCGTCGGCGACCGGATGAAGTTGTACTCGGATGCCGTGTGGTTCTGGCGCATTTCCGAGGGTGTGCCGAATACCAAGATGAAGGCCTGGAAGAGCAAGTTGTCTGACGAAGATCGTTGGAAGCTCGTGCTGTATGAACGCAACTTCGGCTTGGCCGGCAAGGGTTGGGATGAAGGCAAGAAGGCCTGGGTTGATGCGGCGGCCGTGTCGGCGGCTCCTGCAGCGGCAGCTCCTGCGGCAGCCCCGGAAGCCGGCAAGTAGACAGCAGATTAATCTTGTGAGGAGGAGCGGCGAGGCATCATGAAAACATGGCAGCGCAGTCTCATGGCTCTCATTGCGCTTCTGGCGCTGTTTGGCGGGGCGGCCTATGCGCAGGCGCCGGGTACGCCGCCGGTTGAATTCCCCTATACCGGGAACCGGACAGCGGTCTGGATCGTTGCTCAGCTTCACATCCTGTTCGCGGGATTCATCTTGGGGGCGCCGATTTTCGTGGTGATCTCGGAGTGGCTGGGGTACCGCAAGCAGGATCCCCGCTATGATCGACTGGCGAAAGAGGTCACGAAGGTCACGGTCATTCTCTACAGTATGACCGCGTTGACCGGCGGCCTGTTCATCTTCGTGTTGCTGGCGACCTATCCGCAATTCACCACCTGGCTGATCAATCACTTCTTTATTGTCTTCGCCGTGATCTATCCGCTGCTGTTTATCGGCGAGACCTTTGTCCTCTACATGTATTTCTATACATGGGATGCATGGAAGGGGAATAAGAAGGCGCGTCACATTGCGCTCGGCGTGCTGTTGAACTTGATCGGATCGATTACGCTTTTCGTGATCGACGGTCCCACGTCCTTCATGAACACGCCGGTGAAGGCTGAGGGTGTGTCTCCCGTTGAATTCCTGGCGACCGCCAGCATCTGGGACAAGATGTTCAACTACAGCTGGATGCCGCTCAACATGCATCGGCTGGTTGGGAACGTCACATTCGGCGGTTTTGTGGCCGGACTGATTGCCGCCTACATGTACATGGGGTCGACGAAGGACGAAGAGCGGGCCTATTACGATTGGATGGGATTCGTCGGCAATATGATCGGTGTGGGGGCGCTGTTGTTCCTTCCGTTCATGGGCTATCTGCTGGCGTATGAACTGTGCGACTACGATGCGTCCATCTGTCCGTACATGATGGCCGACCAGCTGTCGATGTTCTTCGAAATGCAGGGGGCGATGATCGGGCTCATCTTCCTGGCCAGTAACTATTATATCTGGCTCAGTATGAAGCGCATTGAGGGCGTTGAGAAGGTCCGTATGACCATTATCGCTCCGATCGTGATGATCGCGCTGCCCTTAGTCATGACCAAGGTGTTGACGGATTATCCGGCGCCCGATCCCAAGTCGCTGATGTTCCTCCTGCCGATGTTGTTGGCGCCGGCCATTCTCGGTCGCTTTATCCCGATCACGGTCTCCTCGCGGACGGTCATCAAGATCGGGTTCCTGATGGTGGTGGTGGGCAACGCGATCTGGCTCACGCCGCACGGGTTCGCCCCGACCGGTGCCAAGCTGGTCGCAGAGTTGGAATTGCCGTCTGATTGGAACTTCCTGGCGCTGATGCCGGCGAAGAATTCAGCGGCCTTCACGCTTGTCTTCGTCACGGTGGTCAATTACATCATCTACAATCGAGCTGTGACGCAAGGGACCATCGTCTGGGGTAAGATCGATTACGCCTCGCAATTCGTCCTGATTTTCCTCGCCTTCAGTGCGATCTGGACGATGGGTCTTATGGGTGCGGTTCGCTCGCTCCTGCGGAAATACTTTCACACGTACAACCTGCTTCCCGACTTCACGGCAGAGTCTTTTACTCCGACTCTGGCCTACTCAGCCTGGTATATCACCGGGATAACCGTGGTGTTCTATGCCGTAGTGAGTTTTGCGATTCTGGTGACGCTCCGAGCGTCGCATCCGAAGGAGCATGCGCCTGAGGGCAGTCCGGTTCCGGCTGGGGCGAAGTAGGGTTCAGATTTATCCCGGTGCATTCATAGCGACTTAGTACGAGGAGCACTATGGGCAAGGCAATCGTTAAGATCATCGTCGGATTAGTGATCGGCGCCGGATTGTGGATGGCCACAATGACGCTTGATTTTCCTCCCGTCTTCCGATGGCTATTCTTCGGCTATGCGGTGCTCGGGACCATCGTGTTTTTGATTCTCGACGCGCCGACGATGAAAGTGATGAGCGGCGGCAAGGCGCTGGTCTCTCTCCTGGTGTTTTATGCCATCCTCTGTACGGTGTTCATTGCCGGGGCGTCGCTCTGGCCGCAATACGATCCGGAAGATGAGAAGGGCAAGATCGTCAAGATCCTGAAGGGGAAGCCCAATATTCTTGATCCTTGGAAAGCCGAAGAAGTGATTGCGCGCACCAAGGAGCTGGATCTCAAGGCCAAGGAATTGACGGAGCGGATTAAGGCGTTGGGGGCCGTGCAGGGTGCAGCCGGTTCAGATGCTAGTGCGGCCGCGGCTGTTCCCGCTTCCGCCGGAGCATCCGGCGGCGATGTCCTGAAGATCGGGGAAGAGCAGTGGCAGCTTCAGGAGTGTTACAACTGCCATAAACTGAAGGGGGAGGGCGGAAAGAAGCGCGGTCCTGAACTCGATAATATCGGGACGCTCCTGCCTCAAGAGGAAATCACCAAGAAGATTCTTGATCCGAAATCCTACAAGGCGGAGGGCTTCGATGCCGAGTATGACAAGGGCAAGATGCCGGATAAGTATAAGGACCTGATGGAGCTCAAGGATGTGCAGGCCTTGGCGGCCTGGCTCGCGACATTCAAGAATACGTCAGTCAATACACCGAAACCCATCAAGATGAAGTAATGATGCAGCCGAAACTCAAATCAAAAGTCCGCGCGACGGACCGTGAAATCGGGGAAGTCTCGAAAGTCATCGTCGATCCGCTCTCCCATGAGATCAGCCATATCGTCGTCTCGATGAATGGCAGCGGGGAGCGGCAAGTCGCCATGACGTTCGTGCAGTCGGTGACCGACAATCTTGTTGAGCTGCGCGCGGCCGCCGGCGACATTCTCGAACTGCCGCCGTTCAAGCGTGATGACTTTGTCACGACGCATGAAGTCGAAATCGCGCACCTTGAAGAGCGTGTGCACGTCACGCCCGGTGAAGTGCTGGTGCCATTCCCTGAGTTGGAGAAGAGCGTCAAGCGACGTACGTTCTTCATGAACTTCACCCACGTCATCGGGTTCCTCATCGGGCTCCCGATTGCCTTTCCGGTTCTGCGCTATCTCATGAAGCCGATGTATTCCCCGTTCGACAACGGGTGGCTCAAGATCGGCAATGTCGGCAAGATCAAGCAGGACGATATCGGCGTCCAGTTCAAGTATAAGCGCAAAGTTAAAGAAGCCTATATGCCAGAGGCTGAGATCGAGAAGAACGTCTGGGTGTTGAAGGTGACTCCTGCCGTCCTGGAGAAGGTCTATCAGGGCAAGGACATGGAGTTTAAGGATGCTTTCGGCAAGACGGTCTGGACCAATAAGAAAGACTTCCCGTACGTGGCCTTTTCCGGGAAATGTCCGCACCTCGGATGCGGGTATAAGTGGCGGCAGCACAAAGTGCTGGGGCAGGTGTTCCTCTGTCCCTGCCATTTGAGCATCTATGACGCGTCCGGAAAAGTGCTCGACGGACCGGCGCCGCGCGCGCTCGATTCGCTTCCCATCAAGGTGTCTGCGACGGGCGAGGTTGAAATCATCGATATGGAATTCAAGGCCGGTACTAAAACTCAAATCCGGATCATCTGATCACTATGCAACAGACACCGTCCTCCTCAACTGAGCTTACCGCACTCGAAAAGGTCATTGCCTTTGTCGATGAGCGGGTCGGCCTTAAGACGATTCAAGCGAAGATGCTCAATGAGCCGGTGCCAGGCGGCTCTCGCTGGGCCTACGTATTCGGCTCCATTCTCTTGTTCATCTTCATCATGCAGGCGGTCACCGGCATTCTGCTGATGTTCTACTATGTGCCGACTGCCGACCATGCGTTTGCCAGCACGCAGTACATCATTCACGAAGTCGACTACGGATGGTTCCTCCTCAGTTACCACTTCTGGGGTTCGACCGCGATGGTGGTCTGTGTGTTCGCCCACATGTCTCAAGTCTTTCTCTGGGGCGCCTATAAGAGTCCGCGTGAATTGATCTGGCTGGTCGGGCTGGCGCTCTTCGGGATCGTCATGGGTTTCGGGTTTACCGGCTATCTGCTTCCGTGGGACCAGCGCGCCTATTGGGCCACCACGGTCGGCGTGGAAATCATGGACAAGACGCCGGTCATCGGAGATTTCATGGCACGCTTCCTCAAGGGGGGCGCCATCCCTGGACAAATGACCCTCAGCCGGTTCTTTGTCGTCCATGTGATGATTCTGCCGGCGGCCCTTATGGGTCTCGCTGGTTTGCACATCTTCTTGTTTAGAGCGGCCGGTCCTGCCGGGCCGTTCCGTGGCACGCCTGAGGAAATTAAGGCGAAGACCGACTACTTCTTCCCGCGCCAGATTTGGAAAGATATCGTTGGGATGATCACGGTATTCTTTACCATCTGCGCGCTGGCTTTCTGGGAGCCTGTCGTGCTGCTTGAAGAAGCGACTCCTGATCCGGGCGACTATCACCCCGAGCCGGAGTGGTACTTCCTGTTCCTATTCCAATTGTTGCGGCTGAAGATGTTCGGCGGCGAGTTCGGGCAGTTCCTGGGCGCCATCGCATTGCCGGGGGCGTTCATGGCCCTGCTGGCTGCGTTGCCCTTCATCGACAAAGATCCTGAGCGGAATATTTTTAAGCGCCCCATCGCACTGATCGGCTGGATTGTCGTGATGGCGATGATCCTGCTCTTTACGGTGGCCGCCATTATCAACCGGGAATTTTTGGACTAGTTGAGCGGGGCGACGTGAACCGCGCCCCAGATGAAACTATGACCGAGCGAGAATTACCGTCCCCCGTCAAGCTTGGATTGAACGTCCTCTGGTCCAC
>JABFSU010000040.1 GCA_013140455.1 Nitrospira sp. | reverse complement strand
GTGCCCGGTGTGCAGGTGGCCAACTGGTCGCCTCACAACGCGCGATTTGCGGGGTACTCCGTTCCGTCGTCGCTGTTTGCGGATCTGCGCAGGCAATTCGGTTCACCTCTCGGTGTGGAAGAACTGGTTGGAGGCACCGTCGATGACGACGAACGGATCTACACGGGACTGTTGAAGCAGATTGAACAGAAAACCGCCATCTGTCGGCATCTGCTGTCTCGCGATCACTTTGACCTGGTCGTCATCGGATTGCACGAAGCGCACATTGCCGGACACCAATTCTGGAAGTATTCCGACCGTGCCAGCGCTCCGTTGAACCACGGAGGCCGGTTGAAGCATGCGACGCGCGACGTGTACCAGGCGATCGATCACATGTTCGGCCGGGTGCTGGATCAATTGGGGCAGGATAGCACAGCGATCGTCGTGTCGAACATGGGGATCCAGGAGGACTACCCGAACCTCGAACTCACGCGGGCCTTCTGCCGGCAGCTGGGCTATCATCGGATGCAGAAGCCTGCCGGCTCAGAGCCGGCCGCACCTCGCCTGATTAGGCGAATGATCCCGCAATCCTGGCAGCGGGCGATCAGCGACAGGCTGCCGGATAGCTTTCATGGCCGCATGCTGACACGAGAGTGGTTCGGGGGGACCGACTGGCCGGCCACCACGCTGTTCCCGATCCCGTCGTATTTTCTCGGGCTCCTGCGTGTCAATCTCCGCGGACGGGAACCGCAGGGCGCTGTCGAGCCCGGTGCCGAATACCGGAAGTTGCTGGATCGGGTGGAAGACGATCTGAAACAGCTGATCGATCCCAAGAGTGGTCAACCAGCCGTTCGGTACATCGCCCGTACCGTGGATCTTTACCGGACGGAACCGCACCGGTCACTGCCGGACATTTTCTTCGACTGGGCCCCCGCACCCTATCCGAAGCGGCGTATCGAACATCCGCGCGCCGTGCTCGAGCAGAAGGATTTATTTTTCAACCGCGATACCCGGCACGATCTTCGGGGATTCTTTGCCGCTGCCGGACCGGGCATTTCCGGCCGGGGACGGCTTCCAAATTTGTCAGTGCTCGATGTGGCGCCGACCTGTTTGCGTTTGATGGGACAGCCGATTCCCGAAGCGATGCAGGGCGCCGTGCCGTCGCAGATGCTCGGCTAGATTATCCAGTGAGCAGCAAAGGAAAAGGGACGGGCGGGAAGCGACAAAGGCCGCTGGCTTGATACGTCAGTCGGTGGATGATATAAATTGCGGGACAGAGAGTGTGAACATCGACGTGTCGTGAAATTATGAAGACCATTCGGCGGAGCATCGGAATTAGCATGGTGGCGGCGATGATCATTGCCGCTTCCGCCTGAGCCTGTCTGCCACCGAGAGCGATATCGACGTAGCAAAAGGCCCCTGGCGGATTCGGTTCCGCCAGGGGTTTTTTATGGCCGACAGAGAGCAACTGAAGGGGAGTCAGCATGGTCACTCGTGAATTGATCGAAGCCGCCGCCGACCGGATCAGATCCTCGATCTATGAATCGCCGTTGATGCACTCGAAAATGCTGTCCCGCCTGACGGGAAATTCCGTCTTCCTGAAGCTGGAAAACCTGCAGATGACCGGAGCGTTCAAGGAGCGCGGCGCGCTGAATCGCATCCTGACCCTGACGGATGAGGAGCGGCGGCAGGGAGTTATTGCGGCCTCGGCAGGGAATCATGGACAAGGAGTGGCCTATCACGCGACCCAACGGGGTATTCCGGCGCAAATCTGGATGCCCCGGTTGACGCCCCTGATCAAATTGTCCGCAACCCGCGCCTATGGGGCGGATGTCGTCCTGCATGGCGACAACTATGACGAGGCCTGCGCGGCCGCCATCGAACGGAGTCTGGAGCGGAAGGCGGTATTCATCCATCCCTTCGACGACGATGCGGTGATCGCGGGGCAGGGGACCATCGGGTTGGAACTGCTCCGGCAAAACCCGGCGCTGGATGTGATTGTCGTGCCGGTCGGAGGGGGTGGGCTGATCGGGGGCATCGGCTGCGCGGTCAAGGCGCTCAACCCTAGGATCGAGATCGTCGGCGTCCAAACCGCCCGGCTGCCGTCGATGCACGTGGCGCTGCAGCAGCAGGGACCGGTCGATCTGCCTGCGAAATCAACGCTGGCCGACGGCATCGCGGTTCGACGGGCAGGCCGGCTCACGCTGCCGCTCGTGAGCCGATATGTCGATCAGATCGTGACGGTCGATGAAGACGACATTGCGGAGGCGATCCTGATGCTGCTGGAGGGCGAGAAAACGGTGGCAGAAGGGGCGGGTGCCGTTGCGCTCGCCGCCGTCCTGCAGGGCAAAACGGGTCATCGCGACAAGAACATTGCGGTGCTGGTGTCCGGCGGCAACCTCGACGTCAATCTACTGGCGAGAATCATCGAACAAGGCATGGTGCGAGACGGGAGACGGCTGCGCCTGCGCATCCTGCTTCCGGACTATCCCGGTGCGTTGGAAGGCCTGACGGCGGTCATCTCTAAATCGCGCGCCAATATCGTGGAGACGTCCTATAACCGCGCCCACTATGGCGTCAGTCTGAACGAAGCCGCGATCGATATCACCATGGAAACCCGGGGCCGCGATCATGCGTCGGAACTGTTGGCGGCACTGACAAGCGCCCGTTATGAATTCAGCGTCGTTGAATAGCGCTGTGCCTCTCGAAGCCCGGTTCGCCTCTCACGAAAGGCTGTGCTGCACGAGAGGAGGGAAAGGAGCCGCCGCTAGCCTTTCATCCCGGCTAACCTGCTCAAATCGAGCTTTTCCAGCACGCCCTTGAGTTCCTCCATCGACACATCAGCTCCTTTGGCCTCCACGACGAAACGCTTCTCGATCAGGAGCCCCATTTCTCCACTGTGGTCACGTGTGTTGTATTTTTCGTACGCCTTGTACCCCCGGAACGTCGTCGTTTTCTCGTAGCCGGTCGGGGAATCCTTATCAATGTCGTTGTTCGTCCAGGCATAGAGCGCCAGGCTTGCGAGACCGCTCGCGTTACCGATGTCCGAGATGATCACGTCGATGGTCCGGTGGTCTTCGCCGGTATACCGTGCTTCGGCTTTACTGATCGTCATTCCGAGTGCGGTCGATTTCTCGCCGGACGCTTCGGCTCGGTGCAGGTTGCCCACCGCCTCCGGCAGCAAGGCTTTGAGCTGCCGGAAATCGACCGGCTCCACGAGTTTCCCTCCGCTCGCAGCCTGATTGAAGGCTTGCATCACGTTCCCTGCCGCCTGGAACGCGTCGCCAAGATTCGCCGGTGCGTCTCCGGTCTTGGTGTTTTCCCCGGACTGTCCGGTCTTCTCAAACCCCTTCGCGAAGGATTCGAGGTTCTTGCCGAACTGATCGAGTTGTTTGGTCGTCTCCTGTTCTTCTCGGCTTTGGGTCACGGCCATGGGAACACCCACAAACGCGGCGCTGACAGCGCCGATCACCACGAAGAGCACGATCGCTGCAATCACGACCGAGACGGTATAGCCCATGGATCGCTCAGGGGGCGATTTCATCAGCACAGGGAGGCCGAGATACAGTAAGTACAGCGTGTAGAGTGCCGCCAGAATCCCTAGAATGGCGAGCGACGGAATGAGATGGAAGACCCCGCCGACCCAGGCGGCCGTCGCCCCGTAGGTTGCCACCTTCAAGGCCTGCATAAGATTGCTGGTGCCGCCGAATGTGGGCGCCAGCGTATTGATAATCAGCGCGAGCACGTAGACGCCCGCCAGCCCGAACACATAGCTGACCGCCACTTGCGACAGGAGACTCGGGAACGACATCCGTATCGTGCCCGCGAACGGCATCTGCACACCGACCACCGACAGGCCGATCAGCATGGCGATCGGTCCAATCGCGGCCAGCGGCATGATGTACCCGGTGTAAAGAGCTTGCGTGGAGGTCTGTTCAGGATCAATCACCGGCCATTCCGTTTTCGGCTGGAGCAGAATGTTCTTCACACGCTCGATAATATTCATCATGTCCCCCCTTTGCTGGACCGGGCAATATGCCAGGCCATTCCGCATAGAGAATCCGGCGGGTGCTCAGATAATGGCAAATGCGAGTGGTGGAGGAACGAGGATGGAAAGAAAGACCCGCAGAGATCGGCAATTCACGTCTATCAGGCAGCAGGCTCATCGCGAACGCTCCGGTTCGAGGAACTGCCACTGGCGGCAAGGCTATCATAGAGGCGAAACAATTGGCTAGCGAGGCAGCGTCCTGCCGGGATCGCCCCTGAGCGACAAGTTCGATTCCGTGGCGGGATGGATCGAACGAAGAAACAGGGACCTTCTACTTTTTCAGACCATCGTGGTCTACGGGTGTCTGAGGGGAGAAGCGGTGAAGGATGGGGCGGCGAGGAAGATGCCGAACCGCCACGTGCTGGGAAATTCAGCATGTCCCCGTTTTCTTGTTACGCGTTCGTGCTCTCGTCGCATCTCAGCTCGTGCTGAGTTTGCCGACGGCACGGGTTATGCCGATGCCTATTCAAAAAAAAGAAACAACTCCGGTTGACAGCGTTTCTCGAAGAGGAGTAAGGAGATAGTTATGCGCGCAGCCGTTCCTGAAGAGCGGATGCCGCAGGGCGAGGCTGTCGGCATAATCCCTCAGGCCACTTCGAAACCAGGAGGAGGTGGAAATGCAAGACCTTAGTCCGCCGGACCACCAGGGCCCGCCGAGTGACGGGCGGGATTCTCGTCGGTCACGCTAGCCGGTTCTCCATCGGCTGTCGCCTTCCCGCGTCAGGGAATCACACATACCGATGAGCCGTTGTGGAGAGTCAGGGCTGGTGTGAGAAACACACGCGCTGTACGCGAGTCGTTTTTGGCTGACGAGCTGCCTTGATCCTCGCTCCTCGAGCGGGTCTTCCCCATCAATACACGAAAAACCCAATCGGCGTCCTAAGCGCCACACACGGGCGATCTCCGAGCTTCCTGCAAGGTCGCCCGTGCTGTTTCCTTCTTGATTGATCCAACTATCCTTGAAGGCAAGCGATCCGTCCCGGTCGTTGCGGCGCTGACGGAGCATGCAGGCGGGCGAGAGCCGAACTTCTCATTTGCATCGGAGAAGGAGGTGGTCATGCAAGTCCATGATGTGATGTCAACCAGCATCGTCACGGCCAGAAAGACGGATTCGGTTCGATCCATTGTCATAAAAATGATGAATCGCAACTGCGGGGCCATTCCCGTTGTGGATGGAGACGCCCGGCTCATCGGGATGGTGACGCTACGCGACGTCCTGCTGCCGTTGTATCCCAACTATGGCGAATACATTCATGACAACGTGCACAGCCGGGATTTTGTCGAAATGGAAGAGGGGTATCCTGAGGCGCTTGGCAGAAAAGTCGAAGAGATCATGAGTCAGAATCCACTTACGGTAGCGCCAAACGCCCCGGTGTTGGAAGCGGCCTCCTATATGGGGCTCAAGAACTTCCGGCGTATTCCCGTCATTGACAAGGGGATGCTGGTCGGGATGCTCAGTATCGGCGACATCAACCGTGGGTTGTTCTTCGAAAAAGGCATGCGAGGATGACCGCGATGTTCCGGTGAATCATCACGTTCACGAATGCCCATGCCCTGGGTGACGATGAAAGGACGTGAGGGGAGTGACGGGTGTGGCTTGCCGGTTTCCGTAATTCGGTTGAACCGGAGAAGTCATCAAAGGCACTATCTCTCTGCCACGCGTCGGGAAATTCAGCATGTCACAGTTGTTTCTCCGGGACAGTGGCCCGAGCAAGCCCCACGTTCGGTCGCAGCGCTACGGAGCCCATCGGCAAGAGGCAATCTGCATGGGAGGTACCGTGGTGTTGCTGGTTCGTTTTTCGACGATCAACACGGCGGACGCACCTTTTGCCACGGATGGTGTGCGGATCAGGGGACAGTCGAGCACCAGACTTCCCCCTCGGATGGACACTATTAAGGAAACCCCGGCGGCAACGTCCCCGCACATGATTCGAAAGTCGCGCGTGGCCGGTACGAATTGACCGCGCTGCCAATTGCATTGGAGCTGAATGTTCAGGCCGTCTCTACGCCTCACCAAGATCTCCCAGGCCGATAGCGCACTCTCTCGTTGAATGACGAGAGGACTCAGGATGGCCTTGGTTTGTGCGCCCTGGATTGGACTAACGGCGCGGTCAGCCGCCGTGGCGTCGGTGAGCAGTAAGGCGAGTAGTATCGCCGGAACCAGGCTGAACATACGCTTGTCTGTCATCGCAAGTCCTCCCTGTCACCGTAATACGTAACTAGTCCCTGTTTTGATTTCCAATGCCAGGTGCCGGGCGCATTCTACGTCTTCGGTTTTCATGAGTCTATGGGTGCTGCGAGGAGGAGATGGAGGCTAGCGGGAAGGTGCCGGACGGCCACGTGGCGTGAAATTCAGAATGCCTCTGGTTCTCTGCGGTCATCGATTGAAATAGTACAAACCCTCCTATAGACTGCCTTGCATGAGAAAGCGGTACTCGCCCTCAGAATGGATGGCAGCACTTGAGCGGGATCCCGGTCTACGGGGTTTCTCTCCTACTGCGACCGCGAAACGCCTGAATATCAGCGAACAGGAAGTTGAAGATCTGGTGTTGAGCGGAGTGCTCAATGTTGCAGATGTCTATGAGGACGGCGAGGTCGTGAATATCATCATTCCGGACCGCGATATACAGCGACATACGGCCAAGTCAGCAGAGATGAAGTGATATGAATAGCTCCTGCCCGTGAATATACTTCCTGCTTCCTCGGAATAAGAAACAGGCCAACTCATTCTTCGCTTTCGACGAGGTCTGCTCGATGGGTGCGTGAGGGCAGAGTGGAAAGCGCGGGCCGGCCACGCGCCGGGAAATTCAGAACGTCCCCGTTTTTCTTCCACCCGTCAGGCGATCATCGCCTCCACGACGCTTACCGCCGAATTTGTGGGCACGACTCTGGTGAGGCGAAGGCCGGCCTTGCTGAGGAGGGTGCGATACTCCGGCTCCGTCCGTTCCTGTCCGCCGGGACCGACGAGCATCATCATGTCGAGCATCTTTCCCGGGTGCGGCGCATTGCCGGCCGGCAGCACCATCTCGATGATCAGGACACGGCTAGTCGGGGACATGGCGCGCCGGCAGTGGCCCAGGATCGTGAGGCACTGCTCCTCGCTCCAATCGTGAATGATGTGTGAGAGCAGGTAGGCATCGCCCCCTTCGGGCACCCGCTCAAAGAAACTCCCGGCCACAATCGAGACCCGATTCGCCAGGCCCCGCACCTGAATCAGGTTGGGAGCGTCCCGCACGACATGCGGCAGGTCGTAGAGGATGCCCTGCGCTCCGGCATGCTTCCCTAAGATGGTCGTTATGAGATTGCCCGTCGCTCCGCCGATGTCGATAATCGTCTTCATGCCGGAAAAGTCGTAGGCCGCGGCCACTGCGTCAGGTTCGGCGCCGTGGAAGCTCACCATCGTTTCGCTGAAGAGCGAGGCCTCCTCAGGATGCTTCGCCAGCCAGTCGAAAATGGGCATGCCCAGGGCCCCTTCCAATCCTGGTGTTCCGGTCTGGACCGACTCCAACAGGCGCTCCCATCCGCCCGTCATCCACGGACTTGCCAGTGTGAGGATCGCCGCTCGTGCCGCGCCCGCAGCGCCGGTCTTCAGCGCCTCACCGAGCCGAGTCAACGCGAAGCGGCCTGCTCCGTCTTCCGTCACGAGTCCGAGATGCGCGAGCGTTCGCAGGAAGCGGCCGAGGGAAGGGGCGTGGGTGTTCGTGGTCACAGCCAGTTCGTCCGCGCGTGCCGGTCCTTTGGCCAGATGATCGGCGAGGCTCAGCTTGGCGGCGACGTAGAGAATGTGAGACACCCAGTGCGCCGTGCCCATGTGAACCAGTTGTACATGCGGCGGAAGAGGGTCGGATGTCGTGGCAGGATTGTCAGACATGTGAAAGCCTCCTGTTCGCGGATGTGCCGAGTGATGTCGGGCAGTTTAGCGCAAAGGCAGAGGCGTATCCATCACTCTGGAGGCGATGAAGGAGCGATGAGGGGGGGACGGCGAGGACGGAACCGGGCGGTCACGCGCCGGGAATTCAGAATGTCCCCGATTTTCTTTCCGATTTGCTTTCCCTGGCTCACGGTCTTCTTCGGTAGCCGCCTTGCTCGTTAATGGATGACGGTCTTCGTGTTGAGGGGCGGGGCGGAAATAATGTCGGTTTGCCCGTTCGGGCGTTGAATGACCGCACGGAGCACCCGGTCGTGCCTCCCTAACCCGAAGCTCAATTCAGGCGTTTGATCGGTCATCGTGCCGACGCTTCCAATGACAGCCCGGGTATAGCTCCTGCCCTGGTCGGTCTCGATGCTGATACGAGTGCCGACGTTGGCGACGGTGTCCGGCACGACCATCGTAATGTAGTTGCCCGTGGCCGTATTCAGGAATGCGCGCACGGGGCCGTCGATGTTGAGCCAGAGCAGATCTTGTCTGCCGTCACCATTGAGATCCACAATCACAGGCGACTGGCCGAAGTAGTTGTTCTCGATGCCCAGCGACGGGGTGTGGTGAAACATACGGGAGCCGTGCTCGGCACGTTGCAAGTAAGTGCGTCCGGACAGTTTGAACCATTTATGAATCGGCCATTTGATGTAGTTCTGTGCGACAGCGAGATCGAGTTGCCCGTCCAAGTTGAGGTCTTCGAACACGGCGCCCCAGGCGAACCCTTCACCGGCCAATCCATACTCGTCAGTTACGTCGGCGAAGCGGAAGTCGCCGTCGTTCCGCCACAGCATCCAATCGTGGGTGTGCCGCTGGCTATCCCGTAAATCGCCGGAGGTCAGGAACAGCGGAATCGATCGGCCCACGTTGGTGAACAGCAGATCCTGGTCGCCATCGTTATCGATATCGCCGACCGCCACGCCCATCCAGAAGCCGAACTCGGACTTGACGGCGACCGGCTGGAACGTACGATCCTTCATGTTGCGGAAGATCTCGACCGCGCCGGTATTCTGGGACACCACCAGGTCCTGCCAGCCGTCGGAATCAAGGTCCACGAACACGGACTGGAAGGTGTTCTGTTTGCCGGCGGTGCCGGACGAGTCGGTAATATCCGTGAATGTAAGGTCCCCGTTGTTCAGTAACATCCGGTTGGGTTTGGCGTGCATCGGATCATTAAAGGTGGCGCTTCTGAATGTCTTCGCATTCACGAACACGCTGATGTACAAGTCTCCGTCGCCGTCATGGTCGATATCCGCGACCGCCACGCTGAACGGGACTGAGTCCACGGGAAGATTGACGGGGATGCGCCTTTCCTGAAACCGCCCCCCGTCATTGAGATAGAGATAGACGCCGTCTTCGCGCGCCACGAGTAAATCGGTGTCACCATCCGCATCCATGTCGATGGCCGTACTGCCGTAGGTCGCGCTCATGTTCGAGAGGCCGGTCCCGCGTTCGATGTTCACCAGTCGGCCGTCGCGGTAACTCAGCAAGGCATCACGCTGTCCTTCCCCGCCTCCGACGAAGATCTCGAACCGTCCGTCTCCATCGATATCGATCACCGCCGCCCCGGTAAACGGGTGCGTGCCCTTCTTCCACACGTGCGTGAAGTCTGCTGGAATCTGGGTCAACGGTTCCGGCTCAGCCAGGGAGGCGGACCGTGATGCACACCCACTGAGCAGGAAGAGGCAGCCCACCAGGCTGACAGTGATACAGATCTGTGGGTAGGTAGACATCGAACCGGCTTTCATAATTTCACCTCCAGTGGGCGACACACGCGGTCTTCTGCCGGGGCACGGAGTTATTGACGGGTGATCCAATGCCAGAACTCGACATACCAGGGGGTTCCGCCGTCCTCCACGACGGTCTCAACTACAAACGGCATCCGATGCCCCTCCGAATCGCCGACATCCACCCGCAGCACGTTCCCCTGACGATCGGCCAGAATGAAGTTGTCCTTGGTCAGCGTGGGGGCGACCATGGCGTATACTTCCCCGCTCGGAGCGACCAGGGCCTTGGGAGCCAGATGCTCGGACTTCTGGAGCTTCATCAGCGCGCTCGCTTTCTTCTGCAGATCTTCCGAAGAAATCACCGTGCCCCCGAGTTCGGCATGCAAGGGCTCCGGGTTGCCGGTCGTGGCCAGTGTCACCAGGGCGTCCGATGCCTTGCCCGCGACCGACGCCGGCAATTCCGCCGCAGACCCCGGCACCGCGAAGACCAGCATGAACGCGGCTGCCAGGGAGCCGTTCAGTATCTTCTGTGCATGATTGTCGATCATTGTCTGTTTCATGGTCGATCTCCTTTGGTTAGTGGGCCGTTTGTGGCTGTGCGTCGTGACCGTTGTCCGATAAGCGGATGGTTCAGGATCCCGCGACTCCAGGGCCCGGTCAGATGAAGAGACCTGCACCATTCGACTCTCTGGGCACTAGTCTGTGCCGGAGGGAAAACCTTACAGCGTATGGTTCGCGGATGTGCCTACGCGGAGGTGAGGGGCCGTCGGTCGTGTGGTGCGTGGCGGGTTGGCTAGAGGAATGCGATTAGGCCAGGAAAAGACTTCTGAGCTAGCCCCCATTTGAGGTGTTCGTCAAACTCGGGCTAGCTCAGGAGGGCATGGTGGCGGCTGGGGGAAATGGTGGCTGACATCTTTTTCTTAGTCTAGTCCGTCGTCACCGGCGTTTAGTCTTCCACGCCCACGCCGATCACGAGTAGAACCGCATAGTCCTGCTTCGCGCAGCCCTCGACCGGAGGCATCGCTCCTCCTGGCGCAACTGGAAACGCAGTCTGCCGCGCATTTCCCGGCGAGCACGAACCACCAAGCGCTGCCGGTGTATAGCGCGCGGAGCGGCAGGCCAGGTGCGTCACATCGTAGAGCTTCGCGCCTTTATCGAGCTCCCAGCGGCTGTCGCCATTCCTGTCGGCGGGATGAATGGTCAGCACAGCTGACACGTCGCGGCGGCCCGTGACCATGTATTTGCCGGGAGGGAGCGGAAAGGTCGGCTGCTCCATGATCAAGCCGTGTTCCTCCAGCCACCAGTCCGAGCTGTCGAATTTCCAGCGCGCCGGGGCAACTCCACCTGCATCTTTCAACCGGTTATAGTTGGTCAGCTCGACGCCCCGAGGACCCGGGTCCAGAGGCCACAGACCCCACGATTGCGCACCGCTCCCGGAGGTCGCACCCGGATCGCCCAACGCCGCGATGTACTGTGTCGATATGCGCTGGAACTTCGTCTGACCTCCGCCTGCGGCGCGAGTTTGGCTTGGACTCAGATCGAATGAGGGGAGCAAGAACCAACCGAGCAGAAAGAGAACCGGGATGAGCAGAAGAAACGTAGAACGGGCAGAAGAACCACCATCTTTTTTTGTCATCTTTGCTACTGCGCCTCGATGCCTAGCAGAAAGCCATGGGTAACTCTACTCTTTCCCGACCGACTGGTCCATCGGTCTGTGTTGTGAAGGGGAAAGGTAAAGGCGTCGGCCCGCCGCGCGCCGGGAAATTCAGAATGTCCCCGTTTCTTCTTCTCCCCGAGACTGTTCCGCAATCAGGAATTGGTTCCTGACACCTTTGTCCCATGCACGCCTTGCTTCTTCCGATGTGATGTCAATTCTCTCTGATGCCAATTGGAGACTGCGCGTGCGAGGCTCGCGCCAGCCTTGGCCGTTTGCTCAGTTCGGGTGATGAAGGGCGTTAGCTGTGAAGTTGGGGTGCCAGGCTCCGACTTAGTAAGGCTATGAACAACGGCATTTCGCTCATTGCGCCATGTGTCTACATCTGCTCCGAGGTCAGATATGCCGTTTGCTGGAATGGGTCCGCCCGCTAACTTCCGCCATTCCGAGATAAGAGTGGCGAATGTTGTCCGCACATTGGCCTTGCTCTGTGGATTGACTCCTTTTATGTAGGACAGAAGTCGATCCGAAATGATGCTTTCGCAGAGTGTGACGGCCTCGAAATAGAAACCCTTGTCCGTAGCAGCCCTGATGCGTCGCCAAGCCTCTGCATAGCTCAGATACTTTGCTGTGTTAGTTGTCATTCAGTTCTGTCCTCTCCTCTCCTCTCATGTCCTTGCAGTAGTCTCTAACAAGTCTTTGGATGCCCTGCCCTCAGGGTAGAGGCGATGGGCGAGTGGGTGAGGAAGGCGCCGGCCCTCCACTCGCTGCGAAATGGTTCCTGACACCATTAATTCCCCCAGAAAAGTAGCCTGTCCCCTTTTCTTCTCCCTTTGTTTCACTGTAAGGCTGCCAATGTGTCAGGCCTTATAAACTCAGAGGCCCATGAATGCCCTCCGTAGTAGTCGAAGAGCCATAGGCAATCCTTCACCGCTCGGAGAATGCGCTCTAGGGCTTCGAAGTCTGGTGGTCGTTGTCCTCGGTGGGCAAGGCCGTTGCGAAGGGCAACAGCTTTGCGGAGTTCTTCAAGAACAGCAGGTGGAGGAGATTTTACTTTGCCGCTGAAAGAGCATTTTGTGGGGAGATTGGGAAGATACTCTGAAAGGATTTGAATGAGTGGCGGTGTTGGTAGATTCATTGCCAGCCAACTCGCATTGGGTACGAGGGCTCCAATGAGATGCTTAACGCCAACCTCAAGGGAAGTCATGCCAATGACAAGTGCGCTACCAGGATTCGAGACTCTTTGTTCCCAGGCCTCTCGAAAAAGAATGTGAGAAATCGGTTCGTCATGGCCTGATTGTAATAGATCTATGATGTCCGTTTGTTCTTTGACTAAAAGGTGGACGGTGCCATGGGAGCCAAGAAATAAGACCGAAAGTTTTGACGGTACCGGATACCAATGCTCTCCATCAAAGGACCACGAGAATCCGATAGAGCCGAAAGGGCGCGGTGGCCCGGGTTCATTTGTTCGCCACCGAAGTATCCTGGTTGCCCGTTGAGCTGCATCATGCAGTTTTGTTCTAAGTTCGTTCAAGAATAGTTGGAAGAATTCTGGAAATTCATCAGGGCCTGGGGTCCTGATACGCACCCCTTGTGCGTTTGAATATTCACAAGCGAAAAATTCTGAATTGGCTGGGCGGAACTTGTTTGCATCAATTTGCTCAAATACCTGACGCACCTTCTCGGAAGGCTCTCTTGTTAGGCATGCAGTGCAAAAGCTGGTGTCATTCTTAAAGCCCTTATCAAGCTCTTCTCGTGTCGGACATCTGATTGTTACGTTAAGTTTTTCGGAATCACATAGATCGAGCCTGAGCGGAGACTCTGTTGGCAAAATTAGTGGAGTTACGGAGTATTCTAACTTGAAGTGCATTTGTGACATCACGATCTGTTGAGGAAGGGTTCAGGCTCGAAGGATATTCTACGGGTCTGAGTCGCTTTGGTCCACAGCTGAGTGATGCCGAAGGGGAGGAAGGATAGAGTGTGAGTATGGTGCCAGCAGGGGAGTGGTGTAGAGACTCGGATCACCATGCGGCGTGAAATTCAGAATGTCCCCGTTTATTTCCCGCTAGAAACGTAGTCTGTCACCTTTTCTTGTTTCAGGTGATACCAAGCTTGGCGCATAGATATCTGAAACTTCCGCTTTTACTTTTTGCCCTATCAAACGCATAGCATTTCAATAGTTCAATCATGAAGTCTGTTCTGTTGATAAATGCCCGCGGAATAAGTTTGTCAAAGGTCTCCTTGGTTGCTTCGTCAAAGTCATTCATTGGGCTGACCCGTAGTCTTTTGGTATTCTCAACATTTAAGCCGGCAAGGTACCAGCTTTCTATCTCCTTCTTAACTACGATGATCTTTTCGATCTCAGCTGATTTGTAATCCTGTGCAATCTTTTGCTTCTTCCGGGTCGCACATGGCTCATGGTCAATATCCGTGAGGATAAGATATTCGGCTCCTTCCATGGCCCTAATGCTGGTGATGTATGCGATAAGTTTCTCATTCTTCATTTGAGCGTACTTAACCACTTGGATGCTATGGTATGTCTTTGCAATCCGTGGAAGGACGACAGAGTCCATGAACCTCTTGTCATCATCGCCTTCCAAAAGGACAAAAAGCCTTTTGTAGCTCAAGCGGTGACTCCAATGAGGTTTTGGATATAAAGCTCCTCGATGCCGATATCATTCTGCAGGAATGCTTTGACTGATTCTGTGTCGCTCAATCTGAAAATGTCAGAGAAGCCCTGTTCGTCTCTTGAGACGAACAGGAGATTCTCTAGCCCTGCGTATTTGACTACTTCTGGATTTTGGGTCGTGACTACGACCTGCTTGCTCTTGGACGCCTCCTTCATCATTCCCACTACTTTGGAGATCAGTGATGGGTGAATGTTTCGCTCGGGTTCTTCGACGATGATTAGCTTTCGGTCTTCGAAGTAGAGGGCGGCTATCAGTGCAACAATGTTAATCGTCCCATCTGATATTGACGAGGCAGGGACATCTCGTCGCTTGAAATACTCTTCTTTCAGTTTGAAAAGTAGTGAGCGATCAGAGAACTTTTCGATGCTGACGTTATTGATAAATGGCAACAGGTCTTTTACAAGATTGGCAAATTGCCGACGGGTTCGTGGATTTGAAACTATTCTTTTTACAACGATTGCTAAGTTAGCACCGTCTTCATCTAGATCGGCTTTGCCTGTAATTGGAGTTGCCTTCTTTGGAAGCTTAGGGTCAATGTCATATACGCCTATTACAGGCATGCGGGGCAAAGTTGTTTGGAGTAAGAGAGTTTTCTTGTCCCATCGTTCACTGCGGAATCTTCCGCCCCCCAAACTTAGGCTAGGTAATAAGCGTCCGTGATTTGAACCATCTCCTCCAAAGATCTTTACTTCTTCTTTTAGTAATCTGTTTGATATCGAATAGGCAATCTCAGCTCTGGTGGTGGCGTCTGGCTTACTTCGGTCTCTATAGATGCCTTTCTGTACTAAAGAGTCTCCTGTGATTTCAAACCCAAGTCGTGTTTTCTTGAAGCCGAGCTCAAATCTATAGACAGTTTCCTCAACGTTGAGTCTTCCCATCGCTCTGTCTCTAATTACCATGGGGCTTAGGTATTTATCGTCGTAAAGAGCTTCCAAACAAAACGGAACATTGGCCCCTAGATTGATGTTTCTGAGAAATTCAACACCGCCTTGGAGGGAGACTGCATTGTCTAGACCGTGGATCTGTATGTCTCGCATGAATTTAAAAGCTTGTGTGAAATTAGACTTGCCGGCTGCATTGGCACCAATTAAGACATTGAAATCTCCAAGCTTGACGTCCAGAGCATTGAAGCTCTTGAAGTTGCGTAATTGAAGTCTTCTAATGGCCATGGTGGTGCATCCTTTTGTTAGCTTAATACTCCGAAAGGTTAATCAGATTGGCAGGGATTAAGCAATGGGGTTGGCCCATTGTTTACAGCTAGTTGCTTATGATTCAGAGATTGGACCGAGAGCGATGTGGTATGGCTTGTTCTGCCATTTCTCTCGATTGTTTGAAGTGTTTTTGGAAAGGTTTTCCTCGCCGAAGACTGTGGATTTGAATTAAGGGCAGCGTAGTTAAAAGTGGGGAATCAGGCGGTTGCGGCTCTCTGCGATTTGATCAGGAAATGGTAAAGCAAACGACATGCTGTAGAGGTTTGAGTCTGAAACGAAGAAACAGGGACATTCTACTTTTTCAGCTTGGTCTACGGATGTCTGAGGCGAGAAGCGGCGAAGGGTGGGGAGCGAGGTAAGCGCTGGCTGGCCATGTGCCGGGAAATTCAGAATGTCCCCGTTCTTTTTTGGGTTGAGCCTTCTCTGAGGCTTGGCTATCGGGCGACGATATTGACCTGAGCGGAGTAACCGAGTTGGGAGAGGAGTTGCTCGCAGTCTTCCCAGGCAAGGCCGAATGTGCGGACATCTGCAGCGCCGATTCTGGCAATGGCATTCCGAATAGTCGTCAAGTGGGCAGGGTCGAAGTCGTTATTCATCAGCGCCGATTCCGCCCAGTCCACAAGCGCGGCTAAGGACAAATCGTGATGGAGATAGGCTTCAAGTTTTTCTGCAACCGATTTACAGGTGATAAGCGGCATAACGGCTATACCTTTCGATGACCTAGGTCTACCGCATATTGTTGAGGCTTCTCAGTGGCCGGCTCGCGCCGCCACGGCGAAATGGAAGAAGTAGCGGTCCAGGCTGGCCAGATTGCTGTTGTATGCGGAGCCCCCGCACATCGCATCGCAAAGCACCTCGCGCACACGCGTGAGTTCTTTCCTGCGACCTTTCCAACGAGCATCCCCGATCGACAGGTCGAGCAGTTCTAATGCGCGGATAAACGCCTTTTCGGAAAGCCCCGGATCTTTTCCTTGCCACCGACGCGCACGGGCCACATCGCTCCCGACATTTGCCAGCTGTTCCATGAGTGACAAGGTCTGCCATCGGCCTGCAGCGAGATTCGCATGGACGTGTGACATGCCGCTTACTCCTTAACTAATCGATTCACGATCACGGTGATGGTCTCGCGGATCTCGGCACTTTCGACATATCGGGAACGATTCCCGCCTGAAGGGCGCACATTGATCATGGAGTCGAACTCGATCCATTCGGTAACAGGCTGCTCAGGGTAGAGATTGATTCCCCAGAGGTGTTTCTGCACTGACCCCTGATCGAGAAGCATGGCCTCCTCGTCCGAATGCAATTCTCCACCGATTGCCATAATACGCTGCTCCACATCGACAACGGCTTTCACCATATCCCCGAACTGCTGCTTCGCCATCTCGTTGAGTTCGGCCTTGGTGATGGCTTCACGGACAATCTTGATTTCCATTGCGTTAGACGCGTCCTGTCCATTTGAAAGATGCAGTATGGCTAGACTGGGGATGCACTTACGATTGCGGATTATGCTCATCCCTGTCAATTGAAATGTTCCGTGGACTTATCTGTCCATTTCCGCGGTCCACTGTTTAGACCTTTAGGGTCCGGCTATAATACCCACTATGGAATCAACCAAGTATATGTATTGGCACGATCAGGGACAGTGGCTTGGCTACCTTCAGGACTATCCCGATTACTGGACGCAAGGGGAGTCGTTCGAAGATCTGCAGGCCCATCTTTGGGATCTTTATCGGGACCTGAAGAATGACGAAGTCCTATCAGGTGTGCAGTAGAAAAGGTGGTATATGAGCAAGGTCGAGGCGATCGAAGAACAGATTGAGAAGCTATCTCCCCAGGAGCTTGCTGCGTTTCGCCGATGGTATGCGGCATTTGATGCGGAGATATGGGATCGTCAGTTCGAGACTGATGCGAAGGCCGGTAAACTCGATGCCTTAGCTGAAAAAGCTCTTCGCGCTCATACCTCCGGCCAGTCGAAGCCGCTTTGATTCATCGCGCCCTCTCTGCTAATATTTCGCTATGGGATCTGATGCAACGAAATTGTTAGAGGATGCGCTGAAGCTTCCTCCTGAAGCTCGGGCCGCTATGGCGGGGTCGCTATTGGAGAGTCTGGACGCGACCGTTGATGCCGATGCAGAAGCGGAATGGAACAAAGAGATCGCCCGTCGGTTGAAAGACCTTGATTCGCCTCACCCTCCGCTGCTGGTCTCCTGGAGTGACGCTCGTCGAAAGATCCTCGGTCTCTAATGCCGGGCCTGTCTGTTGTGTTCCATCCCGGCGCTGTTGAAGAAGCTCAAGCTGCTCGACAATGGTATCTGGCAAGAAGTCCGTCTGCCGCGGATTCGTTCCTGGCTGAACTGGACCGCGGGGTCGAATCGGTTGTTCTGGCTCCCGAACGCTGGCCGCTCTTTGTTCATGGAACTCGGCGCTATCTCTTTCAGCGGTTCCCGTTTCAATTAATCTACCGGGTTAAGGGCGACCGGATTGAGATTTTGGCCGTTGCTCATGGCCGACGAAGGCCCGGCTATTGGAAGATTCGCTAGCGCTAGATCATGCTTCGCACCTTCCGCCCTTGAATATCCCTCTACCGCCCCCTTACAATGTGTCCTCCTATAGCTAACCCCTTGGCATTCTGGGGTGTTTCACCCGCCTTTGCTGAGGCTTCGGCGGGCTCCGGAATGCCAGTGCGATATAGATAGACGAGGAGTCTCCTTCATGCGCATTGAGTACTCGAAGGGTGAACGCGCCTCCAAAGAACTCATCTTATTGAATCGCCAGAGTTTCGAAGCTTCCAGCGGGCGGAAGATGAAGGTCATGCTGATCTTCCCGCCCGATTGGTTTCCCTCCGAACCCTATCTGAGCCTTCCCTCCCTCACCGCCGTCCTCCGTCAGGCCGGCCATACCGTCATCCAAAAAGACATCAACCTCGAAATGTGGGACTGGTACTTCAGCGAGGATTTCTTGAAGAAAGTCCTGCGCCGGGTGCCGCAGCAGCTCGACCGGCTCCGCAAGCTTTCCAAGAAGCGGGATCTGGACGCCAACGAGATGGATTTGCAGCTGGCGCTCTGCGATGTGACCAGGCAGCGCATCGATGAATTGATCAAGAAGGCGGAGGGGGCGAAGGCGATTATCCGTGGGGAAGTCTTCTACGAAATCGACCAGTTAGAGTGGGCCATTCAAGTGTTCCGCGAAGTGACATCGGTCATTTCGATGGTCTATGCCCCGGCGCGGATCTGCATGCCGCCGATGGAGACGGATCTGTCCTATAAGGTCTTCGTGTCCTCCGAAGTCATCGACGCGGTGAACGATACCCAGGTGAATATCTATCGCGATGTGTTCGAGCATCTGGTGAAACCGGCGATCGAGCAGGCCCAGCCGGATGTGATCGGCATCTCGATCGTCCTGCAGCAGCAGATGTTCTCCACCATGACCTTCTGTGCTCTCATCAAGCAGCACTTCCCCAACATCCATGTCACGATCGGCGGCAATACGGTGACGCGCCTGCGCGATGTGCTGCCCCAGTCGCCGCTGTTCCAATACTTCGACAGTGCCGTGGTCTATGAAGGGGAGACGGCTTTTGTCCAACTCGTCTCGGCGGTGGGGGCGAAGCGGAGCCTGGCCGATGTGCCGAACACGATCTATAAGGACGAGACCGGCGTGCATACGTCGGAGACGAGTTTTGCCGAAGACATGCATGCGTTGCCGCCGCCGGACTTCGACGGCCTGCCGCTGGAGAAGTATTTCGTCCCGACGAAAATTCTGCCCTATTTGGCGACGCGCGGCTGCTACTGGGGCCGCTGCGAGTTCTGCGACCACGGCGAGGGCTATACCGCCGGGTACCGGACCAAAAAGATCCAGGACATTCTGGGGGAGATCCAGCACCTGCGCGACAAGTACGGGGCGAAGCATTTCCACTTCACCGACGAGTCGTACCCGCCGGCCCTGTTCCGCAAGCTGGCGCGTGGGCTGATCGATACCAGGATGGACATCACCTGGACGACGCACATGCGGTTCGAGAAGAGCCTGCTGGAAGATCAGGTCTGGCAGGATGCGAAGGAGTCGGGCTGCAAGTATCTCCACTTCGGCTATGAGTCGGGGAACGAGCGGGTGCTGAAGCTGATGGACAAGGCCACGACGACCGAGATCATGACGAAGCATCTGAAGTACACGGCGGAGGCGGGCATCTGGAACCACTGCATGGGCTTCTTCGGCTTTCCCGGCGAGACGAAGGAGGAAGCCTGGTCCTCGGTGGAGTTCCTGGAGCAGAACAAAGACTATGTGCATTCGCTGGGGTTCGGCACGTTCGATCTGGGCCGGCATAACCCCGTGGCGAAGCATCCGGATAAGTGGGGCGTGACGGCCTACAAGAACCCCGAATGGGATCTGGCGCTCGACTACTACTACACGGTGAAGAACGGTATGAGCATCGAAGAGGCTGAGCGGGTGTTTCAGCAATTCGAGCAGAACCATTACGCCGGCTGGGACCTGCGGCTATATATTCGGGAATATATTTTTCTCTATATCGCAAAGTTCGGGCTGCCTAAATTGTCTGACTTACAGTATCAGTCCATGAAAACAGCGGGAGTCACGCCGACGCTCGCGGGGAAAATGTAATGAGCGCAAGTGGTCTCGTCCAGATAGACGGTTTGTCACCGATCAAGAAAGAGGATCGGAAGACCTCGAAGGTGATGCTGCTGTTCCCGCCTGAGTGGGTGCCGACGGCGCCCTATCTGGCGCTGCCGTCGCTGACGGCGGTGCTGCGGGAGGCCAGTCATACAGTCGTGCAGCGCGACATCAACATCGAGATGTACGATCACTTCTTCACGATGGAGTTTCTGATCTGGGTGAAGGCCCGGCTCGGCATGCAGCTGAAGCCGCTGCAGGACAAGGAAAAGGCCGGGACGCTGACGGACCGCGAGGCGGATCAGAAGGCGGTCGTCGAGCAGGCCTATGCGGTGGATGTGTTCGACCTGGCCGAACGGGCGGAAGATGCCAAGCTGGTCGTGCGCGGCGAACGGTTCTACGAAGCAGAAAAACTGGAGCTGGCGCTCAATACCTTCCGTGAGGCGATGCAGTATATCTCCGCCGCCTACTATCCGGCCTCGCTCGTCTTCTATCCGATGGAAAGCAACCTGGGCTATCGTCCGGGCGTGTCGAAGGAAGTCTTCGCCTGTCTCGACGACGAGCAGGTGAATGTCTATCGCGATATCTGCAATCAGCTGGTGCTGCCGTCCGTGAGCAAAGAGAAGCCGGAGGTGATCGGCATTTCCATCGGCACGCAGATGCAGCTGCTGGCGGGCCTGACCTTCTGCAAGATGATCAAGGAGACCTTCCCGCACATCAAGGTGGTGGTCGGGGGAAATGTCATCACGCGGTTGCAGGAAGAGCTGCCGCATCACGAACGGTTCTTCACCGAGGTGTTCGACGCGGCGATCCTCTACGAAGGCGAGCATGCGCTGCTCTGGTATATCGAGGCGCTGAACGGCCAGCGGGCGCTGGAGTCGGTGCCGAATCTCATGTATCGCGATGAGACCGGCATGCATCAGAGCAAGGAAGTCTACACGGAGAAGACAGCGGCCCTGCCGCTGCCGGATTTCGACGGCCTGCCGCTGGATCACTATTTTGTCCCGGAGCGGATCATTCCCTACCTCGCGACGCGCGGCTGCTACTGGGGTCGCTGTACGTTCTGCGACCACGGGCAGGGCTACTTCGATCAATATCGCGGGATGACGGCGCAGCATGTGATCGAGCAGGTGACGGCGCTGCGCGATAAATACCAGTGCAAACACTTCCTCTTCAGCGACGAATCCTATCCGCCCGCGCTCTTCAAGAAAGTGTCGCAGCTGCTGGTGGAGCAGAACGTCGGGATCAAGTGGACGACGCTCATCCGGTTTGAAGAGACTTTACAGGATCAGGCGATCTGGGACCTGGCGGCCAAGGCCGGCTGCTGCACGCTCTATTACGGCATGGAGTCGGCGAACGAGCGCGTGCTGAACCTCATGGACAAGCATGCGAAGAAGAGCGTGATTCAGAACAATCTCCACCAGGCCTCGAAGGCGGGGATCTGGAATCATGTGATGGCCTTTTACGGCTTCCCCGGCGAGACGAAGGATGAGGCGCTGGAGACACGGCAGTTCGTCATCGACAACCAGCCGGTGATTCATTCCGTCGAACTTTTCTACTTCGTGGCCTACCGGCACACGCCGATGGTGCGCAATCCGGAGAAGTTCGGCATCACGATCCACAAGCAGGAAGAGTACGACCTGCCGCTGGACTACTACTACACGTTGCTCGAGCCGAGCACTCTGTCGTGCCTCGATGCGATGCAGATGTGCGAAGAGTTCTACAAAAACGATTTCCAGCCCTGGGCGGTGCGGGTGAATTCCCGCGAGCACGTGTTCCTCTATATTTCCAAGTTCGGCACCAACAAGCTGCCACAGATCTATGCCAAGCAGACGCAGACGACAGCCTCCGATGCGGTCTCAGGATTGGTCACGTGGCCGGTGTCTATGAACGAAGGCGAGGATGGCAAGGAAGGTATGTCTCGGGTGGTCTCCCACGGTGTTGGTTAGCAGGATGATCAAAACGCTACGTAACAAGGCCGCAGGGAGTACGGTGACTGAGGCCTAGCCTCGCGGCTAGGTCGCAGGGAGACGTACGACTGAGAACGCCGTTAGGTGGCGTTTTCATCATCCGGCACGAGGACCGCGATGAGGAGGGCGTAAGAGGCTTCGACCAGTTTGGTCATCTCTTCGGCCTTCTTGTAGGCTTCCATGTACTTCTTGGGGTTGTTCGTCAGATTCGAGTAGCGGGCGGGGTTCCAGGTATAGAGCTGCACGCGCTTAGCCCGTTCAAGATCCTCAGTGGTGACGGGGAGGGTGAGGCCAAGAATCTCCAGTGCGTGGGCTATTTCTTTGGGGATTGTTTCGTCAGTCATCCTATTACTTTAGCTGGAGCAAGGTCGTCAATCAATGCCAATGCCCCTCCCGATGCTTCAGGCCGCTCCGATCTTTACCAAGAACGATTACCGCGATGTGCTGCGCCGCGAGATGGATGCGGGGAAGATCCCGCTCAGCCTCGGGCGCGATTGCCCGGTGAAGTGCGAGTTCTGCTACGAACTGGATCACTCGTACCGCGAAACGCTCGATCCACCCAAGACCACCGACGAGGATTGGAAGTTTATTCTCGATTACATCAGTAAGAAACCGACGGACCCCAAGCAGTTCTGGTGCCTGGGCGGCAACGAGTTCATGGAATGGACCGATCTCTTTCTCCATCCCAAGGCGATGGAGTGGGTCGAGGACTTTCTGAAGTATACGGACAAGAGCATCCAGTTCTTCACCGTCGGCTTCGTGCATGTGCCGAAGATCCATCAGCTCGTCGCGCAATATCCCGGCCGGATCAACTTCGAACTCTCGGTTATCACGCTCAGCGACTATCGTCAGCGGCTCATGCCGCATGCGCCCTCGGTGAAGCATCTGATGAAGGTGCTGGATGGCCCGGCGGTGTCGTCGGCGAATTTCTATGCCTTCGATGCGCAGACGATGTCGAAGGATGCGGTGGAGATTTCCAAGATCAATCAGAAGTGCGTGCTTTGGATGGGAACGCTCACACCGGTGCGCGGCCTCAAGGAGGAGACGGCCGGCCTGATGCGGCAGGGCCGGAAGCATCTGGCGGAGGAAGCGCTGCGGATCTACGATGCGGCCTTGCCGAATCTCCAGACGATCCACACAGAGGCTTATATCACCGCGTTTCTGAGCCGGAAGCGGATCGTGAGTCTCTTCGATTCGCTTGAATTGGAGAAGAGGGATACGCTGGTCACGGGCTGGAGCGTGTCGAAGATTCTGTCGATGTACCGGAAGAACAAAGCGCGCGTGCTCTATGTGCCGAATGCGATGCTGAGCGGGGATTCGGATTGCACGGTGTTGCTGACGTTCGACGATATCGCCCGGCGGCTCACCACCGAGAAGACGATCCATGTGCCGAAGTGCATCATGCAATCCGGCCGCGGGCCCTATAGCGATATCACCGGCGTGACATTGGATCAGTTCACGGAAAAGACCGGCGTGAAGGTGAAAGTGCTGCACAAGGTGGATACGCGGTTTGCCAACGAGCAGCTGTACCGGAACGGGTCGTTGCAGAACTATGTCGAGAATTACATTCGTAATCCATTGGTGCAGTCATATGAAGCACTTCCACGCCCTGCATAGCAGCATGTTGAAAAAGGCTTCTGGCGGCGTTCTCGGTCGTACGTCTCCCTGCGACGTACCTCGGAGGGTACGCCTCGGTCGCCGTACTCCCTGCGGCCTTGCCACAAGACCTTTTTGAACATGCCGGGGAGGTTATCGCCAGGATTTATAGGAGTAGCTACAAATGCCTGATCGCCGCTCGCTGAAGTTCTACCAAGCCGACGTGTTTACCTCCGATCCTTTCGGCGGCAATCCCGTTGCCGTGTTTCCTGATGCCGACGGGCTCTCCGATGATCAACTTCAGCAGATCGCCCGGGAGATGAATCTCTCCGAGACGGTCTTTGTGTTCCCTCCGACCGACAAGGCGGCCGTGGTGCGGTTGCGGATTTTTACGCCGACGCAGGAACTGCCCTTTGCCGGCCATCCGGTCATCGGGACTTTTTATCTGCTGGCTCAGCTCGGGCTCGTGCCGCTCACCGGCGCGGTCACCCGCCTGCTCTACGAATGCAACATCGGCTTGTTTCCGGTGGAATTGCGTGGGGTGGGGAAGCAGATTGAGCATGTGGTCATGTCGCAGCCGAAGCCGGAGTTTCTTGACGCAGTGGAGGATGAGGAAGACTTCTATAAGTTGGCCATTTCGCTCGGGCTTCCGAAATACGTGGTGGCCGAGGCCAAGTCGCCGATCGAGGTGGTATCGACCGGATTGCCGGTCCTCATCCTGCCGATCCGGACACTGACAGCGATCCGGTCGATCCGGCCCGATCCCTCTGCCATTACCGATCTCTGCGGTCGATTCGGCGCCAACGGTATCATGGTCTTTTCGACGGTGACGGTCGAGCCTGATTCGACGGTCCATACCCGTATGTTTGCGCCGGCCATCGGCATTCTGGAAGATCCCGCCACCGGCAGCGCGAGCGGTGCGCTCGGGGCTTATCTGGTGCATCACCGCATTATTGACGTGAAGCCGACGACCGAGATTGTCTCGGAGCAGGGCTATGAGATCGAGCGGCCCTCGCGGATTCTCATCCAGGTGGATTCGGGCGACGGAGTCATTCAGACAGTAAAGGTCGGGGGGGAGTGTGTCATGGTGGTTGAGGGCGAGCTGAAGTTCTAGCAGGTTGCTGAAAAATGCCGCCAGCTTCGTTCTCGCCTCGAAAGCATCCTCAACGTACCCCTGAGGGTACGCCTCCGGTGCTTTCGTCGTCTGCGGCCTTACCTGGGAAAAGGCGCGTCCCGGCGCGCCAGGGTCGGGCGGGTGAGAAGGTTGACCTTTTTGAGCAACCTGCGGGTAGTTCCTTGGTTCTTGTTTATAGCGATCTGGTTCATGAGGGGCGGTGGGTGAGAAAGCTGCGCCTCAGTCGCCGCACTCCCTGCGGCCTTGTCAGATGACGTTTTGATCAGCCTGTGTGATAGGAATTTTCTCTAAGCACGACAGTCCTGTTCGCTCCCTCAAGCTTCTGCCGGTTGTTTCCGATCTAGTTCTATAAGGTAGGGTGTGGTCTAGCAAGGAGCTGAATATGAAAGCTGCTCTGTTTCGTGCGCATGGCGGGCCGGATAAATTGTCGTATGAGGATCTGCCGACGCCGGTGATCGGGCCGGATGAGGTGTTGGTCAAGGTCAAAGCCTGTGCGCTGAATCATCTCGATATCTGGATCAGGCAGGGGAATCCGGCTTATCCCATGCCGCTGCCGCATGTATCGGGTTCGGATGTGGCAGGCGTGGTGGAGCAGGTCGGGGCGCAGGCTGACCATGTGACAGTCGGGCAGCGCGTGTTCGTGTCGCCGGGGATCAGCTGTTGGAAATGCGAACAGTGCCTGGCCGGGCGGGACAACTTCTGCCGCTCCTACAGTTTGCTGGGGGCGATGATGCATGGCGGTTATGCCGAGTATGTAAAAGTCCCGTTCCGCAATGTGCTGCCGATTCCTGAAAATCTCTCGTTTGAACAGGCGGCGGCCTTTCCGCTCGTCTCGGTCACTGCTTCGCATATGCTCTTTGCTCAAGCCGGCCTCCAACATGGTGAGACGGTGTTGATTATGGGCGGAGGGAGTGGCGTAGGGACCATGGCGATTCAAATGGCCAAGCTCGCCGGCGCGCGCGTGATCACGACGGTCGGATCGGACGACAAGATCCCCAAGGCGGTGGTGCTCGGCGCCGATGCGGTCATCAATCACACGAAGGAGAAAGTGGCGGATCGTGTGAAGCTCTTGACCGAAGGCCATGGCGTCGATGTGGTGATCGAGCATATCGGTCCGGAGGTGTGGGAGAGCTGTCTGGCCTCGCTGGCGAAAGGCGGGCGGTTGATTACCTGCGGGGCCACGACCGGCGCCGAGGTGAAGGTGGATCTCCGGTACATCTATTCCCGCCAGTACACGATCAAAGGCTCCTACATGGGTACGCGGGCAGAACTGGTGAAGGTGGCTGAGCTGATGGGCCAGAAGCGGCTGATTTCGGTGATCGACCGGACCTATCCGCTTCAAGAGGCACGCGCGGCGCAAGAGCAGATGCTTGGCCGCAAGTTCTTCGGAAAAATCGTCCTGACGGTGTAAGGATGCTGAAAGCGGCCCCCAACTTCGTTCTCAGTCGCCATGCTCCCTGCGGCCTCGTTCCGACGGTTTTGAGTGCCCCCTTCTAACTGTGTTACTCTAAGTCAAAACTGAATGAGCGCGGCCGGCGTTCTTTCCACTCGATACCATCAACGAGAGGGAGGGAAATCATGTCTACCGTATCCAAGATCATGAGCAAAAATCCAAAAACCGTCGGGCCGGCGGTGTCGATCGTAAGTGCGGCGAAGAAGATGCGGACGGCCCGGGTCGGGTCGTTGCTGGTGAAGAAGGGTAAGCAGTTGGTGGGCATTGTGACGGACACGGATATCGTCCGCCGGGCGGTGGCAACCAGTAAGCCTCTCGGCAGGTTGACGGTCGAGAAGATCATGACGACACCCCTGTGCACGATCGAGGGGAGTGAGTCGGTAGATGATGCTCAGGAAATGATGGGCGACCTCGGTGTGCGTCATCTGGCCGTGACCAAAGCCGGAGAGATTGTGGGTGTGGTGTCGGTGCGGGATGTGATGAGATTTTATAAACGGTATGCCCAATCAAGCATTGCGCCGGAGGCTTCATATTCTGAACCGAAGATTTCGCAAGACTAGGCAGTTCTTGCGGCTGTTCAAAACGGCCTTTCAGCAAGGCCGCAGACGATGA